>NZ_JAAAXQ010000021.1 GCF_009916105.1 Streptomyces sp. GC420 | reverse complement strand
CCCCTGTTCCAGCCGCGCGCTCTTCCCCGGCCGGGGGACCTCCGCGATCCCGCCGAGGGTCTTCCCGGCCCAGGCCGGAGGCATCATCGCGGCCCCGGCCGGGGGGCTTCTCCCCGGTCCCACAAGGGTGCCCTCCCCGCCCTGACCGGGGCACGTCCGCCATCCCGCCAAGGACATCTCCCCGGCCCTGGCGAGCCGACGGCGCGGCCACCGCGGTGGCAAGGGCCCCCGGCCTGGGCCGGACGCCCCGGGCCGATTTCCTCCCTGCCCCGCCAGAGTCCCTCTGCGGTCCGGCCGAGAGCCTCTGGCGGCCCTGACCCGGGGCACCTCCACCGGTCCCGGCCGGGGAGGCGCGCCGTAGGGCCGTGTGAGAGGTGGCGGGACGCCCGCGGCCCGGCGGGGCGGAGGGCGTGGCCGGCGGGTGACTTCCGTACCACCGTTCCCTGTGCTTGCCTGGTGAGCCGTTCCGGTGGCCGGCCCGGGGAGTTGGCGTATGCGCAAGCCGTGGATCGTCGGGGTGCTGTGCGCCGCCGTTCTGGTGGCGGCGACGGCCTGCGGTGACCCGTCCTCCGGGGCCGGGTCCTGGCCGCCCTCCGGCCCCGCACACGCCGCGCCCGCGGCCTCCGCCTCACCGTCGTCCGCGCCGAGTTCGCGGCGGCGCGCGATCCCCTCCGCCCCGGCCGAGCGCCCCACCGTGCTCTACCTCGGCGACTCGCTGGCCATGGAGAACCAGAAGGTGCTCGGCGGGCTGCTGCGGGAAGAACTCGGGGCCGAGTACACCGGGGCGCCCTACTCGGGAACCACCCTGTGCGACTACCTGGACGGCACCGGCGACGACTCCCTCGTCCCGCCGGAGGACAAGGCCGCGGCGCTGGTCCGCAGGCTGCGGCCGGACGTCGTGATCCTCCAGTTCTGGGGGAACGCCTGGGGCTACACCCCCTGCATGGACGGCATCACCCACGACGCGGCGCGGCAGGAGTACTTCGACCGTTACAGGGCGGACGCCAGGCGGCTGACCGAGCGGATCGCCGCGGCGGCCGGGGCGGTGGGCACGGACCGGCCGAAGATCGTGTGGGTGCTCCAGGGCCCGGATCCGATCACGCCGGACCGGGTGCGGCGGGTGAACGCCGTCTACGAGAAGCAGGCGGCCGCCTCGGGCGACCTGCTGGCCGACGCGGGCAGGGCGGTGAGCCCGGCCGCGGCCCGCTACTCCTGGGTGCGGTACCTGCCGTGCACGGCATCAGAGCGCGGCCGCCCCGGAGACTGCACCCAGCCGGGCCGGGGCCGCACGGCCCTGCACCGTGAGGACGACCACCTGCACTTCTGCCTGGCGCCCACCACCTCCACGCCCCGGCCGTGCCCGGTCCGCTCCCCCGGCATCCTGCGCTACACCCGGGCGATCGGCGATGCCGTAGCCGATCACCTGCGGAACTGAGGCCAGGCTCCCCCGACGCGGAGTAATATCACTCCACCATGCATTTGAATGCTACCTACACCAGTTTTGTAGCGCTCGGGGACTCCTTCACCGAAGGCATGTCCGACGCGCTCCCCGACGGCCGTTACCGAGGCTGGGCCGATGTGCTCGCCGGCCGGCTCGCCGCCCGGACCCCCGGCTTCCGGTACGCCAATCTCGCGGTGCGCGGCAAGCTCATGGGGCAGATCCTCGACGAGCAGGTGCACCTCGCGTCGGCGATGAGCGCCGATCTGGTCACCCTGGTCGGCGGGCTCAACGACACCCTGCGGCCGAAGTGCGACATGGGCCGGGTGAAGGGGCAGCTGGAGGAGGCCGTGGAACGGCTTGCGCCGTCCTGCGGACAGCTGGTGCTGATGCGCAGTCCCGGCCGCAACGGCCCGGTGCTGGAACGTTTCCGGCCCCGCATGGAGGAGCTCTTCGCGCACATCGACGGCCTGGCGCGGCGGCACGGCGCGCTGGTGGTCGACCTGTACGGGGCAACGGCGCTCTCCGACCAGCGGATGTGGGCCGTCGACCGGCTGCATCTGACGTCCGAGGGGCACCGGCGGGTCGCGGAGGCGGTCTGGCAGACGCTCGGCCTGGAGGCCGGGGACGACTGGCGGCTGCCGCTGCCGGCCGCCGCGCTGCCCGGCTGGGCGGCCAGGCGGGCGGCCGACGTGCGGTTCGCGCGCGAGCACCTGCTGCCGTGGATAGGACGGCGGCTGACCGGGCGTTCCTCGGGCGACGGGCGGCCGCCGAAGCGGCCCGAGCTGCTGCCGTACGACGAGTACGGGGCGCTCCGGGAGGAGCTCGGGGAGGACCGGGCGCGCCAGCACGGGCACGGCCACGCCCCGCGGTGACGCCCTGGTAGGAAGCCACAACCCGGTCCGGGGCACTGGCCTGCACGAATCGCCAGTAGAATTCCGTCACGTGACTGTCAAGCCCCGTATCCCGAACGTCCTGGCCGGCCGCTACGCCTCCGCGGAGCTCGCCGTCCTGTGGTCTCCCGAGCAGAAGGTGAAGCTGGAGCGGCAGCTCTGGCTGGCCGTGCTGCGCGCCCAGAAGGACCTCGGGATCGAGGTGCCGGACGAGGCGCTGGCCGACTACGAGCGCGTCCTCGACCAGGTCGACCTGGCCTCGATCGCCGAGCGCGAGAAGGTCACCCGGCACGACGTGAAGGCCCGCATCGAGGAGTTCAACGCCCTCGCCGGGCACGAGCAGGTCCACAAGGGCATGACGTCCCGGGACCTCACGGAGAACGTGGAGCAGCTGCAGATCCGGCTCTCGCTCGAGCTGGTGCGGGACCGCACGGTCGCCGTGCTGGCGCGGCTCGGGAAGATCGCCGGCGAGTACGCCGAGCTGGTGATGGCGGGCCGCTCGCACAATGTGGCGGCGCAGGCGACGACTCTCGGCAAGCGGTTCGCCACGGCCGCGGACGAGCTGCTGGTGGCGTACGGGCGGCTGGAGGACCTGCTGGCCCGCTACCCGCTCCGCGGCATCAAGGGCCCGGTCGGAACCGCGCAGGACATGCTCGACCTGCTGGGCGGCGACGCGGGCAAGCTCGCCGAGCTGGAGCGGCGCATCGCCGGTCACCTGGGATTCTCGCGGGCGTTCACGTCCGTCGGCCAGGTCTACCCGCGCTCCCTCGACTACGACGTGGTCACCGCGCTGGTGCAGCTGGCCGCGGCGCCCTCCTCGCTGGCGAAGACCATCCGGCTGATGGCGGGGCACGAGCTGGTCACCGAGGGCTTCAAGCCCGGCCAGGTCGGCTCGTCCGCGATGCCGCACAAGATGAACACCCGCTCCTGCGAGCGCGTCAACGGTCTGATGGTGATCCTGCGCGGCTACGCCTCGATGACCGGGGAACTGGCCGGCGACCAGTGGAACGAGGGCGACGTCTCCTGCTCGGTGGTCCGCCGCGTCGCGCTGCCGGACGCGTTCTTCGCCTTCGACGGACTGCTGGAGACCTTCCTGACGGTGCTCGACGAGTTCGGCGCCTTCCCCGCCGTCGTCGCCCGGGAGCTGGACCGCTACCTGCCGTTCCTCGCCACCACCAAGGTCCTCATGGGCGCGGTGCGGGCAGGTGTCGGCCGGGAGGTCGCGCACGAGGCGATCAAGGAGCACGCCGTCGCCTCGGCGCTGGCCATGCGCGAGCGGGGCGCGGAGCGAAACGAGCTGCTGGACAAGCTCGCCGACGACGAGCGGATCCCGCTGGACCGGGCAGCCCTGGACACGCTGATGGCGGACAAGCTGTCCTTTACGGGCGCGGCGGCCGACCAGGTCGCCGCGGTCCTCTCGCGCATCGAGGAGATCGCCAAGCAGCACCCCGAGGCCGCCGCCTACGCGCCCGGGTCGATCCTCTGAGCCCGTCCTTCACCAAGGCCGAACTCGAGGCCGCCCGCGACCGCCTCGTCCCCGATGTGGTCGCGGACGGCCTCCGGGTGCTGTTCTGCGGCATCAATCCGGGCCTGATGTCCGCGGCCACCGGCCACCATTTCGCCCGCCCGGGCAACCGCTTCTGGCCCGCCCTGCACCGCTCGGGTTTCACGCCGAGGCAGCTGAAGCCCTCGGAGGAGCGCGAGCTGCTCGCGTACGGCCTCGGCATCACCAACGTCGTGGCGCGGGCCACCGCGCGCGCCGACGAACTGAGCGGGCAGGAGTACGTCGAGGGCGGGCGGATCCTCGCGGAGAAGGTCGCCCGGCTGCGGCCCGCATGGCTCGCGGTGGTCGGCGTCACCGCCTACCGCGTCGCCTTCCACGACCGGGTGGCCCGCGTCGGCCCGCAGGACCGGACGATCGGCGGGACCCGCGTCTGGGTGCTGCCGAATCCGAGCGGGCTCAATGCGCTGTGGACTACACCCAAACTGACGGATGCGTTTCGTGCGTTTCGGCTGATCACAGGGCTACCCGACGCGTCGTGTGCGGGTGGCCCCGAGGACTAGTCTAGCCGTCCGGTGCCCCCACAGACGGCTACGGCTACGGCTACCGCTGCCCGGCCCGTGCTGCCAGCGCCGGAATCGCCGCGATCTTCTCCGAGCTAAGGTCGGCCCAAACAAGGCCGCTGGGTCGGCGCCGGTTGGCACACGGGATCACCGCGTCGGGCGTGACGATGTAGTCCACCGAGAAATCGTGCTCCGTCTCGGGGATGTCGTCCTCGATGACCTGGAGCTCATGCACTGGCGCCACGATCACTGTGCTCTCAGTGACCAGGCCGGCCTCAATAAGAAGGGCGACTTCAAGGTCGGAGTAACCAGCACCCTTGCCGATGCGTGCGCCCGAGCGGTTCACGGCCACGCTGCCGCAGACGACGATGTCGATCGGTTCGACCTCTTCAACGCCGACACGCCGGGCAACCTGGGCCGCACCCTTCTTCTCGGCGGCCTCCTCAGGCGGAAGCGTCAGGTTCTCGGGGTCGAGCAGGTAGAACGGCTGCAGGCTGGCCATCCTCGGTACCGCCATGTAGACGCGCTTGCCGTCCTTCAGGGCACGAACACGCACGGGAAGCTGCGCCCAGTCAGGGTTCGCCTTGACGATCGCGGCCCGCTGCCATTCATCCAACCCGGCCAGTCGCTCGGCGGTCGCCTCGGCTCCGTAGAAGCCGGGGATCTTTCCGTACGAGTCAGCGGGTGCTCCGCCGCCGTCGATGAGTCGTCGCCACACCCGCTCGCGTACGGCCTGCTTGGCCTGGTCGATGTTCGTCACGCCCCACCTGTTCTATATGGCCATGAGCGCAAGCAACCTGTCGTTGATCTCTTGCGCCCACGGCTCGTGCCTCCACTGCCGCAGCTCCCGCCCAGCAGAGAACGCCAGATTAAGACCGCCTCCGCCGCGCGTCAGCTCGACGGCATCAATGGTGCGGTGCATGACGCCCGCCGCCTCGTCGAGTTTGCCTTGACGGATGAGCGCCAAGGCGAGGTTCCCCAGCGCGATAGCTTGACTCTTCTTCTTGGACGCCAGCGCCCGCGAGGTCATACGGAGGATTGGCTCAGCCCGCTCAGGGAGGTCGAGGAACAGGTAACACGACCCGGCGAGTCGGTTGAACTCGTTGACCGTGTAGTAAGGGGCTGCCACGTCGTCGGGGTGGACGTGGTCGAACTGGATCTCGGCCTTCTTCAGCGCGTCCTCGCACTCGGGAAGCGCGCCGGTCATGGCGTACCCCTCGGCGACATGAAGAAGCGAGAGACCAGTCAGGGACGGACTGACGAGCTTGGCGGCCTCCGCGGCCTGCTCGGCAAGCGTCACGCCTCTCGTCGGGTTCTTCTCGCCGTAGAGTGCAACGAAGCTCATGCGGAGCGTCGCGTACGACTCCGTCGATGGGTCGCGGGCATGTCGGGCCGCCTCGACGGCTTCCTTGAAGTACCCGAGCGGGGCTTGGTGGTCGCGGCGCTGGGAAACGTCCCAACACAGCTGTCCCATAAACGTCGCTGAGTCGGCTTCGACCGCGTAGAGGGCGCGACGCACCCGAGGGTTGGTGGCGTTCTCGCGGAGGAACCGCACCTGGCCGTGGAGCTGACCGGCACGACCAAGCAGTGCCGTCGACGCTTCTTGGTCATAGGACTCATCCAGCTTGCGCAGCTGCTCGTGGAGGTAGGCAACCACCATGAGGTCGGCCGACGCTGGGTTCTCCAGGGCATACGTCATCCGCTCACTGGGCCGGACATCGGTGGCGGTCACGTCCTCCAGGAGCGCTTGAAGCTCCCCGCTCGAAACCTTGAGTGCGCGCGCCAGTTTTGGCCGTAACCAAGCTTGCGGCTCAGTGTCGGCGCTCTCCCAGCGACCTACCGTTGAACGCTCGACGCCGAGATACTGGGCAAGCCCCTCCTGCGTGAAGCCTGCTGCTTTGCGACGCCTGGCGAGGCGTATGCGCCTGCTTGCCATCGCCCATCCCTCCGGTGCATGGGGCGAGTTACCACCGTAGCGACACGCGGGACATCTGTGCAGGCCACACCGAGGAATGCCACACGGATGCGTCATGCGTGCGGCACCTTTGCTGTGGTGTCTTTGCAGGTCAAGCCGCTTGTCTGGCTCGCAGGTTGGCGAGCGGATGGAACCCCGTGCCACTGCTCGCCAACCGTTCCAGTCCCCCGGAGGAACGGATGCGACCTGCCTTGTTCGGCTACATGCGGCTCGCCGCAAGTGACGACCCAGACGAAAACGAGACGATCCAGCGGGAGTTGGCAACCTATGCCACCCGCGAAGGCTTCGAGCTGGAGCGACTGTTCATCGAGCGACTCGATGCCCGTGATGAGTCCGCCTTCTTCGCCTTGGTCGATGCGCTCAAGACCGCCGACGTCAAGAACGTGATCGTGCCGTCCTTGTGGCACTTCGCCCGGCTACCCGGTCTACAAGCTGCCATGCGCGACCACATCGAGCGCGAGCTGGGCGCGCGGCTCTGGGTCATCCAAAGCGCCGTCGTGCAGCCGAAGGGCGCTGCGTCATGAGCGCCAACGCCGTGAACCCGATCCCTCTTCTTGCTCGGTCGCTGCGGCTGACCGCCGTGCCTTCGGCCGTGTCGGTCTCGCGCATGTTCGTCGGTCACACCTTGAAGCTCTGGCAGCTTGAAGACCACACCGACACAGCGGCGCTCATCATGAGCGAGCTCGTCACCAACGCCGTGAAGGCGAGTGGCATCACGGACACGGACCCGAAGTCGTGGCAGATCACGGCCGAGCACGTCATCGGGATACGGCTTCGGGCTATCGAGGCCAGCCTGTACGTCGAGGTCTGGGACAGAACGGACGTGGCGCCTGTACGGAAGAACCCCAGTCTTGAGGCGGAAGGTGGGCGTGGTCTGCTGCTGGTCGAGCAGCTCGCCAAGCGTTGGGATGTCTATCGCCCGCACGTCGGCGGCAAGGTCGTTTGGGCTGAGCTGCCGCTCGGGCTCCCCGTGGAGCTGCGCCCTTTCGAACACACGCCGCTGCTCCTGCCCAGCGGCATCCGGGCGCCAGGGGGACCAGTTGAAAGCCAGGCCCGTTCGGCACTGCTCGATGTGTTGATGACGACGACGGTCGAGGCGATGATCGCGGCGCGCGTGATCCGTGAGACCTAGCGGTCGTGGCCGGCTGACGGTAGGTCAGGCGGATCAAAGAGCGACCGACGCAATAAATCGCACCCCCGTTCTACACGAACGGGGGTGCGATCTTGCTGATGACGACCATTTTGAGACGATACGAGACTTGGAAGAGGTCATTTTCGGCCGACTTGGCTAAAACTCGACAAATAGTGATCATGATTGACTAATCCGAGGAATTAGATACTCCGTTCGACTTTGTCGGCTCTGCCCCTGTAGATGACGTGACGCCTGCTACGCTCCTCGCCACTTGTTCGAAGGTGTGCGGTGGGGACACGTGCGGCGGATGATTCTGCTGACCACGCTTATGCTCGCCTCCGAGTGGTAGAAGACTTAAAATGGGGGGCATATGCTTTCAAAAATTGTCATCCAGAACTACCGCACGTTTCGCAACTTTAAGCTCGACTTCGATCCGAAGATGAACATCTTGGTCGGGGATAACGACGCCGGTAAGTCGACGATTCTTGAAGCGATTGGCCTTGCCCTCACGGGCAAGCTGCATGGGCGCCCTCTATACCAAGACCTATCGCCGTACCTTTTCCACCAGGACGCGGTAGACGAGTGGATTGCTGCCCTCAAAGAGCGGCGCGCAGTCCCGCCTCCAGAGATCGTTATTGAGCTCTTCCTCGACTCGATTCCTGAAACGGCTGCCCTCAAAGGAACGAATAACCTCCAAAAGGTTGACGAGCCCGGAGTGCGCATCCGCGTCGCACTTAACCCTGACTATGATGCGGAATACAAGGAGTTCGTCAAGGACCCGACCCAGGTTCGCTTGGTTCCGACCGAGTATTACCGCGTTGAGTGGCTCGCTTTCTCTGGCAATGGGGTGACTCGCAACAGTATCCCTGCTTCGTCTTCACTCATTGACGCTGCGAACATCCACCTTCAAAGTGGTGTCGACTACCACATGAAGCAGATCCTCAATTCAAGGCTCGATCCCGACGACCGAGTAAAGCTGACTCGCGCGTACCGCAACCTGCGTGAGACGTTCGCGGAAGACGAGTCAATCGTAAAAATCAATGAATCGCTACGAAGCAATCCGAGCGGTATGAGCGACCGTGCACTGACGCTGAATATCGACGTATCACAGAAGACAAATTGGGAAAGCGGCATCGTCCCGCACCTCGACGACCTTCCTTTCCAATTCGTCGGTAAGGGCGAGCAGAGCGCACTAAAGATTCTGCTCGCCTTGAGCCAGGACGGAGAGATGGCTCACACCATCCTCGTCGAGGAGCCGGAAAACCACCTGTCGTTCCCGAACCTGGGGAAGCTGGTGCGGAAGATCAGCGACAAGTGCAAGGATAAGCAGGTCTTCATTGCCACGCACAGCTCGTACGTCCTGAACAAGCTGGGCCTTGAAAAGCTCGTCCTGCTGTCCTCGGCTGAGGGGTTCCGCCTCGACCGACTTCCGGCGAGCACACAAATTTACTTCAAAAAGCTGTCAGGGTACGACACCCTGCGCCTGGTTCTGGCGAAGCGGTCGATCCTCGTTGAGGGTCCGTCGGATGAACTGATCGTCCAACGGGCCTACATGGACACGCATGGCGGCAGGGTACCCGCCGAAGATGGCATCGACGTCATCAACGTCCGCGGACTCTCCTTTAAGCGCTTCCTTGACATCGCGTCACTGCTGCCGGAAAACCGCGTTGCAGTCGTCACAGACAACGACGGCAAAGACGCGACCGACGTCAAGCAGAACTACAGCGCCTACGCTTCCTCCCCTAGCATTTCGGTGCACGTGGGCGAGGATGCCAACTTCAAGACGCTGGAGCCGCAGCTTTTCAAGGCGAACGGCCGTACTGCGATGAACGCGGTTCTCGGGCAGAACTTCACGACAGACGACGGCCTGCTCGACTACATGAAAAAGAACAAGACCACCTGCGCGCTGGCCATCTTCGAGAGCACCGAGACCATCACCATGCCCGAGTACATCAAGGGTGCCGTCAATGCAGTCGCATAACAACCGAGTCATCATCGCAGCGGCCGGCTCGCACAAGACCCAGCACATCATTGACTGCGTTCTCAGCGATCCAACGAAGCGCACCTTGGTGACGACCTACACCAACGAGAACCTGAGCCAGATCGTGAACAGGCTCAGCAATGGCACGGGGATTCTTCCGAGTCACGTCACGGTCATGGGGTGGTTCACGTTCCTGATGAACCAGTGCGCACGGCCCTACCAAAGCTACGTTCTGGGCGAGACCGGCGTCATGAAAGGGCTTAACTTCTCAGAGCCTGGCATCCGGTATGCACGTAAGGACAACCCCAAGAACTACTACCTCGACCCCGCCAGCGCGGTGTACCGCAACCAGGTCGCCGCCCTCGCTCATGAGGCGAATCGGCGAAGCGGCGGCATGGTCGTGAACCGGCTCGCGGAGATGTATGACCACATCTACGTCGATGAGATCCAGGACATGGCGGGCTACGATCTCGACCTGCTTGAGTCCCTGATGCAGTCGCCTACTTCCCTTACGGTGGTGGGCGACCCCCGACAGGCGACCTACTGGACGAACACTTCCCCGAGATACAAGCGGTACAGGGGGAGCGGCATCGTCGACTGGTTCAGCGAGCGCCCCAAGCTGTGCACCATCGAGAGCCGTACAGAAAGCTACAGGTGTAACCAAGCGATCTGTGACTTTGCGGATGACCTGTACCCGAAGCTTCCTCGTACGATCTCGAAGAACACCGAAGTCACGGGACACGATGGCATCTTTCCGATCAAGAGATCAGAGGTAGACGAGTACGTGCGGAAGTACTCACCCGTCGTGCTGCGTTGGGACCGCCGGACTAAAACAGGAAACCTCGAAGCGATGAACATGGGCACCTCGAAGGGCAGTACCTTCGACCGTGTGCTCATCTTCCCAACGAAGCCCATGATCTCCTACTACCACACCCGCGACTTCAACCAGCTCAAGGAGCAGGCGAAGTTCTACGTGGCTGTGACACGTGCGAAGTACAGCGTGGCCTTCGTCCTGCCATAAGAAGCCTCCTGTTCACCGCTGAAACCCGCTGGAGCCCGCCGAACCAAATGACTACCGTTGATCCATGACGGACGACCAGCGTGCACCGCTCAAGAGACCCAAGCCGCTTGATCCCTACAGCTCAAGCGCGCCGCATCTGGTCGGCATCGTGGACACCAACACGTTGCTCAGCAGCATCGAGAACGACTGCCGTAAGGGGTTCCGATCGCGGCTCTTGCGGATGAGCGACGATGGCACCGCCACGCTCTACGCTGCTGACCACGTCCTTGACGAGACGTACGAGCACCTCCCGAGGATGGCCAAGCGCGGCCTGGTGCCGCTCGCCACCCTCCGCGCTCACTTTGAAGCCGAGTATCTACCGGCACTGCGGTTCGTCACGGTGTCAGACCTCGACGGCCCGGACGAGCAGGTCTTGGCGATCACCGACACTGACGACGTACCAACAGGCCGGTTGGCCAAGCTCATTGCTCCGTGTGTCGTGTTCTCGGATGACCGGCACCTCAAGAGGCCCGGCTTCGCCCCGAAGGACTGGCAACGAGCGGCAAAGTCCGTCCTCGACATCGCCGACGGTGTGAGGGACCAGGCCGTCACGGTGAACGTTGCGGCTCTTCCAGCCAGGGGTGCAGTGGGTCTGGTAAAGCTCCTGGGGCGACAGACCGGCATCTCCCCGTGGGCTATAGGTGCCGTCGTCCTCGGTGGCGGCGCACTACTCCTCAAGAGGCCTGACAGAAGGAGGGCGGCTGCTTCGTTCGCCGTCAGGGCACTCGAAGCGGTCGGCACCATGCTGGAAGCGGGAGTAGCGCAGGAATGGCGGGGTGTCGAGAAGCTGCGCGAGGTCATCCTTACTGCGCCATCGCGGCCCACGATCCGGCAGCAGGTCGCCATCACCTTGGCACGGCAGAACGAACCACTACTGGCCGCCGAGGTCTACGAACTGATCCAAGCGCACTTCCCGGATGAACCGGAGGTCAGCCTCCAAGTCGTACGAGCTGTCCTCGAAGAAGGGACGGAGTTCGTCCGAGTGCAGCGCTACCGATGGCAGCTGGGGCGCGAGGTCGCCCCGCGGCCGTCTTGAAGCGACCGACCAAGGGCGCGCCGGCCGAGGGTGGTTGGTCGGGAGGTTCTTTGAGGTCGTTGGTCGAGCGGCGGAACCCCTGCTCGACCGCGATAAAATTAGCGCATGACCACAAAAAGCTCAGGCCGTAAAGCCTGGCTCATCACCTGGGATTGGGTAGGCGCACATGCCGCCGTCCCGGAGCGCGAGGTTGTGGCGGCCGTACTTACGCCGCAGCTCGGCATCAAGACCGTCATGGGTTACACGGAAGTCTTGTACGCCCAGCGGGAGTACGAAGCCGTTGACAAGCTCGACGCCCTGACTCACAACCCGTACCCCGCACAATCCGTCAACCATGGGCGGGAAGTCGTCTGTGGACACAACCCGCATCTCCGCGCTCGCCTCGTGGAGAACCTTCGAGAGAAGGACCCTGGCAACCCGGAGGCGGGTCTGATCTGGGATGAGTTGCCGCGCCCGGAACTGAAGCTTCCGACCTAGGTCGCCGCGACTTTCCTAGAACGAAGAACACCCCGCGACCGACAGCGGACGCGGGGCGTTCTTCGCTAGGGGTTGCGGGGTGGATGTCGGAGGAGTTACGAGCCCCTTACGTATCCGATTTGCCCGAAGGGATCGGGGTTCTGGGGGATGATCTGTGCTTCGATGATCCCGGGCCGGGCCTCGTCGAGCGGGTTGTCCGAGAAGACGTATGCGCGTACCCGAAGGGGTTGCGTGCCGTCGTTGGCCTTCATGTCCACGGCCCAGCCTTCAATGTACCAGTCGGGATTCTCGTGGTAGATGGGCTCCTTGGCGGGTGTGCCCTCATCTTTGAGCTCTTGCATGGTGGCGAGGTCCTCGGAGAAGACCGGCCGGACCATGCTGACTGCCACGTTCACGATGGCCGTGTCGCTGAGCTGGATCGGCAGGGTCTTGGGCGCGCTCCTCTTCGTCATGAAGACGGCGGCCATCATGTCCTCGGTGGTGAACTTCGGACTGGCGAAGTAGACGATGGAGCCGGACTCGAAGCCCCGCGCTCGTAGCTCGTCTGAATCCGAGAAGGACGGCGTCTTACGAATGCGCTCGTAGGCTTCTTGCACGGTTTCCGGCATGTGATGCGCCTCTTTCTCAATTCGGATAGGGCACGCCATTGGTTGAATCAATCAGGCGGAGTGCCACATCCGAAGATGAGAGGCAGGATGCAATTACCTATTGGCAATATGTATTTATTTAAACACATATTGATTAATTAGTCAATAAAGTGTCAAGTTTTGAGGGCTATCTATCCTTGAGGATGATGTAGCGGCTTCCTCGCTCTTTGCGGACACCGATGGTGATACCCCATCCAAAAATTGCTACGACCGTCGCCAGAATGAAAGTAGACCCGATAAAGCCAGTATTTTCCCGTGACACCAAGATGCCGACCATGCAGACTCCAATCAAAATATTGCCGACGATAACGATCCACAATTTGACCAACTCGTGTCGGTCATCGTGCGCGGCCAAAGCGTCCCAGTCGACAGCATCTAGGATCGACCGGTTTTCTTCCATGCTCCACGGAGCTTCCTCAACGGGAACGATTAGCTGTTGCTGTCGATCAATGAGAATCTGGGCAATCTCTTTAAGGCCCGAAGTCTCATGTCGGATAGCGCTTGATCTACTCCCAGGAAAGAGAGTTTCACCTTTCTTACGCAGCAGCTCATAGGCCCACGCTCGGCGATCATCGAGACCGTTACGCGCTTCGATGTCGTCACCGATGACCAAGGCGTTCCTGACTGCGCGGGTAGTGGTGGTATCTGGCATCGCCAAAACCAGCTCGCTCAGCCGCTGGTACGCCTCCTCGGCGGTAGCCGCTCCGAGCATCTGCCGTAGTACGGCATGTTCCGGCTTGCGCAGCTTCTGGGTTGTCATGCCCTCTTTCAGTCGCAGATCCTCAAGGCTAGTGACCAACATCCCCTTGACGCTCGCACCCACGCTTGAACCTCCTAGCCCCAGACCGACCACAGGGGTCGAAGTATCCCATGTGTCACCGACGTGTCACGGCGTGTCAGGGACGTACCAACCTCGATTGACACGCTGGTGACATGGATCAACGAGCCCCGGCCGACTGACTCTTGGCGTGCGGGATCAACCACGACCCGCACGACCACGAGGAGGACGGCACCTATGGGTGGCGAACTGATGCTTAGCGGCTACGGCCAAGAGCGGCGACGAGGGTTCCTCGCGCCGCGCCAATCGCGGGAGCGACGCGCGATCGGCGAGCGTGCAGAACTGGAGCTGGCCAGTCTGCTCAACAGCAGCAGGCAGGAAGAAGTGAAGGCCATGCTGCGCAAGCGGCTGACCGAGGACGGGATGCAGGACATCTACGACGTTGGCCACCTGGCCCAAGAGCTGGCGGCCGGTGACCAGTTCATCGCGAGTCTGCTAATCCCGATCGTCCAGGAATTCGCCCGTACCACGGCGCGCGACGTTCGGGACTTCGGCCGAGGCCTGTAGATGGCTGGCCAGATGATCGGGCTGTTCATCGGGGCGGTACTGGCGGGGCTGTTCCTTCTGTACATCGGTGCAGGACAACACCATCGGTCTGCCCTTCGGCCACCGACGCCACTTGAGCAGTACGAAATCATGCGCCGTCGCAAGCGCGAAGTCATGCGGGAGATGCGCCGCATCGTCCGCGAACACCGTAGATAGGGGAAATCATGGACCGGATGGAATGGCTTGGGCTGTTCTATATCGTGCTGTTCCTCGGAACGCCGGTCGGCATCGGGGTATGGATCGGCAAGAAGTACGGGCCGACCATGCAGCGCAATAAGCGCAAGCGTCAGATCGAAACGGCCGTGCTCATGCACTCCGTTGACGCCGAGCTGTACGGCGAAGTACTCGACGATCTGCACGACCGCCGCAATCGTCGCCACTAACCAACCCGCGCGGCCCCGTCCTTAGTGGTCGGCACTTCAGGGGAAGACAGCCACGCCGTGGCCAGTGTCACCCCTGGCGCCCGCCAACTACCGAGGCGGGGCCGCCTCGTTGATCCACCCCACTAAGACGTCGTCTCATTTGGCGAGTCGGCGGTAGCAGATGAGGCTGCAGGCGATGGCGGTGAAGGCCAGGAAGTGCTCGGCCTTGCGTTCGTAGCGGCGGTGCAGACGGCGGCAGCCGCCCAGCCAGGACATCGTGCGTTCGATGGTCCAGCGGTGCCGGCCCAGCCGGGTGGAGGACTCGATGCCCTTGCGGGCGATGCGGTGCCGGATGCCTCGCTTGCGTAGCCATCGGCGCAGGTGGTCGTAGTCGTAGCCCTTGTCCGCGTGCAGCTTGGCGGGTCGTCGTCTGCGCGGGCCGCGGCGGGAGCGGATCGGCGGGATACCGCGCACCAGCGCCTCGAGTGCCTGGCTGTCGTGCAGGTTCGCGCCGGAGATCCCGACCGAGAGGGGTAAACCGGTCCGCTCGGTGATCAAGTGGATCTTCGAGCCCTTCTTGCCCCGGTCGACAGGATTCGGACCTGTCAGGTCCCCCCTTTCAGGGCCCGCATGTTCACCGAGTCGATCGCGCAGCGCGACCAGTCCAGCTCTCCGCGCGAACCCAGTTCGTCGAGGATGAGGCGGTGCAGCTTCGCCCAGACCCGGGCCGCGGTCCACTCGGTGAAGCGCCGGTGCGCGGTCGGCCCCGACGGACCGAAGACTGGCGGCAACTGCCGCCACGTGCAGCCCGTCGTGGCCACGAAGATGATCGCGGCCAGCACCTCGCGATCCCCGTACCGGCGACGGCCACCGCCCTGCGGCCGCGATGGAGCAGGTGGGACCACCCGCTGGAACAGCTCCCACAACTCGTCCGGCACCATGCGCTCGACCACCACCACGGGTGCAGACTACCCAGCACGCCCAAATGAGACGACGTCTAAATCGCCGCCGGCCACGGCTCGTAGGTCGGCGGCATCTACCCGAGAGGGCATCCCGTGGCAAAGGCCCGGAACTTCCTGCTGCTCTTGCTGCTGGCCGCACTGACGATTCGCGCGCTGTGGCTGGCCGTTGAGCCGATCCTTCCTTACCTCGTGAGCGGCCTGGCGGTGCTGCTCGTGCTGGGCTTCATCTACCACCGCATGACGAGGTGGTGACCATGAACGCCCGCACCTACCGCCTCAACTTCCCCTCGAACCTCGACGCCGACCAAGTCGCAACCTGGCTGCACGCTGCATCGGGCACACTCACCACCGGTCCGCGGCGGCTCCTGAACGTCTCGTCCATGGTGTTCGAGGTCGAGGCCGGGGAGCTCGGCATCTCGTACCGACTCGTCGTGCCAGATGAAACCACCGACTTCCTGACGGGCCAGTTGCGCACGTTGGTCCCCGGATCAACGGCGCAGCCGGCATCGACCCCAGATGAGCCGCATCAATGGACGGCCGCGGTCGAGCTGGGACAGACGAACCCACGACGAAGCCTCGGCACCGTGAACCCGGAAGCCATCTCGGCAAGCTTGCTGGCATCGTTCCAGGGCCTCGGTCGGGGTGAAGCCTTGTTGCTTCAGTGGGTGGTGTCACCGGCACTGCGACGGCGACCACCAGCACGGACCGGCTCAGGGGAAGACACGGGCATCTTCGGGTTCGGTGGCAAAAGAGACAGGGCTGGGCTGGACGACCTTCGCGCCAAACTCTCTGAGCCCAACTTTCTCGCCGTGCTCCGTGTGGCCGTGAAGGCTCCGACCAAGCAGCGCGGCGAACACCTGCTTGCCCGCGTCCGTGCCAGTCTCCGCGCGGTCGGTACAAGCGACAACCGCTTGAAGCAGCAGCTCGTGACCAGTGGTCGCGTCGTTTCACGTGTCGAGAGCCGGGCAGTGCCGACGCTCTTTCCAATGCAGCTGGCTGGCTCTGAGCTAACCGCCCTGATCTGCTGGCCGGTCGGTTCACCGCATGTTGCCGGGCTTCCACGTTCACGGACACGGCAGCTTGCCGCCACGGGGGCGGTTCCCCGCGTAGGGAGGGTGATCGCACGGTCCAACTTTCCTGGCAACGAGCGGTTGTTGGCGCTCGACCCGGTGCAGTCGGCGCAGCACCTCCAGATTGTGGGACCGACGGGGAGCGGTAAGTCTGTCCTACTTTCTAACCTCATCGAGCAGGACATGAGGGCTGGTCGCGGGGTGGTGCTCATCGAGAGCAAAGGCGACTTGTTCACAGCCGCTCTCGAACGTGTGCCCGAGCGTCGATTGCAAGATGTTTGCCTTCTAGATGTTGGAGATACGGAGTATCCGGTCGGCTTCAACATCATGCAGGGCTCCCCCTACGTGGTCGCCGCCGACATCCAGCAGCTATTCGATCACCTCTACCCGCAGGATGCGCGAGGAGTGCGGGTTCGAGCAGGTTTCTACCATCTCGTCCTCACTTTGATGATGTCGACCGGCGCGGCTGGTCCGATGACCTTCGCCGACATCCAGCCGCTCGCCGCGCCGAGGGGGGATCAGGAGGAATTCTCGCGCCGGTTGGTTCAGGGCGTTTCACACATCGAGGAGCTGGCCGGGTGGTGGTCAGACATTACGAGCCTGTCGCGCACACAGAGGAACGCGTACTTCAAGCCGCTGCTCGACCGCGTCTGGCAGCTCAGTTCTCGGCGGTCGCTCCGGAACATCATCGGGCAGAGTACGAGCACGTTGGATCTCACGACCATCTTGCGGGAGCGGAAGGTGTTCCTCGTCAATCTCAGCCGGGCGACGGAAGGGAAGGACACGGCCGGGCTGCTCGGGTCGCTGCTCCTGAATGCGGTGTGGAGTGCCGTACAAAACAGTGGCGTTGCCGATCCGTCCAACCCGACCATGTTGTACTTGGACGAGTCCAGGACTTCATGAACCTGCCAATCTCGCCCGCCGACTGGTTCGCGCAGGCGAGAAGTATGGGGCTGGCCGTGACGGTGGCCCATCAGTACCTCAGCCAACTCTCCGCAGAGTTGCAGGCGGCGACGCAGAACAACTGCCGTTCGACAGTCGCCTTTCAGACGGCTGCGGATGAAGCTCGCAACTTTGCCCGGTTGTTCGGCCGCAGTGTGAGCGAAGCTGACTTCCTCAGCCTGAGCCGCTACGAGATTCTGACGCGGCTGGCCACCGAGGACGGGGTGAGTTCGCCGGTATCTGGCGTGACGCTACCGCCTGGTGATCCGACCGGCTTCGCGGACGAGGTACGGCGGCTTTCTCGGGAGCGGTATGGGCGACCGGTCGTCGAGGTTGAAGCGGAGATTCGTTGGCGCCGGAACGGACGGGTTGAACCGGCTGACTCCGGTCAGCCGGCATCCCCGCCGAGGCGACGACGGTTTGGTGGGCCGAGGAAACCAAGTAGCTCGTGACGTACAGGGGTTGTATCCTGATCCGTTCTGTTGTGATCAACTCACGGACGAGGACGGACTGTTGACGAGTATCGAGAAGATGGCGGAGCAGTTGGACGGGCTGATCAACGAGTACGACGCCCTCGCGCAGAAGAGCAAGTATGACGATGCTTCCGATCTTCCAGCTGAAAGCCGAGTTCTCATGAATCGCCTGGAGTCGGCGATCGAGCGCATCACGGTGCCGGGCAGCGTTCACCGGAGGCAGTTGGAGCTCCACAGAGACCTTGGTAACTCCTTCAAGCTCGCGGAGTTCGTCGGCATAGCGGCTGCTCTGCGGGATGACCTCAAGGCAGGTTGGATTGAATCCGTCGTTGAGTTGGTGCACGCAGACACCTATAGCGACTACTTGGAGATGGCCGAGGACTTGCTTGGCGCGGGCTATAAGGACCCTGCTGCTGTCATCACGGGCACGTCTCTGGAAGTCCACGTGCGGGCGCTTTGTGTGAAGCACGGGGTAGATACGGAGCTGCCCAACGGCTCGCCGAAGAAGGCCGACACCATGAACGCTGACCTGAAGAAGGCTGGGGTGTACGACGGTTTGCAGCAGAAGCAGATCACGGCCTGGATGGATCTGCGGAACAAAGCCGCGCACGGGAACTACACCGACTACGACGCGCCTCAAGTCCGACTCTTCATCGATGGGGTGCGAGGCTTCATGTTGAAGTACCCGGCGTAGTGAATCAATCGGCATCCGCCTACGGAGGAGTGACGTTGGCAATCGAGGACATGGTGAAGCAGCTCAACGTGTTGTTCGACAAGACCTTGAAATTCCTCGAAGCCGAGGGAACCATACCCGAAGAAAGTGTGGATGCAGGAGTGTTGGCCAACCGCATAGAGGCTGCGGTCACACGTCTGTCCACGAGAGAGTCCGTTTATCGCGAACAGCTGAAAAGAGGCCGTGACAAGCTTGACGGGCCCAGATTGCTTCACAACACTAAAGTCTTGATTACTTTGAGAGAAGACCTCCTCGCCGGGTGGACGGAAACGGTGGTCGAGCTTGTCCACGCCGACACCTACAGCGACTATCTGGAGATGGCGGACGCGTTGCTTGCCAAGGGATACAAGGACGCGGCAGCGGTCATCATAGGGACTTCCCTCGAAGTCCACGTGCGCGCTCTCTGTGTGAAGAACGGCGTGACCACCGCAGTGGCAGGCAAGCCGAAGAAGGCTGACACCATGAACGCCGACCTCAAGAAGGCCGGCGTGTACGACGGGTTGCAGCAGAAGAAGGTCATGGCCTGGATGGACCTCCGTAACAAGGCAGCGCACGGGAACTACGGCGACTACGACAAGGAGGAGGTACGCCAGTTCATCGACGGCGTGCAAGCCTTCCTGATGAAGTACCCGGCGTAGGCGAACCTCGTAGGCCAGGGGTAGGCCGACCGTAGGTCTACCCCTGTACCGAAAGCCGCTCTGACCTGGCAGATCACTGGAGCCTATCCGGACGGAGGACGTAGGTGGAACTCACCCAGCGCGACTACGACGTACTCACGCTCACCCACACCTTCTCTCAGGTCGCTTCAACCCACCTGACAGAGCTGCTGTTCGCGGATCGGTCGCACTCGGTGCCGGACAAGGTCTTGGGGCGGTTGGTGCGGCTCGGCTACCTGTCCCGAGTCGGTCGCCGTGCCGGTGGCGACAAGGGCGGAGCCGGGGCCTACGTCTACCAGCTCGGCCGTGCCGGGCGTCTCCTCCTGGACGTCGACGGCCGCTTGATGCCGAACGTCAACAACCACGCCCTCATGATCGCGGACACCTACCTCGAACTTCGGCGAGCGGAGGAGGCGGGCGTACTGGCGCTCAAGGAGTGGGCTGTTGAACTCCCCGTTCCTCCTGCTGTCCGGGCGGACCTGTTCGCAGTGGTCGACTTCCCTCAGCAGGGGTGCAGCAGTAGCTACTACCTTGAAATTGATCTGGGGACGGAACAGCCCGCCCGCATCCGCGAGAAGGTGGCGGGGTATTGGCGGGCAGTCGAGGCGAGTACGGATGAGTTCTTTCCGTATGTCGTCTTCGTCGTGCGGCAGCAGGCGCGCAAGAACGAGCTGGCGCGCATCTTCCGGCGACTGCCCGAGGAACAACAGGACATGATGAGGGTGTTCTTGTCCCCTGAGCTGATCCCTGAATTGATGCGCCTATGACGTGTTGTCGATAGTACGGCACTAACAGGGGTGGAGAGTATTGATCAACAGAGGTGGAAGGAGGATAATGGAGACAGAGATAAACAAGGATCTACACCATGGCGCGACGAGCAACAAAACCATTACTTCCCGAGCTGATTTGGGGTCCCGCGCAGCGGACTCACAAACCGATGAACTCAGTGACAGTACGGCGCGTACATGCACAGTCGTCCGAGTATCGTCGGTTAATGGAAGACTTTCTCGTCGCAGCAGTAATCAGTGTTGGCTTAGTAGCCATCTTGGTATGATTCGGCCATGCAAGCGCGACAAGCGATCCAGAGCCTGAAGCAGTTGAAGGACGAGGCCCAGCAAGAGGGGCCACGCCTCAGGGAGACCGAGAAATTTTCCTCGTGGAAAGGGCGAGTACAGTCCGTACTTACTCGCGCCCTCGGAGTGGATCATCATCTGACGCAGTCGTTCATAAAGAATCGCTACAGTCTTTCGGTCTGGACGGATGGAACTCCAGACAGCGCGTGGGAACGAGCATTTCTTGGCGGCGTAAAGCGGGCCAACGGCATCATCGATGCTGCTCTGTTTGAGCTGGAACAAGCAGGAACGAGTGACGACGCTGTGGATGAGACTGCTTTCGACCCCGACTTGTGGGCGCATGTCCAGGTCCATGTACAACACGAGAACTGGCAGGCGGTCGCGAGTCAGACAGCCATCTTCGTCGAGGATCGAGTTCGTCAGTGGTGTGGTGACCCGAAGGGTCGGGACGGGCAGACCCTCGTAGGAAAGGGACTGTTTGCCAAGATCCTCGCCAACGACGGACAGTTCCGCCTTGGGAAGGAAGCTGGGGAGTGGGAGGGCTGGCGAGGCATCGGAATGGGCTTCACGCAAGCGCTCGGGAACGTTGATCGTCACAACATCCAGAAGCGCGCGGATGCCAAGCGCTACGCGTTCGGGGTCCTCGGCGTCGGGAGCCTGATTCTGACCCAGCTTCGGCACCAGGACGGCGAGGATCTAGCGCTGGACGAGTAGGGGCTTCCCCGATCCTGAAGCGCTCTGCCGCTCAATGGGGCGGCAGAGCGCTTTGGTCTGCCGGGTCAGGAGCCTGCGCCGGCCTACCGTTGGATCGCCCTGTTCTCGGTCGAGACCGCGGACGCCGAAGGTCTCGACGCAGCAGGGCCTACGGCTGGCGCAGCTTTGATCCTGCGGTTCATGCGCGGGAGGGCAGCCGCCTGTCAGCTGCTCGCAGGCGTAGCAGGATCTACCCGAGCAATCCTGAAGATGGCCACAGTCCCCAACAACGGCGACGGGCCGCCGGTAAGGGGGTAGTTGTCCTTCGTCGCGGAGTAGAGGGCGAGCCGCTTCTCTGCCAGCTCGTCCAGGATGGCAGTGATGCTTCGCTGCGCATCCCGTACCGAGGAACGTGAGAACTCGATGTCTCCTGAGATGTCGCTCCAGTCCCGGAGGCTCTGAACGGCGCTGTCTATGAGGTCCTGCTCCTCGTCGGTGCAGTCGTCTGGCTCCTCATGCGGCAACCATCCAAGGCAGCCGGAGAGGATCGGCCAGAGATCACGACCCGTCTTCATATGGCTGAGGAAGACGACCTCGAACTCTGGCTCGTCCACCGTGATGACGTCAATGATCGTGTCGACCTGCGCCCGCTTGAGCTTGCTGATCTCATCGGCAAGCGTCTTGAGTCCCCACACCTCGATGGTGACGCCCGGATACAAGGGGCGAAGCTCGTTGTCGATGAACTGGTCGACCTCGCCCGGCAGCGTGTCGTTGGTGAGGAAGCGCCACACCCTCACGTCCCGGTGCTCCTGGAGGCAGCCCTCCAAGTCACCGCGGATCTTCATCTTGGTCTTGTCGATCCGCTCGCCGCGCGTGGCGTGCGCCGCGAAGAACACGCGGGCCTTGGGGCAGTAGCCATCGTTCTTGGTGTCACCCTTCGGTCCCGCCGCCCGCACGGGTTGGTAGTCACCGGGGTACAGCTCCAGGCCGAGCCGATCCATGCAGTCCTGGAAGACGTTGCCCTCAAGCCGGAGGAGCTGACCCTCCACGAGCTTCCGCAGTGAGTTGTGATCCACGGCAGCCATTACCGCACGGCGCGCACGTCCGGCGCAGCTAGGTTGGGCGGATCAAGTGGTCACGGCCGGCGCGTGGTTGGTCGGAGCGATCTACTATCCCGCGGACTCGACGGCGCTACGCCGCGAAGACCTCGACGCTCAACGTCTTTTCGCTGAAGTTGACCAGGTAAAGAACCAACTCGTACTCGTTGTAGGTTGCACCGGAGCGGATCAGTTGTGGGGTAACCGCCTCAGAGTAATGGTCTGGCGTTACCTGAATCGAGAAGCCTTCTGGCGGGTTGCTCAAGGTGAAGCTGCCGAGCGGGACGCGTCCGTGCCCTTTCGGCCTTATCTCAATCTCCTCAACAGTTCGTGCGTGATCCGGCGTCTCTGACAGTAGGAGCCGGGAGGCGTCGGTTTCTTTTCGAGGTGTCGGAACTGGTTTAGCGTCTGTCATCTTCCATCTTTCTTTGACTTTAAGGGTGGAATATTTCAAAGGGAGCGCAATTGGTGTATATTATGTGTAGGTAATGGCGCTTAGCTTGATACTCCACTTTATCTGTTTTAGGGCGTATAATTGCCTTAGTGACGTAAACAGCAACACCCTGCTGTCTGTGGGTAGCAAAAGCGCTATGCTGCTTTCTATGTTACAGACTTTCCATGAAGCATGCAATATTAAATAATTGAATACACGGCCAATATGTTACATTTCAAAAATCGCGAACTTGCCGAAAAATACCACGTGTCTCCAAAGACCGTCTCTAATTGGATTGATTTAGCCAAAAGCGGCAAGGCCGACTTGATGCTCGTCCAGAAGGGGAAATACTCCTATGTGGCGGACACGCAAGAGAATGATACGGTTTTAAAACTGCTCGCAGCGAAGGGCAAGAAGTACCGCAACACGGCGTACTTCAAAGAAGTGAGTCCTCGCCCAGGGTTCTACGACATCTATAGCGACCGCCAGATACTCGACATCATCACGAACCTGAGCGTCCATGGCGAGGTTCCGCTTCCCTCGGTGAGACTTGCCTGCAAGAGGGTAAACCAGTACAACTATCTGCAAGACGGAGCGAAGCACTGGGAAGACCGGATGGCGCGGTTTGAATCCGAAAGCGTCACGAATAGCCTGGCGGGTACTTCAACTGTCGCTTCGGTGAAGTCACGAGGCAGACTACCTACGCTGGCCCTTTGAGCCAGGTTGGGCCACTGCCTCCGGCACGGACCACACATCCATGATCCGGCCCAATTGCAACGAGAAGGGTTCTTGCAGGCCATTCGGCCACCTTCCAATCTCTCAGCGTGTCGCTACGCAAGAGATAGTGCTGCTCACCTTTTCAGATGAGGGACAAGAGTTCGCTTCAAGTCCAAGAGCTATTTATTACACGACAGCCTCTTTTCGTGAAGACGTAGAATTTACAACTATAAGTTTCAATGGAGGTGGAGAAAGAAAAACCCCCGTTCTGACATACCTGGCCAGGACGGGGGTTTCCGCCATCGGACCACCTGAGCGACCAAGTGGGAGGCGGAGCTTAGATGCGGCACGGGTGCCGCCACTTCATCAATTTATGACATACTTCGAGTGTTTTGCATAGCGCATAATTTACAACGCCACCATATGAAGAACCCCGCCCCGATGACCCATGCAGGTCACCAGGACGGGGTGTTCTACCGGCCGCTACTCGGCACGGATGACCCTTGCGCCCCTCACCGCCGCGAACGTCTCCTCGTGGATGATCGCGTAGTTATACGCCTCGAACCAGTCGGTGAACGTAATCGCCTTACGCGACCACGGGCCGTTCGGGTGGTGCAGAAACTCCACGCCGTACGTCTCGGTGTCGAGGAGCAGTTCGATCAACTGCGAGGGAACCGACTTGGTGAACCCGCGTTTATCCGGCGCACCCGTGAGGATAGCGTCCCCGCTAATGTACGCCTGGCCGCGGAGGCCCTTGGCGTGCTGCCATAGCAGAACGGTTGCGCGGTGGTTGAACGGCAAGGACCAAAGCATCGCCTCGTCGTTGGCGAGGATCGAGGCCGGCGGCTCGTCGAGGTTGAACGCCTCGAACGTGCCGCCAACCATCTCCTGAATGACCTTCTCGTTTTCCGCGTCGAACTCAACCCGCTGGATGGGTTGCTCTTCGGCGCAGGGCAACAGGATGCCAGTTATCACGGAACCACTTACTTTCCGACCGTGGGACTCTGGTCTGAGGTGACGGTCGTTTCACCCCAGATGTGAACCTCACGGTTAAGTTGTTAAGCCCCGTCCCGATGACCCTTTCGGGCCACCAGGACGGGGGATTTCCGCGCCGCCGGGAGCGGTGGCGACTGCGGAGACTAGGGGTTTAGCTGCCGTTACCGACGCGGGTTCCGGGCAGGCGGCCACGAGTGCCGCGCGCTTCCTTGAGAACCTGGGGCATGTTCTCGGCGGCCTTGTTGAACTCCTCCAGCGGGACGTACATGTCCTGCTTGGTGTTGTCGGGCATCGTGACTTCGAGAATCACGAGGGTGTCACTGATGTCCGTGAACGCCTTGAGTTCGGGAACCAGCACATCCAGTGCCTTCGGCTGGTCGATGTCCGGGTGCTGCCGAACAACGACCTGTGCGAACTGCTTGTCGGTGCCCTGCTTGCCACTGAGGTCTGAAACCTTCTGGCTGACAATCGCCATTTCTGCTCCACTCGTTGGGTTGGTGCTTGGCCGGGGCTTGTTCCTCGGCCGTACTTCTATTACGCCAAAATCATCTGGTGGAGCGCTTGGCAAGTTTGGCTGGTGACGGTTGGTGACGGTTGATTTATAATTAAGGGCAGAGAAACATTCATGAAACCCAAGCAACTGAGTACACAAGCACTAGACGAGCAGCGGCAAGCCAGCAAGGTTGAGCCTATTCAAGTCCGTGCGGGCACAAAAAAATCCAGCCCTGCCGCAGTGACAACACAGGAAGAGAAGGGGAACCAAAAGAAAAGTCCCGCCCTCGTGAGAGAGCGGGACTGGACAGCGGAGCAGCTTGCTCGCGCCCCGAAGCTAACGAAGAGCCGTTTATCTAAGGTGCGTCAACTTCTAATTGGCTGACGCCACACAACCGTCACGCGATTCTCGTTGTACGTCGTCTGGCGACCCTTCTGGCGCACACCTTCGGCTGGTGCGATGACGATTGCATCGAAGAGTTCATCAAGGATCGCTTGCTTCCGGTCAAGCGGCAGCGTAGGCCACTCCTCGGCGGCCGAGGTGACTTGCTTCGCTTTCCGCACATGCTGCGCTACCTGGGAGCGTAGTTTTTTCTGTTCGTCTTCAAGCTCCTTGATTGACGGAAACACAATCGAACCCGACATCTCACCGGCCCGGTACGCCGCCATGAGTTCGGCTATTTTCGTGGTCACCTCGTCAAGGCGTGCCGTATCAGGAGCGCCGTCGGACTCAGGCGCTTCGATCGGTTGATCGAGATATGCAAGCACCAGATCTGTGATCTGTTGATCCAGCCGGGGGCCTGAGATGCCGAGCCCCGCGCACCCGCCTGCATCTTTGGACTGGCAGTTGTACGTGAAGTACCGGTCGCCTTTGGGTGCACGCACCAGTTTTGAACCACAGCGACCACACCGCAGGACGCGACTCAAGAGTGCCCGGGTAGGCCGACGACGGTCAGGCTTTGACTTGAGAAGTTCACACAGTGCTTCCCAGGTTGGGATGTCGATCAGCCCGCCATCAGCTCGCTTGATGTACTGGCCGTCTTCATCGAGAAGCACTTCTCTCTTGTACACGGCTAGGCCAGCGATGCCGGGTGCGATCAGGATACGGCGCACGGTCTCGCCAGTGACCCGACCACCCCGCGCAGTCGTGATGCCCTTGGTACGCCACTCTTCCGCGATAGCCGTGGGACGGATGCCCGCGAATACATCCGCGATGGCCTTGTGGGTGATTACGGCCTTATCTTCATTGATCGAGCCGTCCTGGTTGCGGTAGAACGCCGGGTAGTTGCTGAAGACATTGCCCTTCAGCGCCTCGTCCCGGTAGAAGTTGGTCACGCGCTTCACGGTCTTCGCGCTGGAGTGGTTGGCGATGTTCACCAACATGCGAGCGACCATCTGGCCGTCTTCGTCCGTCAGGTCGATGCTCATCGAGGGGAGCCAGAGATCTGGCTTTACACGACCCTCTTTGAAGTACGCGTGGCAGTACGCCTTGATTACGCGTTCAAGGTCGGAGGGCTGACGGAAGATGCGGTCGAGATCCCAACCGGCGATGCCATCATTCCGACCGGCGGTGAAGTCTTGAAGCCAGGGTTCAAATCCCTCGTCACGGATGACCTCTGGCTTATACGCGGACTTGTCATTGTCTATGTACTCGGGAGTTGCCGTTCCGCCGCGCGAGTCGATGAGTGGCAGTACAGTGCGAAGCTGCCGGTCAAGACCGGGAGCACGCTCCTCATCCGTATCCGAGATACGGGCGTACGGGGCAACCATTATGGAGTTTATGTCCGCTTTCATCTGCTATGCCCTTATTATACTACGTTGGGCATAGTTTCCAGAGCTTTGAGCGGTCTCAACGCGCACTGGACGCTGGAGACGATGGCCGGGGAGTTCGGCCGGCTCCGCGAGGCCGCGTCCGGTCCCGGCGGGGATCCGGGCGCGGGGCCCGGCGAGGACTCCGGCACGAAGTCAGGCGAGGACTCCGGCAAGGCGTCGGGCGGGGATCGCGGGGTCAGCCGATCAGCGTGACGTCGGCCATCGTCGCGTAGAGCCTGACCGGTTCGTCGGGGGCGGACTCCGTCATGCCCAGGGCGACCGTGCGGCCGTCCACCTGCCAGCCGTACAGGGCTGGGACGGAGCCCATGCGGGCGAGGAGCGGGCCGGGTATGCCGTAGAAGACCCGCGGGTCCCCCCAGCGCAGGGCGAGGACCTCGATCACGGCCTGGACCTCCGCGGCGTACTCCTCGAGGGTCCGCAGTACTTCGGCCGGGTCGGCGTCGAGCAGGGAGGGGCTCTCCGCGAGCAGGGCGAGGTGGAAGCCCGGCCCGCCGTCCCCGTCGGGGAAGGGCCGGGCGCGCAGCTTGTCGATCTCGGCGACGTGCCGGGCGGTGCTCATGCCGTCAGTAAACAGCGCGGGTCTGACAATTGGTGTGCCGTCAGGCGTCCCTCCTGCGCAGGCAGTGCCATCCGGCCAGCAGGGCCGCCGCCGCCCAGGCGGCCGTCACCGCAAGGCCCTGCCAGGGGCCCAGCGGGCCCTCTGGGTGCTGGTGGACGACGAGTTGACCGGCCCGGTCGGGGAGGTACGGCGCCACTCCCCCGGCCACGTCCCCGATGACGAAGGAGACGATGAGGACCAGGGGCACGAGGATGCTCAGCACGGCGACCCCGCTGCGCAGCACCATGGCGAGCCCCGCCGCGAACAGCGCCATCAGCGCGAGGTAGACGCCGCTGCCGAGGGCGGAACGCAGGCCGCCGGGGTCCGTGAGGCCGATGCCGTGCTCCCGCAGCAGTGCCTGGCCGGTCAGGAACGTGACCGGGCCCGTGACCAGTCCGACGGCGAGTGCGAGCCCGCCGATCGCCGCGGTCTTGGCGGCGAAGAAGCGGCCCCGGCGCGGTACGGCGGTCAGGGAGAGGCGGATCCCGCCGCCCGAGTACTCGGAGGTGACGGCCAGCGTGCCGAAGGTGATCGCCGCGATCTGACCGAAATTGAGCCCGTAGTAGGAGAACAGCACCGGATCGAAGTCCGGGTTGTCAGCCTCGGCGGTGCCGAGGGCGGCGCACACCGCCGCGGTGATGCCCGCCGTGGCGAGAAGGACGGCGGCCAGCGCGCCTGCCGGCGAGCGCGTCGCCCTGATCTTGATCAGCTCTGCGCGGAGGGCGGGGATCATGGGATGCTCCCGTGGTCGGCGGTGGTGGCGAACTCGCTCTCCGCATCGGTCAGTTCGAGGTAGGCCTGTTCCAGGGAGGCGCGCTCGTCGGCGAGTTCGAGCAGCGGTACGCGGGCGTTCGCGGCCAGGGCGCCGAGGTCCTCGGCGCGGGCGCCGTCGACCGTCCACCGGTCGTCCGGCGCCGGCAGCAGTTCGTAGCCCTCGTCGCGCAGGGCGGTGCGCAGCCGTTCGGGTTCGCTGGTGCGCAGCCGTACGCGCGGCCGGCTGCGGGAATCGATGAAGTCGCGCATCGGGGTGTCGGCGAGGAGCCTGCCGCGGCCCAGCACCACCAAGTGGTCCGCGGTGTCCGCCATTTCCGCCATCAGATGGCTGGAGACGAGGACCGTGCGGCCCTCGCGGGCGAGTGCGCGCAGCAGTTCGCGGATCCACACGATCCCTTCGGGATCGAGTCCGTTGGCGGGTTCGTCCAGCATCAGCACCGGCGGGTCGCCCAGCAGCGCGCCCGCGATGCCGAGGCGCTGCCGCATGCCGAGGGAGAAGGTCCTGACGCGGCGCCGGGCCGCGCTCGCGATGCCGGTGCGTTCCAGCACCTCGTCCACCCGGCGGTCCGGGACGCGGCCGGCGGCGGCCAGGGTCCGCAGGTGGTCGCGGGCGGTGCGGGAGCCGTGTGCGGCACCGGCGTCGAGCAGGGCACCGACGTGCCGCAGCGGTTCGTCGAGGGTGACGAAGGGGCGGCCGCCGAGCGTGGCGGTGCCCGAGGTGGGCCGGTCGAGTCCGAGGACGATGCGCATGGTCGTGGACTTCCCGGCGCCGTTGGGGCCGAGGAAGCCGGTGACGCGGCCCGGCTCGACGGTGAAGGTGACGCCGTCCAGGGCGCGGGTGCGGCCGTACTCCTTGGTCAGCGAACGGATCTCGATGCTGGTCATGACGCTCAGCCTGGTCCGGGTGCCGGGCGCGGCGCCTCCCCCGCGGGAGGGGACCGTCTCCCCCGCCCGGGGGAGCCGCGGCGGGCCGGCGGGCTGGCACGATGACGGCATGTCCGCCCTGCTGAGGCCGCTGGGCCGCACGGTCACGTACACCCGCTGGCTGCATCTGTGGATCGGCGTGGTGATCGTCGGGATTTGGCGATACATCGACTCGGAGATGCTCTGGGTCCCCGCGCTGCTCGTCGGGGCGGCCGGGCTGGTGCCGGCGGTGCGGACCGCGGAAGGGCTCCAGGCCCGGCATCTGCTGTTCGCCGCCGGTGACACGGAGCGCGAGAGCGCCGTCGTTGCGTCGCGGTCCGCCTCCTGGGGCGACCGGGGCCGGGTCGTGCTGTGGATGGAACTGCGCCTCCTGCTCGGAACCGCGGTGGCGGCCGCCACCGTCCAGTTGCCCGGCACGTCGGAGCAGTTGATCAGGAAGGCTCTCGCCGGGGGCGCCGCGCAGGAAGGGTGGCTGGTGCCGGTCGCCGGGCAGTACTGGTGGTACCTGCCCCTCGCGCCGCTGCCGCTGCTCGCGCTGTACGCCCTCGTGGTCGGCGCGGGTGAGTTGATCACGGCCGCCGCCCGGCTGCTGCTCGGTCCCTCGGCGGCCGAGCGGACGGCGGCGCTCGAGGAGCGTACGGAGCTGCTGCTGGAGCGGAACCGGATCGCCCGCGAGCTGCACGACTCCATCGGGCACGCGCTGACCGTGGCCGTCGTACAGGCGGGCGCCGCCCGGGCGGCGGGAGATCCGGTGTTCACCGAGCGGGCCCTCGGAGCCATCGAGGAGACCGGCCGGGCGGCGCTGGAGGATCTGGAGCGCGTCCTGGTGGTGCTGCGCGAGGAGAGGCGGCCGGTCTCACAGCGCCCCGTACTCGCGGACGCGGACCGGTTGCTGGAGTCGGCGCGGGACTCCGGGGCCGAGGTGAGCGCGGAGGTGTCGGGGCCGCTGGTGCGGGTGCCGGGCCCGATCTCCCGGGAGGGCTACCGGATCGTGCAGGAGTCGCTCACCAACGCCCTGCGGCACGCGGGCCCCGTCCCCGTACGGCTGCGGATCGCCGTGTCGGACGGGTGGCTGGCGCTTGACGTGAGCAACCCGCTTTCCGGGCCGCCCTCGACCGCGCCGGCCGGAGGCGGCGGGCTGCGCGGGATCCGGGAACGGGCCGCGCTGCTCGGCGGCAGGGCGGAGACGGGCCCGGCGGACGGTGAGTGGAGGGTCCGGGTGAGGCTGCCGCTGGACGGCCTAGGCTGATCATGTGCCGATCACCGTTCTCCTCGTCGACGACGAGCCGCTCGTACGCGCCGGTCTGCGGGCCGTGCTGGAGGCGCAGCCCGACATCGAGGTGACCGGGGAGGCCGCCGACGGAGCGGCGGTCGTCCCGCTGGTGCGGCGGCTGCGGCCGGACGTGGTAGCCATGGACGTACGGATGCCGCTGCTCGACGGGATCGAGGCGACGCGCGCGGTGCTCGGATCCGTGGACCCGCCGCCGAAGATCCTCGTCATCACGACCTTCGAGAACGACGAGTACGTCTACCGGGCGCTGCGCGCGGGGGCGGACGGCTTCCTGCTGAAGCGCTCCAGGCCCGCCGAGTTCGTGCACGCGGTGCGGCTGGTGGCGGAGGGCGAGTCGCTGCTGTTCCCGGCCGCCGTGCGGTCACTGGCCGCCGAGCACGCCGACCGGGAGTACGGCGATCCCGCGGCCCGGCGCGCCATGGAGCGGGCGGCGCTGACCGAGCGCGAGGCGGCGGTGCTGCGGCTGATGACGCGCGGGATGTCCAACGCGGAGATCGCGGCGGTGCTGTTCGTGGGGACGGAGACCGTGAAGACGCATGTGAGCGCGGTCCTGGCGAAGCTGGGGGCGCGGGACAGGACCCAGGCGGTGATCGCGGCGTACGAGTCGGGCTTCGTCTCGCCGGGGTGACGGCGGTACTCGCACGCCGGGTAACGGCCGTTCCCATCACGCACGCCGGGCGACGGCCGTTACCGTCACACCGGGCGGACGGCCGTTCCCGTCGTACCGGGGCGAGGGCGGTGGCCGTCCCGCACCTCGGCCGTCCCTCACCCCGGCCCCGTCTCGCCCCGGTTCACCCTCACCCGGTCCGGGGCGGGGACGTGACTCTGGACCAGAACTCGTCGCTCGCCTCCATGGAGCCGCGCGAGAAGGCCTCGTAGCCCTTGCGGACGAGCTCCGCGTGCGGGTGTTCAGCCATCATGACCGCCGCCTCTCCAGCTCTGGGAGTCGGCTCCTGAGAGTCGGCGACATTCGGCTGATATCTATACTTTTCCACCACCTGTGTGCGCCGGCCTCCGGCGACCTGTCGCTCGCCGCACCCGGCGGCACCGGCTACCATCCGCCACACAGGCACGGGCGGTGAGGGGAGCGACGTTGGGGCCGTTGACCGGCGGGGATCCCTCTCTGCTGCGGCGGATCAACTCCGCGGTGGTGCTGCACGCGCTGCGCGGCCCCAAGGTGGCGACCCTCACCGATCTGACCCGGCTGACAGGGCTGTCCAGGCCCACCGTGGAGGGGGTCGTCGACGACCTCATCCAGGCCGGACTGGTGGTCGAGGCGGAGGCCGAGAACGGCGGGACACGCCGCCAGGGAAGGCCCGCCCGCCGGTTCCGCTTCCGCGCCGAGGCGGGTCACCTGCTGGGCGTCGAGATAGGCGCCCACCGGGTCGCGGCACTGCTGTGCGACCTCGACGGCCGGGTGAAGGGCGCCGCCTCCCGCGCGGTGTCCGAGACGGCCTCGGCGGACGAGCGGCTGGAGCGGGTGCGGGCGGCGGTGAGCGAGCTGCTGCGGCGTACCGGCGTCCCGCGCAGCGGTCTGCGGGCCGTGGGGGTGGGCAGCCCCGGGATCGTGGAGGCCGACGGCACGGTGCGGCTGTGCACGGCGCTGCCGGGCTGGACGGGCCTGGCCCTGGGAGAACGGCTGCGACGCTCGTTCCGCTGCCCCGTGCTGGTCGAGAACGACGCCAACACGGCGGCCGTCGCCGAGCACTGGAAGGGCGCGGCAGCCGACTCCGACGACGTGGTGTTCGTCCTCGCCGGTCTGAGCCCGGGCGCCGGTTCGCTGATCGGCGGGCGGCTGCACCGGGGCTTCGGCGGCGCGGCGGGCGAGATCGGCGCGCTGCACCTGCTGGGCCGCGAGGCGACGCCCGAGGCGCTGCTGTCCACGACGGGCGAGCCGCTGCACCCGCTGGACGAGGGCGCGGTGGCGGAGGTGTTCGCGCTGGCCAGAGCCGGGGACCGGCGGGCTCGGGAGGCCATGGACCGGTTCATACGCCGCCTGGTGCACGATGTGGCGGCGCTGGTGCTGGCACTCGACCCCGAACTGGTCGTCGTCGGCGGCTGGGCGGCCGGGCTCGACGGCGTACTGGACCCGTTGCGGCGGGAGCTGGCGCGGTACTGCCTGCGGCCGCCGCGGGTGGCGCTGTCGCTGCTGGGCGAGGCGGCGGTGGCGACCGGGGCGCTCAGGCTGGCGCTCGACCATGTCGAGGAGCAGCTCTTCGCGGTGGAGCGTACGGTGACGGCCCGCCGCTGACCGGCCGGCGGGCCGCCGTCCGCACATGAGGCGCGGTGGAGGACCGAGGATCGGCGGACCCTCAGGAGGTCCGCCGCCTCTCAGGAGGCCTGCCGCTCCTCGTCGTGGTGGATCGCGAGGTCGCCGGAGGCGTCGAAGGTGAGCCGGCAGGTGTCGGCGCGGTAGGTGGCGACGGAGACGGCCGCGGTGGCACCGCTCGCCGTGAAGTAGCGCGTGGTGACGACGAGTACGGGTGCTCCCGGGAGGCGGTCGAGTTCCCTGGCGTCCTCGGCGCGGGCGGAGCCGAGCTCCACCGCGCGGTCCTGGCCGTCGAGTTCGAGGTGCTGGAGTTCGCGCAGCACCGCGCGGGCACGGGCGGCGCCGGCGCCCGCGGCGATCCCGGGCAGCGCGGGCACGGACGCGGCCGGGACGTGCAGGAGTTCGGCGGCGACGGCCTGGCCGTGGGCGACGAGGCTGCGGCGCACGATGTGCACGGCCTCCTCGGGCCCGGTGCCGAGGAGGCGGGCGACGGCGGCGGACGGCGCGCTCTCCGTGCAGTCGACCGGCTGCCAGGGGTCTCCGGCCGCGCCGGGCCAGGCCTGCTCGGCGGTGCCGACCGCGACACCCATCCGCGGAGGTGCGACCGTCGTACCGACGCCGCGCCTGCGCTGGAGGCGACCTTCGAGTTCGAGCTGTTCGAGGGCCTGACGGAGCGTCGCGCGGGCCACGCCGAAGCGGGCGGCGAGCTCACGCTCGTTCGGAAGGATCTCCCCCACGGCGAACTCCGAGTCGAGCGCCTCGCTGAGCACGGTCTTGAGATGCCAGTACTTCGGCTCCGGCACCGTTTCCAGTTGCCTGGTCCCCACCCTGATCCTCCGCGATGGCCGTATCCCCGGCGGCACTGCCGCGCCCTTGTCCGTGCAGCTGTTCATGCAGGCCCTGTTTGTGCAGCCCTTGTTTATGCTGCCCTTGTTTATTAAAGGTTCCTGCACTATGCCGCGACCATAGGACGGGCCGGTTACTTGGTCAAGACCAATCCTGGGCCGGTTACGCTCCGGAGTTAAGTCCTGTCGTCATGTGTTCACAAGGTGTTGGTGAGCCATGGCGAATCCCCCGCGCCACGCATGGCGCGGGGGCGTGCACGGCTGCGACTACAGCCCGGTGAGCCCGGTGAGTTTGTCGGGGTTGCGGACGATGTAGACCGTCCGGATCCTGCCGTCGGCGATGGCCAGCTGGAATACGGAGTCCGGCTTGCCCGCGGACCGCAGGAGCAGCCCCGGACCGCCGTTGACCTCAATGAACTCCAGCTCCTGGTCCGGGACTTCCTGCTGGGCGATGGCCACCAGGAAACGGCCGATCTTGTCCGCGCCCTCGATGACGCGCAGTGGCGCCTTGGCCTTGCCACCGCTGTCGCCGACCAGGCGGGCGTCCGGGGCGAGCAGTCCCAGGAGCCCTTCGAGGTCACCCCCGGCAGCCGCGGCGAGGAACCGCTCGGTGAAGTCCCGCTGCTGGACGGGGTCCACCTCGTAACGGGACTTGCGCTCCTCGACATGGCGCCGCGCACGCCCGGCGAGCTGCCGCACCGCCGCCTCGCTCCGGTCGAGCGTCACGGCGATCTCGGCGTAGGGGAAGCCGAAGGCCTCGCGGAGCACGAAGACGGCGCGCTCCAGCGGCGAGAGCGATTCGAGCACGACGAGGAGGGCGAGCGAGACCGACTCGGCGAGCACGGCCCGCTCCGCCGTGTCGGGCACCGTGCTGCCGTAGTCGGTCACGATCGGTTCCGGCAGCCAGGGCCCGACGTAGGACTCGCGCCGCGCACTGGCCAGCCGCAGCCGGTCGATGGCGAGGCGGGTGGTGATGCGCACGAGGTAGGCACGGGGCTCACGGACCTCGCCGCGGTCCTCGGCCGACCAGCGCAGCCACGCCTCCTGCACCACGTCCTCGGCGTCGGCGACCCGGCCGAGCATGCGGTAGGCGACACCGGTCAGGACAGGACGGTGCGCTTCGAAGACGTCGGTCGAGGTGTCGGTCGCCACGCCCCCATCCCAGCCGAAGGACAAGGGTCCTGTCCAGGCGGAATCACCGGACCACGACCGCCCCTTGAACTGGAAGCTACCCATAGGTAATTGTTGCTGACAGCGCGTCTACAGCCGCCGCAGCGAGCGACAACGCCGTGCCACGACGAGGAGTTGCCACATGACCGCCGAGGTCTCCTTCCCGATCCGGTCCGCCCTGGGGACCCGGACGGTCACCGTCTCCTACGAACGCCGAGGCTCGGGCGAGCCCCTGCTGCTCCTGCACGGCATAGGCCACCACCGTCAGGCGTGGGACCCGGTCATCGGGATCCTGGCCACCGAGCGGGACGTCATCGCCGTCGACCTGCCCGGCTTCGGGCGGTCCCCCGCACTCCCCGACGGGCTGCCGTACGACCTCAGGACCGTCGTTCCGGCCCTCGCCTCGCTCTGCGAGAGGCTGGGCGTCGACCGCCCCCACGTGGCGGGCAATTCCCTCGGTGGGCTGATCGCGCTCGATCTCGGCCGGGAGAAACTCGTACGTTCGGTGACGGCGCTGTCCCCGGCCGGGTTCTGGACCGAGGCCGAGTGGCGCTACGCCGTCGGGACGCTCCGGGCGATGCGGCAGGGGGCACGGCTGATGCCGCTGCCGCTGATCGAGCGGCTGTCCCGTTCCGCCGCCGGCCGGGCCGCGCTGACCAGCACGATCTACGCCCGGCCCGGCAGGCGCCCGGCCGAGGCGGTCGTCGCCGAGACCCTCGCGCTGCGCGGTGCCACCGGATTCGAGGCGACGCTCGCCGCCGGGCGCGGGCTGCGGTTCACCGACGACGTGCCGGAGGTGCCGGTCAGCATCGCCTGGGGCACCAGGGACCGTCTGCTGCTGCGCAGGCAGGGGGTCAGGGCGAAGCGGATCATCCCGGGGGCGCGGCTGGTCCGGCTGCCCGGCTGCGGTCATGTGCCGATGAACGACGACCCCGCGCTCGTGGCCCGCGTCATCCTGGACACCGGCCGGCCGTAGGGCGCGCGGGGGAGCGGTACCGGGCGCGGCGGGGCGCCCCGGCGTACGGTTCGCCGGGCCCGGCAGCTTGGAACCCGGCGCTCCGGAGCCTCGTTCTCAGAGGACGGTTCGTGAGTCGATGTGCGTTTCGACGTGGGGTTGGGGCAGGGCTGCTGGTCGTGGGCCTTGGCCGGCTGCTGCCGCCTGGCGGAGTCGCCGGTGCCGGTCTCAGGGAGGAGGCCGAGCCTGGCGAGGCGTTTCGGCTTGGCGCGGGCGCCCTCGATGCTCTTGGGCAGCAGATCGCGGTCCATGGCTTCACAGACGTCGCGCGCCCGGAGTGAGCCGGCGGCTTGGTTGAGGACTGCGAGGATGCGAGGGTAGTCCGGGTGCTCGGGCAGGTCGGGTGAGGCGGCCTGGTTCTTCCAAACCGTGATCACCGGCTCGATCAACGACCACTGCTCGCCCGACAAGTCGCTCGGGTAGGGCTTGCGTTCACTCACCCCGCCACACCAACAGATCACCCGCTGCGGACCAGCGGATTCCACCCGCACCCACACCACCAAGCGACGACAGAACCGCCCAAAGGCTCATGAACCACCCTCCGAGGTGAAGGGGGTGCCGCAGTGTTCGAGGCCGGCGCCGGGCGACAGGGCGGTCAGGCAGGCGGCGCGGACGGCTCGGCCAGGGGCCAGGTACGCAGTGTGCCTACCGACGTGGATGCCGCAGCAGCCGACCGGGGCGGTTGCGGAGTCGGTGCCGTGGCCGCAGTGCGGCCGGTCCGGTGGAGTCAGGGGCCGACCGGGGCTTGCAGACGTCATGCCTCAAGGAGGGTCAGCGCGGCCGGGCAGTCACCCGTTGCTCCGCCTCGGAGGCGCCGTCAGAATCTTCGGTGCACCACTGAAGGACGCACTGAAATGAATCCTGTGCTACTGAGCCCTTCCGGGCAGTCCGACAGGGGTAATGCTCACGGCCCGTCAAACGCCTGACATCCTGGCAGGTTCCACGCCAGGATGAAAACGTGTCAGAAGCGATCTACGGTCTCATCGGCGCCTTGGGCGGAGCGGTCCTCGGCGGGGCAGCCACCCTCACCGCGCCCGTCTTCGCCGGCCGGCACACCCGGCGCCAGGAGCAACGCGTCCGCAGGGAAGTCGAGTTCGAGCGGATGATGGACCTGCGCCGTGCCACCCGCGATGTCCTGCTGATCCTCGACGACGGCCGGCAGGCCCTGTACCGCGGCGAGCCCGTCGACACCAGCGGGTTGCGGGAGGCGGTGATGAAGATGAGGGAAGCCGCGGACCGGTGTGAGGTGTACGGGCTGCGGTTCGAGCACTCCCGGAGCAGCGCGGAGACCGCTGGCGCCCGGGAGTGGACGCCAGGGACGGAAGCTCTGCGTGCTCTCGCCCAGTGGGCGTGGGTGACGGAGGAGTGCCTCGGCCGGGCCGCCGCAGCGGAGGGTGAGTCGCGCCGGAGGCACGCGCAGCAGGCAGAAGGGCACTACGAGTCGGCGGAGAATGCCCGGCGGCAGGTCCTCGGTGTCCTGATGGACCGTATGGAGGAGCTACGCGAGGAGATGCGAGCGCGGGAGCCCGCACGGGAGCAGTGAACGGTAGCCAAGCGGGGCGAGCGCGACGGCGGCGCACTCCTGTGTGTGCGTTGCGAGCATCACTTCACCTATCGGCGAGACGACGGCACGGCCCGGTCGCGGTCAGCCCGGGGTGTTCCAAGCAGTGGCCGTAGAAGTCCGCCCGGACAGCGGCGACCGCGCACAGTCGGCTGCCGGGAACGCAAGCGGCCGGCAGCCGGTCGAGGAAGGCGCCTCGTTCGGCCGCTTCCCGGCACAGGGTGAACAGCTCCTCGAACTGGTCCACGATCAGCCAGGTGCCCGCGTCCGCGTCCGGCACGGGGAGCAGGCGGGGCACGTGGGTGCGCACCGGGTGCTCGCCCGGCGTCAGGACGCGGATCGCCGCCGGGCGCAGGGCGGGGGCCATCACCTCTGCGTAGCCGGGGGATCAGCCCGCCGCGCAGCAGCGAGGGCTCGCCGCTGCCGTGACGGGCCGAACACGGTGGTGAAGCGGCGGTCGCAGGCCAGGTCCAGCAACCGGCCGGTCGGCTTCTCGCGGCCGAAGAACAGCTCGGCATCCACCGGCTCGAAGCGGGCCGAGCCGCGATAGGGGGCGGGACGGCGGCACCGCCCGGCGCGGCGGCCGCGGGGAGGAACGGTCAGGCGTTGGACCAGCCCCTGCGGCACAGCACCAGGCGGTAGCCGTCCGGGTCCTGCACGGTCACGCCCCACTGGTTCCAGTACGGATTGGGAGAGGTGACGCGCTTTCCGCCGTGCCGCTCCAGGCGCTCGACCAGTTCGTCGGGCACCGGCTCGTCGAGGTAGACGACCAGCAGGTCCTCGGCGGTGGGGCGGGGCTGGACGGGCTCGGCCGCCTCGTGGACGAGTTCGAGGTGCCAGGCGGCGTCGCGCCAGCCGACCATCAGCAGGTCGTGTTCGCCCGGCTCGTCGCCGCCCTCGGTTCGGAAGAGGACTTCGAGGCCCAGACCCCGGGTCCAGAAACGTTCCGCCGCGACGAGGTCGCGGGACGGGCGGGCGATGCGGATGTGGGACTGTCCGTCGGCGGGCATGCGGCTCCTTCTCCGTGCTGGTGCGCCTCCGGACGCGGCGGGGCCGCGCGACACCGCGGCCCGGGGCTCCGGGGGTTCATGTGTACGACCGTACGCCGCGTGGATCTTGTTACACGAGGGGGCCTTCCGACCTACTTCCCGGGACCGGTCCCGGCGTCCGTGGAGGGCACGGACCGGGGACGACCGGCGCGGACCGCGCGCGATTGGGCGCGTCCGGTTCCCCTCCGCAGGCGGCCGGCTGTTCACTCGTGGTTTGCGCGCACGCTGCGGCGCACCGGTAGTTGTGGGACCGCACCTCGGTCCGACCCCTCACTGGAGGCCATCCATGTCGCAGACCCCGCTCAGCAGCTCCTCCTGCGGACAGCCTCCCGGCCGCCGCTCCGTCCTGCGCGGTTCGCTCGCCGCCTCCGCCGCGCTGGCCCTTCCCACGGTCGGGGCGGCCGCCGCTCCCGCGCAGGCGCTGTCCGGGCGGCCGGGGGCGGCGTGGGGCGTGCAGGCCGGGGACGTGTCCACGAACTCCGGCCTGGTGTGGGTGCGTTCGGACCGCCCGGCCCGCATGATCGTGGAGACCTCGGCCACCGAGTCCTTCCGCAACGCCCGCAGATGGCACGGCCCGCTGCTCGGCCCGGGCACCGACTTCACGGGCACCACGCCGCTGCGCGGACTGCCCGCCGGCGAGCAGATCCACTACCGGGTCACGCTGGCCGACCCGGACGACCACCGGCGTACGGGCGAGCCGGTGCTCGGCACCTTCCGCACCGCGCCCGCCAGGCGGCGTTCCGGCGTGCGCTTCCTGTGGTCCGGCGACGTGGTGGGGCAGGGCTGGGGCATCAACCCGGACATCGGCGGTCTCTACGCCTACGAGGACATGCGCCGCCTGGACCCGGACTTCTTCCTGTGCAGCGGTGACTCGATCTACGCGGACGGGCCGCTGTCGCCGACCGTGACGCTGCCCGACGGCCGCGTGTGGCGGAACGTCACCACGGAGGAGAAGTCGAAGGTCGCGGAGACCCTCGCGGAGTACCGGGGCAACTTCCGCTACCCGCTGCTCGACGAGAACGTACGCCGGTTCAACGCGCAGGTCCCGACGATCGCGCAGTGGGACGACCACGAGGTGGTCAACAACTGGTACCCCGGCGAGATCCTCACCGACGCGCGCTACACCGTGAAGGACGTCGACACGCTGGCCGCCCGCGCCCGCCGGGCGTTCAGCGAGTACTACCCGGTCTCGACGCTGCCCGCCACGGGCGAGGAGGGCCGGATGCACCGCGTCGTCCGGCACGGCCCGCTGCTCGACGTGTTCGTGCTCGACATGCGCAGCCACCGCAACGCCAACTCGCCCGGCCGGCAGGCCGACGACACCACCGGCATCCTCGGCGCCGAGCAGCTGGCCTGGCTGAAGCGCGAACTGTCGAGGTCGCGGGCGGTGTGGAAGGTGCTCGCGGCCGACATGCCGCTCGGCCTGGTGGTGCCGGACGGTGCCACGGACATCGAGGCGATCGCGCAGGGCGACCCCGGGGCACCGCTGGGGCGCGAGCTGCAGATCGCCGAGCTGCTCCGGTTCGTCAAGCACCGCCGGATCACCGGCACGGTGTGGCTGACGGCCGACGTGCACTACACCTCGGCGCAGCACTACGACCCGTCGCGGGCCGCCTTCAAGGACTTCGCCCCGTTCTGGGAGTTCGTGTCGGGTCCGCTGGCGGCGGGCGGCTTCCCCGCGAACGCGCTGGACGGGACCTTCGGCCCGGACCGGGTGTTCGTCAAGGCCCCGACGAGGGCGAACGTCTCGCCGATGGAGACCCCGCAGTACTTCGGTGAGGTCGACATCGACGGCGGCAGCGGTGAGATGACCGTCAGGCTGCGGGCCACGGGCGGCGAGGTGCTGTTCACGAAGGTGCTCCAGCCGGGTCGGGTCGGCCAGTGACAGCGGGGCCCCGGGC
>NZ_JAAAXQ010000219.1 GCF_009916105.1 Streptomyces sp. GC420 | reverse complement strand
GTGCCCACCCTCAGTGCCCCAGCCCGACCGGCATCAGCAGCGAGAAGCTGCTCTCGTCCTCCGGCCGGCGGATCGCCAGGGGCGCGGTGGGGGCGCCGAACTCCAGGATCAGCCGCTCCCTGGCTCCGGCCTCCAGGGCGTGCAGCAAGAAGTCGCGGTTGACGGCCACACGGTCCTGATCGTCGTCGCCGTCCTCGCAGACGATCACCGTGCCGTCGGCCGCGATCTTGAGCACGCTGAGTTCACCGGCCGCGCCGTCCGGCTCACGCGCCTCGCTCACGCGGACGGGGCCCGACTCCAGCGCGGCACGGAAGGCCGCCACGTCGACGGGGGCAGGACGACGCCCCGCGGGCAGTCGCACAAGGCGGCGGTAGTCGGGGAAGTCGTGCTCCGGGCACTGGCCGGCCGTCTGCCGGTCTCCCGCGTCCAGGGACACGCGGCCGTTTTCCACGGTCAGTCGGACGGACGCCTCGCCGCTCAGCAGCGCACGCATCGCGTCGGCGAGCGGGACGGGCACGATCACCTGCGTCCGGGGTCCGGTGTGCCCCGCGATCCCCGCCCGGCCGACGGCCATCCGGTACCGGTCGGTCGCCACGGCCCGGAGTTCCTCGCCCTCGATGTCGAACAGGACACCGCCGAGCATCGGAAGCTCCGGGTCCGTGCTGACGGCGAAACGGACCGTGTCCAGCGCGGCGGCCAGTTCTGCGGCGGAGACGGTGAAGCGGGTGGTGGCGGTGCGGAGGTCGGTCATGAGGTTCTCCTTGCGTTCGAGCAGTGCCAGGACGGCGGAGAACTCGCTGCGGGCATCGGCCAGTGCCCGTCCGAGAAGGCGCAGGTGTTCCCGAAGCAGCTTCCGAACCAGGTCGGTGTCCGCCCCGGACCAGCCGGCCAGCACCAGCCGGATGTCGGCCAGCGGCATGCCCGCCCGGCGCAACCGGGCCAGCAGCCGGGCCTCCTCCCTCTGCGCGGGGGCATACCACCGGTAGCCGGTCAGGGGATCCACCCGCTCCGGGGCCAGCACGCCGGCACGGTCGTAGAACCGCAGGGCGCTCACGCTCAGTCCGCTCTCCCGGGCCAGCTCGCCGATACTGCGCATCTCGCTCTCCACACCCGGGACTCTGGCCCCTCGACAAGGTCGAGGGTCAAACCGAGCCGTCCCGGGGGCCCGCTCACCGGGCAGGGCGGTCTCCGTCCGTCTCCGTCACCGAGCTCAGCGGCCGGGCGCGCACCGAGCGGCGCAGCCGTTCCAGCTTCTCCGGGAGCGGCTCCCATCCGTACTGGCCCGCCATGACGAAGTTGAGGGCGGTCATGCCCCGTACGTAGGCGCGCCGGATGCCCTGCGCGCGCAGCGGCAGCCCGGGCGGACCGGCGGAGGTGGCGACCAGCGAGACCCACAGGGCGTTCTTCGCCCCCTCCAGCGGGGCGACGAGTTCCCCGCGCACCGCCAGCCAGCGGCGCAGGGCCACGCCGGTACCCTCGCGCAGGGCGTACGTCTCGATGTGCGGCCCTGCGGGGAGCCGGTCCACCGCTTCGCGCACCGCCTGCTGGGTGGCCCTGGAGATACGCGCCTGCCCGGCACGGCCGTTCAGCACCCGGGAAACGGTGGTGCGGTCGGTGCCGGCGGCCGCGGCGATGTCCTCGAGCCGCAGATCGGACGCGTTCTGGGGCCGCCGCCGCACCTTGACGGTGCCTTCGTCGAGGTCGAGGTCGTCCAGCCGCATGCCCTCCAGTTCCCCGGAGCGCGGCGCCGCGTCCAGGACCACGGCCACCATGGCGAGCAGCCGGGTGCGGTCCTCGTAGGACAGGGCCGTGCCGTCGCGCTCCAGCGGACCGGCGCCGGCCATGTCGACCAGGCCCCTGTAGAGGGTGGTGAGTTGGCGGGGGGCGATGGTCTCCTTGGCCTCCTGCTGGGCGATGCTGGGCAGCGGTACCGGCTTTCCGGGGACGGCGGCCGCGGCGAGGATGCCCAGGCAGTCCCGCACGATGCGCTGGGAGGCGAGCGGCAGTGGTCTGCCGCGGTCCTGCTCGCGGTGCCGCAGCTCGCCTGCGACGGCCAGTTCCCAGTACGGGCGGAGGGCGGCCGGGGTGAACAGCTGCCGCACGCTGCGGCGGGCCCGGGTGGGGAGCGCCTCGCGGGCGAGGGCGCGGTCGTACATACCGGCGACCATGCGCAGCTGCCGGGTGCGTTCGGGCGAGACGCGGGCGGAGATCTCGTCGACGATGGCGTCGAGCTGGCGGAGGGAGACGGGACGGGGCGGCGCCGCGGTTCCGCGTCCGGCCACGGTGCCGCCGCCGGTGGTGGCGCTCATACGGTCGGGCTCCTGTCACCGGGTCTCCGGACGGTGGCGGTGGTCCGCGTGTCCGGGTCTCGCGTGCCGGTCGCTCGCCTCGGCGTCGCCTGCCCGGGCGTCGCTCGTGCGGTGACGGCTTGGGGTCTGCGCACGGAGTGCATGAACACGATGATCGGGCATCGCGGGAGGTGTTGTCAGCGGCGGGTGCGAGACTGGCAGAGCCGGCCGGGGAATCCCCGGCACCCACCGGCCCCGACCCGGCGTACGTCCGTCGCGAAAGTCCGGGAGTCGCAGAAGCTGCAGAAGTCGTGGAAGTTGCGGAAGTCACGGAAGGGGGCATGATGCGCAAGCAGCCGACCGCCGCCCAGCGCCGTCACATCGTCGCCGCCGATCCGGTGACCGGTCTGCTGCGGGGCCCCGAGGCACTGCTCGACGATCTCGTGGTCCAGCGGCTGGCGTTCCGTCACCCCCGGCCGCCGCGGCACCACTTCCTGACCCCGGCCGGGCACCGCCTCCGCGAGCAGCTGCTGCTGCTGCGGGAGGTTCCACAGGCCTCCCGGCCCGAGGCGGCGGCGGAGCGCGACCCCTCCGCGGGGGTCTTCGCGGCCCGTACGGGCACGGAGGCGGAGCCCGCCCCGGCCGGTCCCGCCCGGGTGCGTGAGGTGCACAGCGCGTGGCAGGGCCTGCTGGAGATGCGGCGGCTGACCAACGCGCAGGGCGAGGCGTCCCGGCCCTGCGCCTGGGAGCGCACGCATCTGGTGCCGGCGGCCGCGCTGGCGCTCGAGGCGGCGGGCTGCCGGCCGGATGACGGAAGCGGCGGTGGCTACCGGGTTACGGAGACCGCCCAGCCCGAGGCGGTCTCCGTAACCTGGCCCGGAGCCGGGGCCGACGCCGGGCTTCCCGCGTGCGCGGCCGCCCTGGAGCGGGCCGGCTGGCAGGCCGGCACCCACACCGACCGGCGCAGCGGCACCGCGTACCTGCTGGCCTCGCCGCGCCGCCGCTGACACCCGCGGTCCGGCCCGCGGGTGTCGAGGCGGACCGGCCGAGCAATGTGCCGCGTTCGAACAGGTTCGCCAGCCTCGACTCACCGCCGCCGGAACACGAGTTCATGCTTCCGCGCCGAGGTCATCGCTGCCAGCATCCGGGCGCCCTCCGTCTCGACCTCGTCCTCTTGGGCGCGGGTGAGCCCGGCGAAGGGCTCCACGGTCGGCGTCGCGGTCTCCTTGGTCTCGCGCAGTCCCCAGATCCCGGCGAGGAAGCCGTCGACGAAGAGCACCGGGAACGCCTGATTGCCCTGCCAGGTGCGGCCCCGGCAGGCGTCGGGCACGATCCGTGACCGGTCGGCGTGGGACAGGAACAGGTTGTCGAACTCGGGGACGAAGCGGGCCGGGGCGGGCGTGTCCGGGTCGGGCAGATGGCCGTTCTCGATGTCGTACAGCACCCTTCCCTTCGGGTCACGGAAAGTGCGCAGCGTCGGTGCGAGCCGGTCGACGACCTCACCGAGCCCGGTGAGGCCCGACCAGGTCTGCATGTCCCGTACCGAGGCGGGTCCGAACGCCGCGAGGTACCGCAGCAGGACGGGTTCAGGGTCCGGGTCGGCCTCGGGCACCCTGCCGAGCCGGCTCTCGACGGTCGTCAGGGCGACCCGGCCGCTTCTGCGCCACATCGCACGCGGGGTGACCTGGACCATCGGCAGTGCGCAGCGGGCCGCTCCGGACAGCGAGGCCGGGTCCTTGTCCGGCCGCTCCAGTGTCAGCCGCTCCCGGATCTCCTTCGTGGCGCGGGGGCGTTCCTCGACGAGCTCGCGGGTGAGCGCCACCGGCCGCTCCAGGTCGACACCGCCCAACCGGGCGACGAACATGCGCAGTTCCCTTTCGATCGCGGGCCGGCTGAGCGGGCGCAGTACAAGGGCGTCGCCCGCACCGACCAGATGGATCGTGGAGCGCATCGCCACAATCCTGACGACTTCCCTGGACCCGAGCAGTCCCGAGAGTTCCTCGGGGTCGAAGTCCGCGAGCCTCGACCAGAGTTGGTAGTAAGGGGCCTTGACGGCCTGGGCCTGCAGACCCACCAGGTGCTCGACCGCCTCCCCCGCGGTCATGCGGACCCGCTTCAGGAGCAACTGGCGTGCCAGAGTGGCCCGGTTCAGCGCACGGGTGCCGAGTACGACCGGCGTCTTGGTCATACCCCCCGCACTAAGGGCGATTGAGGCCATTACCTGTCCTCAATCATCCGGAGGCGCGGGAGCGGACCGATCCGCCGAACGGTGAACCGTTATTCGAACACATGTATCCGCCTCACCGCTTCTCCAAGGCAGCCCGGGCCGGCCGCGGATCATCGCGGCCTGGGCGATTGTGAGCCGTATTCGCGGCTTTCCAGGGCGCTGACGGGCCGAAATGTGCTGTGCGTTCTGGCTCGCACCGGGTCCGTGTGCTTCTCTGAGACAAAGAACGGCACCACCCGCCCGCACCGTGGTGAGACCGCACAGCCGTCGGGCGGGCGTGAGACACGTCCACATCCGCGGGCACGGGGACGACAGACCGCGGCCGATCAAACGGGGGCGCCTGTCCGATGGAGACGCCGGCAGTCGACGGGGAGTTCGACGTTCTGAACCTTTGCGGTGTGACTCCCGCGGAGCTCGACGCGTTGCCGGACAACGCGTTGGCCGAATCGCTGCGGCGCGTCGTGCGGGACACCATCGAGCGTACGCACACACAGGTGGCTTCGTTCGACTCAGCGATGTGACGCGGACTTGCGCGGCGACCCGGGTCGCCGCACTCCGGAGGCGGAGGTGGGCACGTGCGGGAGGTAAGGCCCTTCACCGAATGGGTGGTCAAGGTGGCCGGCCACTGCAACCTCGCATGCGACCACTGCTACGTCTACGAACTCCGTGACAGCAGTTGGAAGCACAAGCCTGCGGTCATGTCACCCGCCACTGCGCAGCGGCTGGCCGAGAGGATAGCCGAGCACGCCCGAAACCACGCGCTCCCATCCGTCCGGGTGGTGCTGCACGGCGGAGAACCGCTGCTGGCCGGCCGGGCGGCAATCGACCAGTTGGTGACAGCTGTAAGAGGCCACCTCGAAGGCGCGACGGAATGTACTATCTCCGTCCAGAGCAACGGAACGCTACTTACCCCTTCTTGGCTGGATACTTTCCGGCGGCACCACGTGTCTGTAGGTATAAGCCTCGACGGCGACCGCGAGGCGAACGACCTGCACCGGCGTCACAGGAACGGACGGAGTAGTCATGCCGCCGTTCAGAGGGGGATGGACCTGTTGAGGCGACCGGAGAACAGGGCGCTGTACTCAGGCCTGCTCTGCACCGTCGACCTCTCCAACGACCCTGTGCGCACCTACGAGGCCCTCCTCGGCCAGGAGCCTCCGGCCGTGGACTTCCTCCTCCCCCACGCGACGTGGGAATATCCGCCGCCGGGACACAGTCCGGGCCGGGGGCCGTACGGGCAGTGGCTGTTATCCGTCTTCGACCGCTGGTACTCCGCGCCGCGCCGGGAGACCGGAGTACGTATCTTCGAGGACATCATGGCGCTTGCCCTCGGCGGGAAGGCGGGGTCCGAGGCCGTCGGACTGGCCCCCTCGGGCTTCGTCGTGGTCGACACGGACGGCTCGATCGAGATGCCGGACTCCCTGAAGGCCGCCTATGACGGCGCCGCCGCCACCGGGCTCGACATCCATACGCACGACTTCGACACCGCCGCACGCGATCCCCGGATAGCCGCATCACGCGAAGGCGGCCTCGCCTCGCTCGCGGACAAGTGCCGGGGCTGCCCCGTGGTGCGGCTGTGCGGTGGCGGTCTCCGCGCCCATCGTTTCCACCCGCGCACGGGTTTCGCCAACCCGAGCGTCTACTGCGCCGATCTCGAGCTGCTCACGACCCACATCCGGGACCGTGTCGTCACCGATGCCAGGGAACTGTTAGGGAAGGCCTCATGACCGCCCTCGAAGCGCTCCGCACGGCCGCGCGCGACCCCGGCGGCCGGGCGGGACCCACACGCCGTGGCTTCTTCCGGCGTACGGCCCAACGGGTTCACCCCCGCGGCTGGGCCGGGACGGATTCCCCGGAACGGGTGACGCCCCGTAGAACCACCTCCCCGGCCCGCCCACCGCTCGACGCGTCACCGAGGCCGTTGAAGATCGTTGAACGGTCCGGCAATCCGCCATTCAGAGCAGAAGGGACCGGTTTGGACAGGTCACCACGGGCGCGCACTGTCGCCCCCTGGTGTGCAATGAGGGGCAAATCCCCGCACACGCATTGCATCCCGATCAGCCGAGGTGTGGAAGACGGTAGAGGGCGCGCCGACTTGTCCTCGCCCACGCTCTGGCCCGCATCGCCACCGGGCACGCCATGGGTTTTGGAGTCACCGTGAGCCACTTCTATCTGAGTCACGTCCGCAGGGTCGACGACGAGTGGGTGGCGGCCTTCTTCCGCGACCTGTGCGCGGCGGTCGCCAAGCGCGTCGGCCGTGCCCCGGAGAACGTGGGAGTCCGGGGCGACAGCCACTCGTCCGACCCCCAGCTCGACCGGCTCGGCCGTGCCACCACTCTGGTCGCCCTGCTCTCACCGCGGTACTTCAGCCAGTCCTACTGCGTCGCCGAATGGTCGTACTTCCAGCAGCGCGTCGACGTGAACTGGTCACGCACCGGGCGGCGCGTCGATGCCATCGTCCCGGTGATGTGGGAACCATGTCCCGAGGACGCTGCGGACACCGGCGCCGTGCATCCCGCCCTGTCCGTGGCCTCGGATGCGTACCGACGGGACGGCGTACTGCATCTGCTGCGCCTCAGAGCCCGTTACGGTGCCGACTACGACATGGTGGTCGAGGCCGTGGCCGACCGGGTGAGCGCCGTCAGGGAACGACTGCCCGAGGTGCACGGTTTCACGTCGGCCGGAAGTCCCGAGGCCTTACGTGTCCCCGCGCGTCCGCCGAGCCGGGCCGTCAGCTTCGTGATGGCCGCCGTGGCCGAGCACGAACTCCCCGCCGAGCGCCGCTCCCGCCAGTACTACGGGCAGAGCCCGCTCGACTGGTCCCCCTACGTACCCGGCAACAGCGACGCACTGGTCTCCCTGGTGAAGGACACCGCCACGACGCTGGACTTCAGCCCGACCGTGCTGCCGCTCGACGACCGGGCGGTCGAGCAGGTCGGGACCGAGGGGGACCAGGACCGGCTGGTCGTCCTCCTGGTGGACGCGTGGGCGGCCGGACTGCGTGAGAAACAACGACTGCTGGCGGCCGTGGACGAGCGGTCACCCGAGTCGACGACGGTGCTGGAACCCCGCAACGAGGACGACACGGAGACGGCTGAGAGTGCCCCCGAGCTGGACCGGACCCTGGACCGGACGCTGCCGCTGCTGCGGAAGAGCGTCAGTGAGTTCCAGCGGTGGGGACTGCCCGACGCGGAGAAGTTCACCGCGGCGCTGCGCAAGGCACTGATCCGGGCGCAGAACGACGCCATGAAGTCCACCGGGGCCGAACGGCACCCGGCTCCGTCCGCCGACGACCTCGATACATTTCCATTGCTGGGAAGGCGTTCTTCATGATTCACGACCCGGGTGACGCCGGCACCCAGGAGTCCGGCAAGGTCGTCACGTTCTACAGCTTCAAGGGCGGTACCGGCCGCACCATGGCGCTGGCCAATGTCGCATGGATCCTGGCGAGCAACGGCAAACGCGTCCTGGCGATGGACTGGGACCTGGAGGCGCCGGGACTGCACCGCTACTTCGCGCCATTCCTCGGGGACCCCGAACTCGACTCCACGCTCGGCGTCATCGACCTGGTGCGCGGCTTCGACCTGCTCAGTCCCCGCCCGACGGGGGACGGCTATGCCGACCACGCCAGGGTGGAGCGCTTCGGCTCGACCCTCAGGTGGGACTTCCCGCAAGGCGGCTTCGTCCACTTCGTCTCCTCGGGCCGCAGGACCCCCGAGTATTCCGACACGATCAACACCTACGACTGGCGCGGTTTCTACGAACGGCGCAACGGCAAGGCGTTCCTCACCGCAATGCGTGAGGACATGCGGCACAACTACGACTACGCGCTCATCGACAGCCGGACCGGCTTCAGCGACACCTCCGGCATCACCACGCTCGTTCTGCCCGACGTGCTCGTGAACTGCTTCACGCTCAACACCCAGTCGGTGGACGGTGGCGCCGACGTCGCCCAGGACGTGAAGCGTGCCGCTCCGCACGTGCGGATCCTTCCCGTGCCGATGCGTGTCGAGGACGCCGAGAAGGAGAAGCTGGAAGCGCGCCGCAAGCACGCCAGGGACCGTTTCCAGCAGTTCCTGAAGGACACTCCCATGGCGGCGGACCCCGACGGGTACTGGGGATCGGTCGAGATTCCCTACAAGCCGTTCTACGCCTACGAAGAGGTCCTGGCGACCGTCGCCGAACTGCCCCGCCAGCCCAGGACCCTGCTCGCCGCCTACGAGCGGCTCACCGCGGCCATCACGGACGGCGCGGTCACAGCCGTCCGGCCGATCGAGGAACCGGTGCGCAGGCAGTTGCTGAACCGCTTCCAGCAGGCGGGATCATCCGGCACCGGAGCCCTGCCCCGCGTGCGGATCGACTACGCGCTGCGCGACGGCGCCTGGGCGGAGTGGATCTCGGCGCAGCTCCAGGCCTCCGGAGTGGGCGTGACCCTGCGCGGCAGCAGCCCGTCGACCGGCATCTCGTCGGCCGAGCAGGACAGCGCCGACGTGGTCATCGCCCTGCTGTCACCGGACTTCGTCACCACACCGGTGGCGGACGAGGTACGTGAACTCTCCGCGCTGCCCGACGGTCCGAGAATCATCGGCGTGCGCACCCGCGATCACACCGTCGACGCCTCGCTGACGCGGCTGCCCGGAATCTCGCTCGTCGACCTGCCGGCCGAGCAGGCACTCACCCAGATCTTCGCGCTGCTCGACCTCAGCGCGCCGGCCTCGGCCGTGCCCTCCGGCCCGGCCTACCCGGGGCTCGTACCCGGGATCTTCAACGTGCCGGCCCGCAACAACGCCTTCACCGGCCGGGACGTGCTGCTCAGCCACCTGAGGTCCCAGCTGAGTGCCAACGCGCTGCGCGTGGACACGCCCACGGACCGGGTCTTCCTGTACGGACTGGGCGGCATCGGCAAGACACAGGTCGCCCTGGAGTACGTGCACCGGTACGGGTCGCAGTACGACATCGTGCACTGGATCTCGGCCGAGCAGCCGCACCAGATCCCACGGCGGCTGGCCGAGCTGGGCGCCCAGCTGAACCTGCCCGGGGAGACCGTCGACGACCGGGTGCAGGCCACTCTGACGGCGTTGCGTGGCGAGGCGCCGGACTGGGGCGGGAAGCGCTGGCTCCTCGTCCTGGACAACGTGGAGAGCCAGGGCCCGGGCGATGCGGCCGAACAGCTGGAGCCGTACCTTCCGCTGCACGGTCCGGGGCATGTCATCATCACCGCCCGGCGCTCTCCCCAGACTGGCGCGGCGGTCGCGGTGGAGGTCGACGCCTTCACCCGGGCGGAGAGCGTCGCTCTGCTGCGCCGCGGGGTGGACGGTCTGTCCCGGCAGGACGCCGACCGGATCGCCGAGGAGCTGGGGGATCTGCCGATGGCCGTGGAACTCGCCGCTGCCTGGCTGCGCCAGACGGCCATGCCCGTGGAGACGTACCTCCATCAGGTGCGCAGCCGGGTCAGCACGGTCCTGTCCGCCGGCGAGGGGGACAACGGAGCGGACGAGCAGCAATCACTGACCGCTGTGTGGCGGCTCTCCGTGGACCGGCTGGAACAAGAGCGCCCGGCGGCCGTACGCCTGCTGGAGCTGTGCTCCTTCTTCTCGCCCGAGCCGATCTCCCGTTCCCTGCTCTACAGCGACGGAATGCGCAACCACCTGGCCGAGGAGGCCGGGGACAACGCCGTACTCGACCCCATGATGACCGGGCACCTCATCCGGGACCTGGGCCGCTACGCCCTGGCCAGAGTGGACCAGCGCGGCCAGTCCATCCAGGTGCACCGGCTGGTCCAGGCCGCGGTCCGGGAGTGGCTCGCCGAGGAGCCGGAACGGCTGGACCGGACCCGGCACCGGGCCCACCTGGTCCTGGCCCGCGCCCTGCCCTCGGCCTCATTGCTGGAGGACAGCACCGAGGCCCGTCAGCGGTTCGCGGAGTTGCTGCCGCACCTCGAGCCCTCCGGCGCCATCAGCAGCAGCGACCCCCGGGTGTGCGAGTGGATCGTGCGACAGGTGCGCAATCTGTGGCGGATCGGCGACCACCGTGCCGCCATCTCACTGGGGCGCAAAGCACGGGCCGGCTGGTCCGAATCGCTGGGCAGCGACCACCAGCTCACGCTCAGGCTCGCCGCCCAGCTCGCCAATCCGCTGCGGTCACTGGGCCGCTTCAAGGATGCCTACGAGCTTGACAGCGACACCTTGCACCGGCAGCAGGAACTGCTGGGCCATGCCCATCCATACACCCTGATCACAGCTCGCAATTACGGCGCCGACCTGCGTGGTCTCGGGCGCTACCCGGAGGCCTACGAATCGGACGAGGAGACGTACCGGCTCTACCGGGAGAGCCCGGACTTCGGTCCCGACCACGACGACACCCTGCGGGCCGCCAACAACCTCGGGGTCTCGCTGAATCTCGTGGGCCGTCCGGCCGAGGCACTGAAGATGGCCACGGACACATACCAGAAATGGCGTCAGACGTTCGGGCCACAGCACCGGTCGACCTGGCTGGCCGCCAACGGTGTCGCCCTCGACCGCAGGGAGACCGGTGACTACCAGGCCTCCCTCGATCTCCTCATCGAGATCCGCAGGCGGCTGGTGGCCCACTTCGGCGAGCAGTCGGAAGACATCCTGCGCACGGACGCCTCACTCGCCGTGACGCGCCGCAGGCTCGGCGAGTACGCGGCGGCCGAGGCCCTGAGCCGTACCACCCTCGACTCCTACCGGCGCAGGTACGGCGAGGCGCATCCGGACACCCTGTCCTGTGCGGCGAACCTGGCCTGCGATCTGCTCGCCCTCTCGGCGGCGAACCCGTCGAAGGCGGCGGAGGCACACGCACTCGGCACCGAGAACCACCGGCAGTACCGCGCGATGCTGGGCGAACGTCACCCGTTCACCCTCGCCTCGGCCTCGAACCTGGTCGTCATCCACCTGCGTGGAGGACGGCTGGACGAGGCCCTGGACCTCGCCGACGAGACGCTGCCCGCGCTGATGGAGGTACTCGGCGAGAACCACCCCGCCACGATCGCCTGCCGGGCGAACCGCGCCGGAGTGCTGGCGGCCAGGGAGCGGTACGAGGAGGCCCTGGAGCAGGACCGTATGGCGTACGACGCCTACCGGGAGCTCTACCGGGAGCATCATCCGCGTGTGCTCTGCGCCCAGTTCAACACGGTCCTGGACCGGCATCTGGGCGGGGACCAGGAGGCGGCGGCGCAGGAGCTGGGGAAGATCGTCCTGGAGGCGGAGCGGGAGTTCGGACCGCGGCACCCCACCTGCCGCACGATGGCCGCCCGGCAGCGGATCGACTTCGATCTGGAGATGCCGCCCATCTGACCGGGGGCCGATGGAGGAAGCAGGACCGGGAGGAGACAGGCGGGAGGAGTGCAGATCAATTGCTCCAGGAGGTGCCGTACTTGCGTACGAACCTCCGCACGGTGCGGTTCATCTCCTCCTCCCGCGGCTCCGGGAGGCCTTCCAGTTCGGTGTGCGGACCGGCCGCCCCCACCAGTGCTCCGTCGACGACGAAGAGGAACAGGATGCCGACCGGGAACTCGGCTCCGAGCCGGGCTACCAGGTCGGGGTCGGGCGGATGCGGCACGATCACCACGACCGGGCCGAACTCGTGCTCGTGTTCCCGGAGCGTCTCGTCGTCGTACACGTCGATCTGGTCCTCGAGGAAGTCCCGGATTCCCTCCACCAGGCCGTCCAGGACCCCCGCCCCGGCCGTGATCGGGGCGACGAAGTGGTCCCAGGGCAGCGGCTGTTCACTGACCCGGTGAACGTAGCGCCGTGCGGTGTCGGTGAACCGTGCGGGCAGGACCGCGACCCGCGGTGCCTCGTCCTGCACCGTTTGGTGCATACGGGCCGCGTCGGCGGCGGGCACCCTGGCGTGCGTCACGCTGAGCTCGATCAGTTCCCGCGAGGCGGTGGACGCCTGGAGTGGGAGCAGTTCGGTCAGCGCGGAGCGCAACGGGTCGTTTCCAGGCGCACTCTGACGCTCCATCAGTAGTCCGGTGGCGACGCGGTGGCGAATCAGTGGGGACAGCATCTCCGCCGGCATGCCCAGAGTGGCGCTGGCCCGGTTCAGGGTCGGCTCGTCCACGTCGCGCAGGTGGTGGACGACCCGGTGGTGGACCTTGGAGCCGTTCAGGCCGACCCGGATCAGTTCGAGCTGGGGAGCGATGTCCCTCCGGATGGCCTCCAGGTCACCGTCGTCCGGCCAGTCGACGGTCTGCCGTCTGGTGGGGTTGAGGGAGCCGAGCCGGCTCTTCTCCAGGGTGTCGCGGTCGACCTCGGGCAGCATGAGCAGCATCACCGGGAAGCCATCGTGGCGGTTGCGCAGTTCGGCCATGGCGAGCTCGTTCTGGACGTGCGGCGACATGATGGCGTGGGCCGAGACGATCAGGAGCATGCCGTGGGCGCTGCCCATGCCGTCGGAGATGGCCTCCATCCAGTCCTGTCCGGGGACGAGCGACTCCCTGTCCACGACGATGGGCTCGCAGTCGAGCTCGCGCAGCACTTGCATCACGGCGCGGCGCGCGGGCCAGCAGTTGCAGTCGCAGCCGTTGGGTTCACTGCGACTGAGAAACACGTGGGGACGGAACATCGGACTCCTCGCGCTGAGCGGAGCTGAAACGTCAGCCGGTGCGCGGGCCGGGTCGGCCCGCCGGCGGCGGTTGGGGGACGGGGGTGTCCCGGACGCGGAACCACCGGGTGCGGCCGGGGTCCAGGGTTACGGGGAAGGCGCCACTGGACGGCCGTACGGTCGCCGTGGGCCACGCGCCGGACGGTTCGACGGGGTCGTCCGTGGCGATCTCGACCAGCTCCGACTCCGTTCCGCGCGCGGGCAGGTGAACGGTGACGGGCAGGTCCGACTCACTGGTGACGCACAGCACGGACTGCCCGGCGTGGTGCCGCCGTACGGCGGTGACGCGGGGCTCACCGGTCGGGACGAACCACACGTCGCCGTGGCGCAGGGCGAGCTGGCCGGCACGGGCGGCCAGCAGCCCGCGCAGTGCCCTCAGTTCGTGCTCCCCGGAGGCGACGACGGCGTACGGCACCTCGTGGCAGCCGGGGAGGGCCAGCAGTCGGCATGCCAGGGCGCGCGGAATCGCCCCCGAAGTACGCGGAGACGACGGGCTGGAGTTCTTTGGTGAGCACCCGGCGGGCCAGGGCTGTGCCTGTCTTAGCCT
>NZ_JAAAXQ010000218.1 GCF_009916105.1 Streptomyces sp. GC420 | reverse complement strand
GTCCCGGTCTGGACGCCGGGTTCGCCGTCGGGGCGGGTGCGGGCAGGGACATCATGGGCCTCCGGGGCCTTTCGGGGGTCATGGTGTGCACATGTCAGACCAGTCTGACCTCGCCGACGCTACGCACGTAGACACGGTCGCGGAAGGGCATGAGGATGCCGCCGTTGGTCTAATCCTGCGAAATACTGGGAGAGCTGCGGCAACGGCCGCGGCTGAAGGAAGGTTTCGGGATCGGGGAAAACCCGACGATGGGTGCTGAGCCGCACGGGACGGGGGACGAGGGCGTGACGGAGCCCGAAGGGACGACCGGCGTGGACCACGCCTACCTCGCCCTGGAGCGCGAACTCGCGGTGCTGCTGCGGCGCGCCCGCGCCTCCTCGGGCGAACTCGCCCGCGAGGTCCACCCCGACCTCGAACCGGCCGCCTATGGGTTGCTGGCCCGCCTGGAGGAGGCCGGCCCGCAACGGCCCACCGAGCTCGCCGCCTACTTCGGCATCGGCAAGGCCACCATCAGCCGCCAGTTGCGAGCCCTGGAGGAACTCGGCCTGCTAGCCCGCGAGGGCGACCCGGCCGACCGCCGGGCCTTCCTGGTGCGGCTCACGTCGGAGGGGCAGGACCGCTTCCGGCACGTCAGGGACGCACGGCGGGCCCGGTACGCGCGCAAGCTCGCCGCCTGGGACCGCACGGAGGTCGCCGAACTGGCCCGCCTGCTGGGACAGCTGAACCGGCGCGCGGAAGCCGACTGACACCCCGGCCCGCTGTCCGGCGCCCTCGCCCGCTGCACTTCGCGCCCGTCTCTTCGCAGTCGCGGTCGCAGCTGCTGGTCCGTGAAACCGGGTCGCGGGTCACGGGTCGCGCGTCAGAGCTCGGCGAAGACCACCGCCGCGTCGTCGTGCCGCTTCCAGCGGCGGACCGCGCCGCCCTCGGGGCGGTCCCGTTCCAGGGACCGGACGCGGTCGACGAGCCCCCGGGCGCCGTCCTTCCGCACGACGGCAAGGCAGTCCGACCAGTCGCCCTGCCGGAACAGCTGCACCCAGCGGCTCGCCCCGTCGCTGAGGGCCAGCAGCGCGCGTACCCGGGAGCGGGGCAGACTGCCCGTCAGCGCGTGCTCCGCGACCGCCGGGTCCGCGGCGGCCGTGAAGAAGCCGCCCTCCGCGTTCCTGAGTGCGTCGGTGGCGGCCAGGCTCGACAGCACCTCGCGCGGCAGACGCTCGATCCGGTCGTCCAGGACCGGCGTCACCGAGCCGTCCCGGCCCTCGATCAGCAACGCCGAGTCGGAGAGCACCAGGTGCTCCACACGCTCCTCGTCCCAGCGCGCGAGGACCACCGTGGCCTGTGGAGTTCGCGCGTGAGAAAGGTCACAGCCCCGTCCGTGTGCCGCGGCGGTGCGCCGGATGGACGCCGACAGGATCTCGGCCAGCGTCAGATCCCGTCGCGAACCGGACAGTTCGGCCAGTGCGCCGCCCAGCCGGGCGGTGAACCAGGGGACGTCGTGCGCGCATCCGAAGTCCCCGGCGGGAGGGGTGACGCCGTCGAGGAGAACCAGCGCTCCGCCCTGTCCGGAGGCCGGAAGCACTGCGGCGGCGTAGTCCTCGTTGGGACGCCCGGGAGAGCCTGGTTCCGTGGCCAGTTCGATACGCATCCGATCAGTCTGCAACAGACTGGGCGAGAGGACCGTACCAGCAGGTCAGAGGGCTTGCAGAGGGGCAGATCCGGACAACCCGGCGGGCTGTGGGCGCACATCCTGCCAAAGCCCGGAGGCAACTGCCAACCGGGCCGCCGCGGCGGCCCTCCGCGCGTAGCGCGCGGAGTTGAGCACCAACTCCCGATTGATGTTCACTCGTTCGGGTGGCCGGGCAGACGATGTGCACCTCCCTCCCAAAACGACTGGAATGGTCTTAACCCGGATCGGGAGCAACAACAGGAGTACACGGCCGTCACCCTGGGCGTCATGCGTGGAGCAATTGCGTGGGCGTGGACGAAGGAATGCGAGCACCGGTGCAGATGAAGCGGTCACGGGGCAACCGGCCGGCGGAGAAGACCGCGGCCACGACGGCACAGACCGTCCCGGCCCCCGGAACCGAGGGGACAGCCGGCACGGCTGCGGCCCCGACCCCCCCGAAGACAGCCGTCCCCGCGGGAACCGGCAGGTCGCGCAAGGTCCGCAGCCGCCTGGTCATAGCGGTGGCCGTCGTCGGCGCGGCGGTCCTCGGCGCCGGCGCCCCCGCCGTGTGGGCGGCCTCCGAGGACGTGACGGAGTCCCAGCGCCTCGTCGATCTCGCGGAGCAGAGTCGCCAGGCCATCACTCTGGCCCACTCCCTCGCCGACGAACGCGACGACGTCACCGCCTTCATAGCGGCCGGCCGAGACAGCGAGAAGGGCCCCGGCGTCTCCGAGAGCCGCAGCGCCCGCGTCGACCGCCAGATACGTGAGATCCGCGCGGGCGCCCCCGCGGACCTGCGCGCCGAACTCGACGAGATCGCCGGAGTGCGACGCCAGGCGCTCACCGGCAAGGGCTCCGCGCTGGACGCCCACAAGGCGTACACCGCCGCCGTCGCGGAACTCCACTCACTCGTCGACGAACTCGACCGGCGGCTGCCGCCGCGCGCCGGGGACTCCCGCGGCCTGCCCGACCTCAGCGCCGCCGTCGAACAGGCCGCCGCCGCCCGCGGACTGCTGCTCGCGGCCCTCGCCGTGCCGCCCGCCGCCGACGGAGGCAGCACCACCGTCGTCGGCGTCGACGGACTTCCCGTCACCGTGCCGACCGAGCCGACCGCCGCGGACCGGGCCAACGACAAGCTGCGCGACGAACTCTCCGCCGCGGCCCAGCAGGCCAGGGTCCGGGAGCAGGCGGAACTCGCGGAGTACGAGGAGCACGCGCCGAAGACCGGCGCCGACAAACTCCGGGCGACCGTCACCGGGCCCGAGGTGGAGGCGGCCGAGGGCTACCTCGCCCGGCTCACCGACCAGCCCACGCTGTCCGACGAGGAGCAGGCGCTCAAGGCCGACCGCGTCGAGTCCGCGCTCTCCGCCCGCGTCGACCTGCTGCGCGGCGTCGAGTCCTCCCTCGCCACCGCCGAGGCCGAACGGCTCGCGCAACTGCGCGACGACGACGTCACCGCCCTCGAAGTGCACATCGGCCTGGCCGGCGTCTGCCTGCTCATCGCCGTCGGCTACGGCATGGCGACCGCCCGCACCCTCACCCGGCCGCTCGCCGTCCTCCGCCTCGGCGCGAAGCGGCTCGCCGCCGACCCGGTCGCCGAGGAGCCGGTGCGCTTCACCGGCCGCAACGACGAGTTCGCCGACGCCGTACGGTCGGTGAACACGCTGCACGCCGAGATCCTGCGGCTGCACCAGCAGGTCGGACTGCTCGGCGCGGAACGCGTGGACTCCGCCGCCCGCGACGGGGACTTGGCGGGCGAGCACGAGAGCATGCGCGCCGAGATCAGCGCGCTCACCGCGCGGCTCGAGCAGCTGCGCACCGGTGTGAGCAGCACCTTCGTCAATCTGTCGCTGCGCACCCTGGGCCTCGTCGAGCGTCAGCTCGGCGTGATCGAGGGCCTGGAGGACCGCGAGCAGGACCCCGAGCGGCTGGCCACCCTCTTCAAGCTCGACCACTTCGCGACCGTGATGCGGCGGCACAGCGAGAACCTGCTGGTCCTCGCCGGTCACGAGCACGGCCACCAGCACCCGGGCGCCGTACCGCTCGTCGACGTGATGCGGGCCGCCGTCAGCGAGATCGAACGCTACGAGCGGGTCGAGATCCAGTCCCTGCCGCCGCACGCGCGCATCGCCGGCTTCGCCGCCGACGACACGAGCCACCTGGTCGCCGAACTCCTCGAGAACGCCACCTCGTTCTCGCCGCCGGACGCGAAGGTGCAGCTGTCCGGCTGGCTGCTGGAGAACGGCGAACTCATGCTGTCCGTACAGGACCAGGGCATCGGCATGACCGCGAGCCGCCTCGCCGAACTGAACGAGCTGCTGGCCGAGCCCGCGCCCGCCGACCCGCACGACGCCTCGGGTCCGGCCCCCGACGCCGGTTCCAAGGGCCTCGGCCTGTACGTCGTGACGCGGCTCGCCGCGCGGCACGGGATCAGGGTCGAGCTGCGGGAGCAGAAGGAGGGCGGCATCACCGCCGTCGCCGTCCTGCCGAAGACGATTCTGCCGACGACCCCCGCGGAGACCGAGAACCCCGCCGAGACCAGGACCGGTGTCCAGGGTGCCGCCCCGGTGCTGAACCTGCCCGGCTCGGTCGCGGAGGCCAACTCCAACCGGCTGCCGCGACGCGAGGGGCGGTCGGCCCCGGAGACCCACGAGGACGCCGCCGTGCATGTGCACGGCCCGTACGCGATCGGCCCCGACGCGCACGCCTCCGCCGCCGACGAGCCGTCGGCGGCGGTACGTCCCGCGGCGGACCAGGACACCGGCGCCGAAGGCACCGACACCGGTGCCGCGGACTCAGGCGAGGGCTCCGTCGGCGCCGGGGCCGTCCTGGCCCTCGATACGCCGGCCCTCGACACGCCGGCCGCCGGCCCGGCCCCGGACCCGGCGCCCGCCGCGGAACCCGACCCCATGGTCAGCGCGGCCGAGGACGCCATCCGCGACGCCGAGGCCACCGGCACGCTCCGCTACTCCACGCCCGAGGCACCCGCCGCCCCGGGCCTGCGCGCCCGCCGCCGGCGCGGCGCGGACGACGACTGGCCGGGCGCCGCCACCCCGGCCGACGGCGGAGAGCCGGCCGAGGCCCCTGCCGCCGGCGCCGCCACCCCGGCCGACGGCGGCGGCGGATTGCGGCCGCGCAGAAATCGCGGGGCCGAGGACGACTGGCCCGGTGACGAAGGCGCCGGGGCGGGAACCGTCGCGGGCACGGGCACGGGCGCCGCCGCGGAGCTGCCGAACGAGCCGGCCCGGGCCGGTGGCCACGAGCCCGGAGCGGATCTCGGAACGGACCCGGGGACAGACCCGGACGCCGTTCCGGCAGTCGGCGCGGCCGGTTCCGCGGCGGACGCCGGGAGCACGCGGAGCACGCCAGGGGCCGGTGTGCCCTCCGCCCGCCGCCGGGACGACGAGGACGACTGGCCGGGCGAGGAGCACGCGCGTCGCGGGCACGTCGACCAGCCGACCGCCCGGATCCGCATGACCGATCTGCCGGCCCAGGCCGCCAAGCGGGCCGGGGAAGCAGCGGCGCCGGTGCCCGAGGCGGCGTCCGCCGGCGCGGGCGCGGTCACGCACGACGGCACGAGTGAGAACGCCGCCGGTGGCCCCCGGCCGCCCGCCTGGGACCGGGTGACCGACAAGGGGCTGCCGAAGCGCACGCCAAGGATCGTGGCGCCGGACGGAGTGCCGGCGCGGGAACGGGCACAAGGGGTCGACGCCGACGAACTGCGGCGCAGGCTCGGAGGTTTTCGCAGGGGGACCGAGAAGGGGCGCCGCGAGGCGGAGGCGGAGATCGCGCAGCGAACTGGGGATGACCTGACCGGGGGGATGCCGACTGAGAGCGGCACTGTCGAGGAGGCACGTAGTTGACTGCGTCCAGTAGTACCGGGACGACCACCATCAGCGGTTTGAGCAACGAGGCGCGGAACCTGCACTGGCTGCTCACCAATCTCGTGGAGGAGGTGCCGGGACTGCGTTCCGTCGCGGTCGTCTCGTCGGACGGTCTCCTCCTGCTCTCCTCCGACCCGGAGGAGAGAGAGGCCGCCGCGGGCCCGGCCGACGAGGCCCCCAGCGGCCCCAAGGGCTCCAGCGGCGACCTCGCCACCATCGTCTCCGGCCTCGGCAGCCTGACCGCCGGCGCCGCCAAGGTGATGGAAGCCGGGGCGGTCAAGCAGACCATGGTCGCGATGAGCGAGGGCAGCCTCTTCATCACGGCGATCAGTGACGGTTCGGTGCTCGGCGCGCATGCCGCACCCGACGCCGACATGAGCGTCGTCGCGTACCACATGGCGCTCTTCGTCGGTCGCGCCGGCCACGTCCTGACGCCCGAACTCCGCGAAGAACTACATCAATCCAGAGAGGCAGGGGGGACGAGGGAGGTCCACAGGTGACGTCGCCCAAGCTCCCGGTGCGCGGTGGTGACCGCAGGCCCGCGCGCGTACGCCCGTACTCACTGACCGGCGGTCGTACCCGCTTCGGTCATGTCCTGCTCGTGGAGACCTTCGTGGCCGCCCTCGAGGCGCCCGAGCCGGTGCCCGAGCTCGGCAAGGGCGACTGGGGATCCAGGGTGATGCCCGAGCTGCAGGCCATCGTCGAGGTCTGCCGCAAGATGCGTTCGGTGGCCGAGGTCGCCGCGCTGCTGAAGATGCCGCTCGGTGTGGTCCGCGTCCTCCTGAGCGACCTCGCCGACCAGGGAAGGATCCGCGTGTACGGGACCGGGCACGGCCCGGGGCGGCCCGATCGCGCAGTGCTGGAAAGGGTGCTGAGTGGACTCCGTCGTATCTGACGTGTCCAGTTCCGGTGTGTCCGCCGTCCCCGACACGGACGACGAGCTCAAGAGCTGGCAGACGGACCGCAGCCGCGCGCCCATCGCCACGAAGATCATCGTGGCGGGCGGCTTCGGTGTCGGGAAGACCACCTTCGTACGCTCGGTCTCCGAGATCACCCCGCTGGAGACCGAGGCGATGATGACCCGGGCCAGCGAGGACACCGACGATCTGACGGCCGTCCCCGACAAGGTGACGACCACCGTCGCCATGGATTTCGGGAGGATCACCCTCGACGACGACCTGGTCCTCTACCTCTTCGGCACCCCCGGCCAGCAGCGGTTCTGGTTCATGTGGGACGACCTGGCGCGCGGCGCGATCGGCGCGGTCGTCCTCGCGGACACCCGGCGCCTGCCCGACTGCTTCCCCGCCCTGGACTACTTCGAGAGCTGCGGACTGCCGTACGTCGTGGCCGTCAACCACTTCGACGGCACGGAGTCCTTCGACGAGCCCGATGTGCGCGACGCGCTGACGATACCGCCGGACATCCCCGTCATGATCATGGATGCGCGCAAGCCGGTCACGGTCGTGGACTCGCTGCTGGCCCTGGTCCGCCACGCGCTGGAGTCCGCACCCGGCTAGCCCGGGCCGTGGAACTTCCGTCCGGCCCGCGGCGTCCTCCCCGCGGACGCCACCGGTTCCACGACCCGGCCGGGCCCGGCCCCGGCCGGGAAGGCCCGGCCGGCGGCCCGTACCGCCCCGGGCCCGCACGCACAGCCAGGGCGGTCCCGACGCTCCCGGGCCGCCCAAGAGCCGCCGCCCCCCCCCGCTCCATTCACCATCGTCCAGGAAGAAGAGCGCCTCAGCCATGCGCAAGATACTCATCGTCGGAGCCGGTCAGTCAGGTCTCCAGATAGCCCTCGGCCTGCAGTCGGAAGGCTACGACGTCACTCTCATGTCCAACCGCACCGCGGACGAGATCCGCCAGGGCCGGGTCATGTCCACGCAGTGCATGTTCCACACCGCGCTGCAGCACGAGCGCGACCTGGGACTCAACTTCTGGGAGGAGCAGGCCCCGCGGATCGAAGGGCTCGGCGTCTCCGTCGCAGGCCCCGAGGGCCAGAGGGCCATCGACTGGGTCGGCAGGCTCGACGGCCACGCCCAGTCCGTCGACCAGCGGGTGAAGATGGCCGGCTGGATGGAGACCTTCGCGCAGCGCGGCGGCCAGCTGGTCATCCACGGCGCCGCCGTGTCCGACCTCGACTACTTCTCCCGTACGTACGACCTGGTGCTGGTCGCCGCCGGCAAGGGCGAACTGGTGTCGATGTTCGAACGGGACGCCTCCCGCTCCCCGTTCGACACCCCCCAGCGTGCCCTGGCCGTCGCCTACGTGCACGGGCTCGGCCCGCGCCCGGAGCACCCCGACTACGACGCGGTGCGCTGCAACCTCGTGCCCGGTGTGGGCGAGCTGTTCGTCATGCCGACGTTCACCCTGTCGGGCCGCGCCGACATCCTCTTCTGGGAGGGAATCCCGGGCGGTCCGCTCGACGTCTTCCAGGGCGTCAAGGACCCCGCCGAGCACCTGTCCCTCACACTGGAACTGATGGAGCGCTTCACCCCCTGGGAATACGCGCGGGCCACCAAGGTCGAACTGACCGACGGCGGTGGCACCCTCTCCGGCCGGTACGCGCCCACCGTCCGCAAGCCCATCGGCCGCCTTCCCGGCGGCGGGCTCGTCCTCGGTGTCGCGGACGTCGTCGTCGCCAACGACCCCATCACCGGCCAGGGTGCCAACTCCGCGTCCAAGTGCGCCGCGAGCTACCTGAAGTCGATCACCGAGCACGGCGACAAGCCCTTCGACGCCGAGTGGATGCAGCGCACCTTCGAGGGGTACTGGCAGACCGCCCAGCACGTCACCAAGTGGACCAACGCCATGCTCGGCGTGCCGCCGGAGCACGTGCTGAACCTGATCGGCGCGGCCGGACAGCTCCAGCCCGTCGCGGACCGGTTCGCCAACGGGTTCAACAACCCGGCCGACTTCGAGAACTTCTTCTACGAGCAGGAGAAGGCGGCCGCCTATCTCGCCTCGGTCGCCCCGTCCGCGTAACGCCCCGCGCAAGGCGGCCCCGCGTAACGCCGCCGTCCGCCCGGAAGCCTTCCGCCCCACCGGGTGCCCGCCGCCCCCGTGGGCGACCATGGAGGTGTGAGGGAACCGGAAGGCACCGGGACGGGCGCCGGGCCCCGCGGCGGACACCGCGGAGTCGCGCACACCGCGGACCTGCGGGTGGAGGCATGGGCCCCCACCCGCGAGGAGTGCCTGGCGCACGCCGTGCGGGGCGTCTGCGAGTCCTTCGTCGACCTGACGGGCGCGGTCGCCGGGCACACGCGGGAGACGGTGCTGCCCGTCGGCGGCGACGAGGACGCGCTGGTGGCCCTGCTGGACGAGGTCGTGTACCGGCTCGACACCGACGGCGAGGTCCCGGTCGACGTGGAACTCACCGCCGTCCCCGGAGGGGTGCGGGCCCGCCTGCACATGACCGACGCCGCGGCGCTTCCGGAGACGGGCGCCGCCCCGAAGGCGGTCACGCTCAACGAGCTGGCCGTCACGCACGGCCCGCAGGGCTGGACCTGCTCGGTGACCATCGACGTCTGACCCGCCCCCGCTCTCCGCCGACGGCGGCACGGCTCGCGGCGGGGGTGCGGCGGGTCACGCCCGGGGTCCGCTCCGCCTGCGGGGGACTGGCCGGCCACGCCTCCGGGTCCGGCCTGGCGGTGCGGCCGCGGCACACCGTGCGTCCGCTCGCGGGGCAGGCTTCGGGCCCGCCCCCGGTTCCTCGCGGCGGTACGGCTGCGGATGGGCGGCCTGGCGGTGCAGCCGGGGCGGGACCTCCGGCCCGGGACCTCCGGCCCCGGCGGTGCGCGCCGAGCGGGGTCACCGGGTTCCTTCGAGGCCGCCCGGGCCTTCGGGCCGGGGGTGCCCGCCGCCGGCGGGGAGAGCCGGATTCCTGCGGAACGGGCAGGGAAACGGGGTTTCGCATGCAAAGCGTGAAAACTGTCTGTCTGGGCGGGTAAAATGCAGGCTGTGCGTTGTGAGAGCCAAGCTGCGTACACGGTGCTGATCGAGAGCCAAGACAGGACATGCACCACACGCACGTCCAATGTCTGCCGTATCGAACCGGGCCGGTTTCAACCCGGCTGGTGTTGACCGTGGAAGACCTGTCGGGTCGCTGACCCGCAGGCAGCGTGAGCCAGAAATCCCCTGCTGCATGTCGGCCGGGGAGGATTCAAAGTGGAAGGGCAGCGTCCGGTGGCGCCCCGCGCGGACAGCACGGCCGGGGTGTCCCGGGAGCCGGGCGACCACCGTGAGTGAGGCCGGATCGTGTTCTTCAGGGATCGTCTTGACGCGGGGCGGCGGCTCGGTGCCCGCCTCGAACACCTCAAGGGCCACGAAGTGGTGGTGCTGGGGCTTCCCAGGGGCGGGGTGCCGGTCGCGGCGGAGGTCGCCGCGGTGCTCGGCGCGCCGCTCGACGTGGGCCTGGTACGCAAGCTCGGGGTGCCGTTCCAGCCGGAGCTGGCCATGGGCGCGCTCGGCGAGGAGGACGTCCTCGTGGTCAACGACGACGTGGTGAGCACCTCCCGGATCCGGCCCGAGGAACTGGCCCGGGCCCAGCAGCGGGAGCGCGCGGTGCTCGAGCAGCGCGCCCGGCTGTACCGCGGCGACCAGGAACCGCTCGCGCTCGTCGGCCGGACGGTGGTGGTCGTCGACGACGGCGTGGCCACCGGGGCGACCGCCCGGGCGGCCTGCCGGACCGCGCGGGCCCGCGGGGCGGCCCGGATCGTCCTGGCGGTGCCCGTGGCACCGTGGGACTTCGCGGAGCGGCTGGGCACGGAGGCGGACGAGCTGGTCTGCCTGCACACCCCGCGGGACTTCTTCGCGGTCGGCCAGTTCTACGCCGACTTCGCCCAGGTCTCGGACGAGGAGGTCATCGACTGTCTGGCGCGGGCGGCGGGCCGCCCGCAGGCGGCCGCCGCGGGCACCGTGCCCGAGGACCGCGAGGTGGACGTGATGGCCGGCGCCGTGCGGCTGCGCGGACGGCTGACCGTGCCCGAGGGCGCCTCCGGGATCGTGATGTTCGCCCACGGCAGCGGCAGCAGCCGGCACAGTCCGCGCAACCGGTTCGTCGCCGCCGGGCTGAACCGGGCGGGGCTCGGCACCCTGCTGTTCGACCTGCTCACAGAGGAGGAGGAGACCGACCGGGCCAACGTCTTCGACACCGGACTGCTCGCGGGCCGTCTGGCGGACGCCACGGACTGGCTGGGCGAACAGCCCGAGGTCGAAGGGCTCGCGACCGGCTACTTCGGTGCGAGCACCGGAGCCGCCGCCGCGCTGGGGGCGGCCGCCGAGGAGGGAGCGCAGATCGCCGCGGTCGTCTCCCGCGGCGGAAGGCCCGACCTCGCCTGGCCGTGGCTGCCCTCGGTCACCGCGCCCACCCTGCTGATCGTCGGCGGACAGGACCGCGCGGTCCTGGACGTCAACCGTGACGCGGCGGCCAGGCTGCGCTGCGAGAAGCACCTCGCGGTCGTCCCGGGCGCCACCCACCTGTTCGAGGAGCCGGGTGCGCTGGAGGCGGTGACCGCCCTGGCGCGTGACTGGTTCGCCGACCACATGGCGCCCGCCGCCCACGCGGCCGCCGGCCGCTGAGGGAGCGGCGGGCCCGGAAGCAGGGGCGAGGACATGGCCACTCTGTTCTTCGGCGGCGACGTGATGCTCGGCCGGGGCGTCGACCAGATCCTTCCGTACCCCGGTGACCCGGCACTGCGTGAGCCGTACATCCGCGACGCACGCGCCTACGTGGAGCTGGCGGAGGCGGTGAACGGGCCGATACCCCGGCCCGCCGGTTTCTCCTGGCCGTGGGGCGAGGCGCTGGAGACCCTCGACACGGCCGCCCCCGACGCCCGGATCATCAACCTGGAGACCAGCGTCACGCAGGACGGCGCCTTCGCGCCCGGCAAGGACATCCACTACCGGATGAACCCCGCCAATCTGCCGTGCCTGACCGCCGCCCGCCCCGATGTCTGCGTCCTGGCCAACAACCACGTACTGGACTTCGGGCTACGCGGGCTCGACGAGACCCTCGCCACCCTGGCGGGCGCGGGCCTGAGGACCGCGGGGGCCGGGCGGAACGCCGACGAGGCGGGGCGGCCCGCGGTGGTCCCGCTGGAAGGCGGCGGCCGGGTGCTGGTCCTCGCCTGCGGGATGCCGTCCGCCGGTGTCCCGCACGAGTGGGGCGCGACCGGCGAGCACGGCGGCGTGGACTTCGTGCCCGGTCCGTCCGGCCCGGCCGCGGCGCGGATCGGTGCCCGGCTGGGCCAGGTGAAGCGGGCGGGTGACATCGCGGTCGTCTCGGTCCACTGGGGACCCAACTGGGGCTACGAGGTCTCGCCCGGCGAGGTCGGCTTCGCCCACGCCCTCGTCGACGCCGGTACGGACATCGTGTTCGGGCACTCCTCGCACCATCCGCGCCCCATGGAGGTCTACCGGGGCAGGCCCGTCCTCTACGGCTGCGGCGACCTGGTCGACGACTACGAGGGGATCCGCGGCTACGAGCGGTACCGCGACGACCTGCGGCTGCTCCACCTCGTCACGTTGGAGCCGGACACCTCAGCGGCCGCGGACGTCCGCATGGTGCCGTTCCAGGCCCGGCGGATGCGGCTGGTCCACGCCACGCCCGAGGACTCCGCGTGGCTGCGCGACGTACTGGAACGGGCCGGCCAGGACTTCGGTTCGCGTTTCGAGCGCGAGCCGGACGGGACTCTGGTACTGCGGCCGGCGTGACGCGGCCGCCGCCCCGGGCGCGAGCCGGTACGCGCCGGTGCGCGCCCGGGCGGGCGGCCCGCGGCGCCGGGGCGGAATCAACGACCGACCGACGGAGGGTGACGGGCATGGACATCACGCTGGTGCAGGAGACCCCCTTCCGCTTCCGCATCGAGCGGCAGGACCCCATGCGGGTGCCCGGCGTCGTCTACGCCACCCGGGAGCTGCTGCCGCAGGCCGTCGGGGACAAGGCGCTGGAGCAGGTCGTGAACGTGGCGACCCTGCCCGGCATCGTCGGCGCCTCGTTCGCCATGCCCGACGTGCACTGGGGGTACGGATTCCCGATCGGCGGCGTCGCCGCCACGGACGTGGACTCGGCCGGGGTCGTCTCGCCCGGCGGGGTCGGATTCGACATCTCCTGCGGAGTCCGGCTGCTCGCGGCCGGCATCGAGCGCGACCCGCTGGCCCCGCGGATGCGGCGGCTGATGGACATCCTCGGCGACACCGTCCCGCGCGGCACGGGACGCGGCGGGCTGTGGAAGCTGACCGGCCGGGGCCAGATGGACAAGCTGCTGACCGGCGGGGCGGCGTACGCCGTGGAGAGCGGCCACGGCGTGCCGCGCGACCTGGAGCGGTGCGAGGACCGCGGGGCGCTGGCGGGCGCCGACCCGGAGCACGTCGGGCAGCGGGCCGTCGACCGGGGACTGCAGCAGGTCGGCAGCCTGGGCTCGGGCAACCACTTCCTGGAGGTGCAGGCCGTGGACCGGGTGTACGACGCGGAGACCGCGGCCGCCTTCGGACTGCGGCCGGGCCAGGTGTGCGTCATGATCCACTGCGGCTCCCGGGGCCTGGGACACCAGGTGTGCACCGACCACGTCCGGGTCATGGACCAGTCGCTGCACACCTTCGGCATCCACCTCCCGGACCGGCAGCTGGCCTGCGCGCCCGTCGTCTCGCGGCCGGGGCGTGACTACCTCGGGGCGATGGCGGCCGCCGCCAACTACGGGCGGGCCAACCGGCAGCTGCTCACCGAGGCGGCCCGCCATGCCTTCGGTGTCGCCGCCGGGACGGGGCTCGACCTCGTCTACGACGTCTCGCACAACATGGCCAAGATCGAGACCCATGAGGTGGACGGAGTACGGCGCCGGCTGTGCGTGCACCGCAAGGGCGCCACCCTCGCCCTGCCGCCCCACCATCCGGACCTGCCCCCCGGCCTCGCGGAGGCCGGACAGCCCGTCCTGGTCCCGGGCACCATGGGCACCGCCTCCTACGTTCTGGCAGGCGTCCCCGGCAACGAGGCGTTCTTCTCCGCCTGTCACGGCGCGGGACGGGTGTGGAGCCGCCACCAGGCACTGCGCCGGGTCCGGGGCGAGGATCTGCGCGGCGAGCTGGAGTCCCGCGGCATCGCCGTGCGGCCGTCCTCCTGGCGGGGGCTGGCGGAGGAGGCACCCAGCGCCTACAAGGACGTCGACGCTGTCGCCGCCGCGACCGACGGCGCCGGACTCGCGCGCCTGGTCGCCCGCCTGGTGCCCCTGGGCGTGGTCAAGGGC
>NZ_JAAAXQ010000217.1 GCF_009916105.1 Streptomyces sp. GC420 | reverse complement strand
CGGCGGGGACGGGCCGCACGGTGACGACGGGGTCGAGCATTCGGGGAGACTAACCGACGAGCCCCGGTGATCGCCGTAACGCGGGCCACCCGCCGGCGGGCATCCGCCCGAGCGTCCGCGCCGCGGCGGTTCCCCCGCGGCCGTCCCACCTGCGGGCCTCGCGTGCTCGCACCGCGACGGACCCTGTTCGGCCACGCCCGTACCGGCCCCTGCCGCGCTGCCCCGCGTCGTCGACCCTTCGCCCGGCCCCGCGTCGTCGCCTCTGCCGCCGGGCCCGCCCGGCGGCAGAGGCGACGCGGGCGCGGGGCACGGTCTCCCGGCACCCTTCCCGTTCCCGTCGCCGGGCGGCGCCGCGGTCCGCCCGTGCCCCGTCGTGCCCGGGAAAATCGTTCGACCCGCGACCGGCCCGGCGCGATCATTGGGGCATGTTCCGGCACGCCTTTCCCGCAGCCCCGTCCGCAGTCGCGGACGCTGCGAAGGCTGCCGCTTTTCCTTTCTGCGGCGCCCGAGGCTGACCCTTCCCGGAACGTCCGGCGGACCCCGCAGGGGGAGGGTCGGTAAGGCCCCGGGGTCCGAAACACCGCTTCGAGTTCCGGGAAGGAACCACCGCAGCCATGCCCAAGACGGCATACGTTCGCACCAAGCCGCACCTCAACATCGGCACCATGGGCCATGTCGACCACGGCAAGACGACCCTGACCGCCGCCATCACCAAGGTCCTCAGCGAGCGCGGCACCGGCACCTTCGTCCCCTTCGACCGCATCGACCGGGGTCCGGAGGAGGCGCTGCGCGGCATCACCATCAACATCGCGCACGTCGAGTACGAGACCGACACCCGCCACTACGCCCATGTCGACATGCCCGGCCATGCCGACTACGTCAAGAACATGGTGACGGGCGCCGCCCAGCTCGACGGGGCGATCCTCGTCGTCTCGGCGCTCGACGGCGTCATGCCGCAGACCGCCGAGCACGTGCTGCTGGCCCGCCAGGTCGGCGTCGACCACATCGTCGTCGCCCTCAACAAGGCCGACGCCGGCGACCCCGAGCTCACCGACCTGGTCGAGCTGGAGGTCCGCGACCTGCTCACCGCGCACGGCTACGGCGGTGACTCCGTTCCCGTCGTGCGGGTCTCGGGGCTGCGCGCCCTGGAGGGCGACCCGCGCTGGACCGCGGCGATCGAGGCGCTGCTCGACGCCGTCGACACCTATGTGCCGATGCCCGTCAGGTACGTGGACGCGCCGTTCCTGCTGCCCGTGGAGAACGTCATGACCATCACCGGCCGCGGCACGGTCGTCACCGGTGCCGTCGAGCGCGGCACGGTCCGGGTCGGCGACCGCGTCGAGGTGCTCGGCGCGGACGTCGACACGGTGGTCACCGGCCTGGAGACCTTCGGCAAACCGATGGACTCCGCCCAGGCCGGCGACAACGTGGCGCTGCTGCTGCGCGGCGTGCAGCGGTCCGTGGTGCGGCGCGGACACGTGGTCGCCGCTCCCGGCAGCGTCACGCCGAGCCGCCGCTTCACCGCCCAGGTGTACGTGCTGTCGGCGAGGGAGGGCGGCCGCAGCACCCCGATCGGCACCGGCTACCGCCCGCAGTTCTACATCCGTACCGCGGACGTCGTCGGTGACATCGACCTCGGGGCGGCCGCGGTGGCCAGGCCGGGGGAGACGGTCACCGTGAGCGTGGAGCTGGGCCGCGACGTGCCGTTGGAGGCGGGCCTCGGCTTCGCCGTCCGTGAGGGCGGCCGCACGGTCGGCGCGGGCACGGTCACCGCTCTCGTGCCCTGAGAGCTCCTCCACCGGACATCCGGCACGTCACCCGCGGAGCCGTCGTGGCCGGTCGCGCCCACGCGGCTCCGCGGGCCCGCTCGGACCGCGCCCGGGGCGCCGCCCTCCGGGCGGGCGGCGTCCGCTCGCGGCACGGGCCCGGCGCCCGGCCGGCGCCCGCGAAGGGGCAGTCCGTCCCTGTCGCCCTCCGCCCCCGTCCGCCACACTGCTCGCAGACGGCGTACTTCGTTCAGGGGGCGGGCGGCGATGGGCGACACGGCACTGGTGCTCGGCGGCGGCGGGCTCACCGGCATCGGCTGGGAGATCGGCGTGCTGCACGGGCTGGCGCGCGCGGGCGTGGACCTCACCACCGCCGGACTGGTCGTCGGCACCTCCGCCGGCTCCGTCGTCGGCGCCCAGCTCACCTCCGGCCTGCTGACACCGGAGGAACTGTACGAGCGGCAGCTGGTGCCCCCGGACGGCGAGACCGCCGCGCACATGGGCGCCATGATCATGGCGCGCTTCGCCTGGGGAGTGGTGCGCTCGCGGGACGCGAAGTCGTACGGGATGCGGATGGGCCGGATGGCGCTCGCCGCGCGCACGCCACGGGAGGCGGAACGGCGCGCCGTGATCGCCCAGCGGCTGGTCTCCCACGAGTGGCCCGCGCGGCGGCTCGTCGTGACCGCGGTCGACGCCGTGACCGGCGAGTTCCGTGCCTTCGGCGCGGGCGACGGTGTTCCGCTGGTCGACGCGGTCTCCGCGAGCTGCGCGGTGCCCGGTGTCTGGCCGCCGGTCACCATCGGGGGCCGCCGCTGGATCGACGGCGGCGTACGCTCCGCCGCCAACGCGGACCTCGCCTCCGGGTACGCCAGGGTCGTCGTCCTCGCCCCGGTCACCGTCGGCGGCGGACCCGTCCCCGCCGCCCGTGCCCAGGCCGCGCGCCTGGCCGCCGAGGGCTCCCGGGTCGTCCTGATCACCCCCGACCGGGCGGCCCGCGACGCCTTCGGCCGCAATGTCCTCGACCCCGAACGCCGTGCCCCCGCCGCCCGGGCGGGCCTGGCCCAGGCCGCCGCGCACGCCGAAGACGTCGCGCGCGTCTGGTCCTGAGCCGCCGGCGAGGCGGGTGCACCGTGCCTCGGGAAGGGCGCACCGTGCCCCGGGGCGGCGGCCCGCCGCGGGGCGGCACAATGATGCGGTGGACGACGAGCCGATACCCGTGATCCGGGACGTGGACGGGGGCACCGCCAAGCTGATGCCCGACATCGACCGGGCCCGCGCCTGGCTGCTGACCGTGGACGGAGCCCCGCAGTCGTACGTCGACCTCGACGACCCCACCCACCTCGAATTCGAGTACGCCCGCCGGCTCGCGCACGTCCTCGACTGCGTCGCCGGGCCCGGCGAGCCCCTGGACGTCCTGCACCTCGGCGGCGGGGCCCTGACCCTGCCCCGCTATGTCGCGGCCACCCGCCCCGGGTCGCGGCAGGACGTGGTGGAGGCCGACCGGGGGCTGCTGGCGCTGGTCGCCGAGCGGCTGCCGCTCGCGGAGGGCTGCGGCATCACGGTGCACGCGGACGACGCCCGGCACGCCCTGGAGACCGCCCCGGCCGGCACCCGCGACGTCGTCGTCGCCGATGTCTTCGGCGGCTCGCGGGTCCCCGCGCACCTCACCTCCCTCGAGTACGCGACGGCGGCCGAGCGGGTGCTGCGGCCCGGCGGCTGCTACCTGGCGAATCTCGCGGACGGCGCGCCCTTCACCTTCCTGCGCTCCCAGCTCGCCACGTTCGGTGCCGTCTTTGCGCATGTCGCGCTGATCGCCGAGCCCTCGGTGCTGCGCGGCCGACGCTTCGGCAACGCCGTACTCGTCGCCTCGCACACCGAGCCGCCCCTCGAGGAGCTCGTCCGCCGCACGGCCGCCGACCCCTTCCCCGCCCGTGTCGAGTACGGGGCGGGACTGGAGCGCTTCGCGGCGGGGGCGGTGCCCGTGCGGGACGCGGTGGCGGTGGCCTCGCCGGAACCGCCGGGCGGGACGTTCAGCATCGGCTGACGCGGCCGGGTCCCGCCGGTGCCGGGCGGCACCCCGTGGACCCGGCCGCGGACACGGCTTTCGCACGACACGGTGCCCACTGCCCGTCACCGGCCGTGGGCGCGCTCCGCCGGGCGCACGACGCCCAGCACCGCGGAGGCCGCGCGGTGAGTGGGGCGCGGCGGCGTGCGGGATCCGCTGCCGCGCGTGCCGGACGGCGGCGGTCAGCCGCTCGCCGACGGCCGCCGCGCCGCGGGTCCCTCCATCTCGGCGGCCGCGTGCCCGGGGCCCAGCACCGCCGGCTCCGCGGCGCACGTCGCCTCCGACCCGGTGACCTTCTCCGTACGGCGGTTCAGGTTCCGCACCCCGGGCACGAACAGCACCGCGGCCGTGAGCAGCACGATCAGCGCCGAGCAGCCCCACAGGGAGGCCGTCAGCCCGAAGGCGCTCTCCGCGGGGCCCGCCAGCGCGGTCGCCGCCGGGACCATCGCGATCGAGCCGAGCCAGTCGTAGGAGGAGACCCGCGACAGCTTGTCCTCCGGGATCTCCTGGTGCAGGGCGGTCATCCAGGAGACGCCGAAGACCTCGATGGACACGCCGGTCAGGAACATCACGGCGACCAGCGCCGTCACCGGTACCGGGACGGCCAGCGCGGCCGAGGGCAGGGCCAGCGGGAAGACGCACAGCGTGCCCGCGAGCAGCAGCCGCCTCGGCTTCCAGCGCATCATCACGCCCGCCCCGGTCACCGTGCCCGCGCCGAACGCGGCCAGCGCCAGGCCCCACGGGCCGGCCCCGCCGAGCTCGGCCTGGGCCACCAGCGGCCCGAACACCGCCTCGGCGGCCGCCACCACCGCGTTGACCACGGAGAACTGCGCCACGATCGCCCACAGCCAGGGGCGGGAACCCACCTCCCGCCAGCCCACCCGCAGATCCGCGAGCAGCCCGCCGCCGGGTTCGCGCGGCGGGATGTGTCCGATGTCGAGGAAGGCCCGCAGCGAGCCGGCCACGGCGAACGCCACCGCGTCCACGGCCAGCACCCAGCCGGGGCCGAACACCGCGATCAGCGCCCCGCCGAGGGCCGCGCCGCCGATGCCGGCGCCGTGCATGCCGAGCCGGTACAGCGCGAAGGCCCGCCCCGCGTGCTCGCCGCGCACGCTGGAGAGCAGCATCCCCTCGGAGGCGGGGGAGAAGAAGGCGTGGCCAGTGCCGCCGAGGGCGGAGAGCAGCATCATCTGCCACAGCAGCGGCTCCCCGGCCAGCACGAGGACGGCGAAGGCGCCCTGCGACAGGAAGTTCAGCGCATTGGCCGCGACCATCACACGGTGGCGCGGCAGACGGTCGGCGACGGCGCCGCCGACGAGCAGGAACACCACCAGGGGGACGGTTCTGGAGGCCGCGACGAGGCCGACGTCCCCCGCATCACCGCCCGCCCCCAGCACCGCGAACGCCGACGCGATGAGCGCCCCCTGGCTGCCCAGGTTGGTCACCACGGCGGCGGCGGTCAGCAGCGTGTAGTTGCGCCCGGCCCACTCGGGGCGGCGCGGACGTCGGCGGTCGGCGGTTCGGGGAGTCACCCCGGGACTATCCCCGCGGACGGGCCCGCGTGACAAACCGGTTTCGCGCCGGCCGCCGGGGCACAGCCGGCCACCCCGCCCACGGGCGCCCGAAGCGCCGTGACCGGCCCGGCCGGGCGACGCCCGCGCGTGGCGCCGCCTCGTCCGGCCCCGCCCCCGCGGCCCACTCCGAGGCGGGGCTGCGTCCGTGGCACCGCGGCGCGGGGCCACGGTGAGGTGCCGGCCTGAGGGAGTTCTCCGCGGGGGCTCGGCTCGATCGGCGCCGGCCCCGGCGCGATGCCCGGCGCTGATCGTGGTGCTCACGGCCGTGCCGTGGGCCCGAGTCCTGGCCCGGACGGCCTTCTGCCCAGCCGCGCCGCACGGCCACCGCGGGCCGGCGTGCCGTCGGGGAGTCCGGGCACCGGCCGCTCGGCTCCGACGACATGGGCCGGCCCCGGTCAGGACGCCGGGTCGGCTCCCGTCAGGCGAACCGTGCTCATGATCTTCTTCGCCGTCTCCTCGCTGATGGCCTCCTTGACGCCCATCGCCGAGTGCAGCACCCAGATCGCGAAGTCACCGTCCTTGTTCTTGAAGGCGAAGGACCACGCCTGGCCGTTGTAGTCGCACTTGCGCTTCTTCTGGATGCCCTCGACGACGCTCTTGCCGGAGTAGCCCTCGAGTCCGGACTTGCTGGTGTACGGCTCGCCGGTGAGGTTCTTGATCAGGCCCTTCCGCTGGTTCTGCGCGTAGGCGGCGAAGGCCCAGTTGTTGGCCGCGATCTCGGCGGCCTCCTTGGTGCTCTTCGAGCCCTGTCCGCCCTTGGTGCCGGTGCTCGCGAGCGAACTCGACTCCTCGTAGCCGTCCTTGTCGGAGTCGTCGGTGCACCACGTCTTCTTGTAGAACGCGGGCGCCGACATGCCGACGAGCGGCGAGCCGTCGTCCGCCTTCTCGTCCTCGATGCCGGTGATGACGCCGGGATCGTCCACGGACCACTCGGGCGGCACGTCGAAGGCGGTGCCGTACTTGGGGTTGACGACCGTCTTCCAGCCGGAGATCTGCGGCTTCTCGTCCGTGCTCCCCCGCGGGTTCTCGCCGGGGTCCGCCGAGGCCTCCTCGGACGGCGAGGCCGACGTGCTCGCGGAGGCGGCCGGCTTGCCGCCGTCCTTCGCCCCGTCCGTCTTCTCGTCGTCCTTGCCGAGGACCACGACACCCGTGACCACGGCCGTGATCACGACGGCCGTCGCGGCTACGATAGCGACCGCGGCGGTCTTCCTGCCGCCGCTCTTGGGCGACTGAGGTGCGCCCGGCATGCCCGGCTGCTGCCCGTCCCACTGCGTCGTGGGCTGCTGGTACGGGTTGGGCTGCGCGTAGCCGCCCTGCTGGAAGCCCGGCTGCTGGTACGGATTCGGCTGCTGGTACCCCGGTTGCTGATAGGGGTTCGGCTGCTGCGGGTTCTGCTCGCCCCCGGGCGGCTGCTGTCCTGGCCACATGGCCCGTAACGATAGAGGGCGGGGCGGGACACCTGCCACGGCCGCCCCCTCCCGTTGCAGACCCGCGACAGTCAGCCCCGTACAAACCCGAACAACGGGGATGGCCAAGCCTCTCTACCCGTGGGTAACATCCGGTTGAGTGCTGACGGGCGCCGCCGCCGTGGCTCCCCGTGCGCATGTCCCACGCCATGAAGGAGCAGCCATGCCCACGCTCGACCGCCAGGGTGACGTCTTCGTCCTCGACATCGGAGACGGCGAGAACCGCTTCCACCCCGACTGGATCGCCTCCGTCGGCTCCGCGCTGGACGAGGTGGAGAAGGCCGAGGGCGCGCGTGCGCTGGTCACCGCCGCGACGGGCAAGTTCTTCTCCAACGGCCTCGATCTGGACTGGCTGTTCGCCAACGGCGACCGGGCGGGCGAGTACGTCGCCTCCGTACAGGCGCTGTTCGCACGGATGCTGACGCTGCCTCTGGTCACCGTCGCGGCCCTGCAGGGGCACACCTTCGCGGCCGGCGCCATGCTCTCCCTGGCCCACGACTTCCGGGTGATGCGCGGCGACCGCGGCTTCTGGTGCCTGCCGGAAGCCGAGATCAACATCCCCTTCACCGCGGGCATGTCCGCGCTCATCCAGGCCCGGCTCGCCCCGCAGACCGCGCACGAGGCCATGGTCACCGCCCGCAGGTACGGCGGTCACGACGCCCTCGCCGCCGGGATCGTCGACCGTGCCGTGGACGAGGACGCCGTGCGCGGGACCGCCCTCGCCCTCGCCGGCGCCCACGCGGCCAAGGCCGGCCCCACCGTCGGCACCATCAAGTCCCGTATGTACGGGCCGGTCCTGGACGCTCTGCGGGAGAAGGACATCCCGCTCGTCTGAGCACTCCGGCCGGCGAGCTACCCCGCCACCGGCCCCGGTCGCGAGGACGCGGTACGCGAGAGGCGTACGGGACCACGTTCCCGTACGCCTCTCGCGCGTCCCCGCGTCCTCCCCGCGTTCTGGTACGCCTCTCGCGCGTCCGGTGCTCGTCCGTACGCCATCCGGGGCCGCTCCCGGACCTTCCCGGGCGACACTCCCGCGCCCGGCGGTCCGTCACTCCGGCCCGGCCGCACACTGTGGCCTGTCCGGCCGCCCGGGCGGCACGCCCACGAGCACCCCGGGCGGCCGGTCCGGGCGCGGCGGGCCGAATCCGGCCCGGGCGAGCCGCGGCCGAGCCGGAGCAGGCCGGAGCAGGCCGGAGAAGGCCGGAGAAGGCCACAGAAGGCCGGAGCAAGCCGCAGAGAAGAGGAGTGACGGCCGCATGCCGAAGCCCGTGCCCCGAAGATCCGCCCTGCGTCTCCTCGGCACCGTCGCCGTCGCCGCCGCCCTCACCGGCGCCGGCGCCTCGGCCTGCGCCGCGCGCCGCGGCGAACACCCGGGGCGGTCCGGCGCGGCCGCCCGCACCGACGCGCTGCTGGCCCGGCTCACCCTCGACGAGAAGGTCTCCCTGCTGCACGGCGCCAAGGACCCCGAAGGGCTCGGCCAGGCCGGCTACGTGCCCGGCGTACCCCGCCTCGGCATCCCGCCGCTGCGCCTCGCCGACGGCCCGGCCGGCGTACGGGTCGCCGCCCCCGCCACCGCCCTGCCAGCGCCCGTCATGCTGGCCGCCGCCTTCGACCCGGCACTCGCCCGCGCCTACGGACGGGTCATCGGCCGCGAGGGACGTGCGCTGCGCCAGGACGTCCTGCTCTCGCCGATGGCCAACCTCATCCGCACCCCCTGGGCCGGACGCAACTTCGAGACCTTCTCCGAGGACCCGCTGCTCTCGGCCGACCTGGTCGCCGCGGAGATCCGCGGCATCCAGGACGAGGGACTGATCGCCACCGTCAAGCACTTCGCGCTGAACAACCAGGAGCGCGACCGGGAGACCGTCGACGTCCACGCCGCCGAACGGACCATGCACGAGACCGAGCTCCGCGCCTTCGAGGCAGCCGTCGCCGCGGGCACCGGCTCGGTCATGGGCGCGTACAACAAGGTCGGCGGCACCTGGGCCTGCGAGAACAAGCCACTGCTCACCGGCATCCTGCGCGAACGCTGGGGCTTCGACGGCTTCGTGACGACCGACTGGTACGCCGCCCACAGCACCGCCGACGCCCTCGACGCCGGGCTCGACCTGGAGATGCCCGGCGGCCGCCACTACGGCGCCGCGCTGAAGAAGGCCGTCCAGGACGGCACCGTCCCCGAGGACCGGGTCGACCGTGCGGTTCGCCGCCTCCTCACCGTCCTCGACCGCTTCGGGCTCCTCGACGACCGGAAACCCGCGCGCCCCGCCCGGAACCCAGCCGCCGGCGCCCGCGTCGCCCTCGACGTGGCCGTCGCCGGTGCCACCCTGCTCCGCAACGAGCACGGCACCCTGCCGCTCACCGGGGCCCGCGCGCGGAGCATCGCCGTCATCGGGCCGAGCGGCGCCGTCCCCTTCGTCAGCGGCGGCGGCAGCGCCCACGTCGTACCGGACAGGGCCAGGAGCCCCCTCGACGCCGTCACCGAGCGCGCCCGGCGCGCCGCGCGCGCCGGGGAGGAGGTGCGCGTGCGGTACGCGGTGGGGGAGGACATCCACGGCAGGCCACTGCCCGCGGACGTGGTGAGCGGGGACGCCGACCTCGAGGGCCAGGAGGTCGGGGCGGGGGAGAGCCGGACGTACGACGGCACCCTCACCGTCCCCGAGGACGCCGAATGGACCCTCGTCGTCCACTACTCCGGCGAGCGGCCCCGGGTCCTGCTCGACGGCACCGACCTCTTCCCGCGACTTCCCGGCGCCGGGGAGTTCTTCAGTGGCGGCTTCGCCACCTACGCCGCCGACGGCCTCGCCGTCCGCCGCAGGACCCTCACCCTCACCTCCGGCGCCCACCGCCTGCGGATCACCGCCCAGGGCGGTGACAAGGGCCAGGTCTTCCGCCTGCGGCACATCACGGCCGCCACCCGCGAGGCGGACGTCGCGCACGCCGTCCGCCTCGCGAAGGAGGCACGCAGCGTGCTCCTCTTCGCCTACGAGGACGCCTCGGAGGGACACGACCGGACCACCCTCGCCCTGCCCGGCCACCAGGAGCGGCTGATCGAGGCGGTCACCGCGGCCAACCCGCGCACCGTCGTGGTGCTCAACACCTCATCCGCCGTCACGATGCCCTGGCTGGAGCGCACCGGCGCCGTACTCCAGATGTACTACCCGGGGCAGGAGGGCGCGGCCGCCACCGCCGCCGTCCTCTTCGGCGACACCGACCCCGGCGGCCGGCTCACGCAGACCTTCCCGGCCGCGGAGGACCGCCACCCCACGGCGGGCGACCCGCTGCGCTACCCGGGCCGGGACGGCCGGGAGGAGTACTCCGAGGGCGTTCACGTCGGCTACCGCTGGTACGCGCGGCAGCGGCAGAAACCGCTGTTCCCCTTCGGCCACGGGCTGTCGTACACCACCTTCGAGTACTCCGGACTGGAGGTGGCGGCGGCGGAGGACGGCGGCCTTAAGCTCTCCTTCTCCATGCTCAATAACGGGCCCAGGGCGGGCATCGCCGTCCCCCAGGTGTACCTCGGCCCGTCCCCCGACCTGGGTCTCGACCAGCCGGAGCGCATCCTCGCCGGATACCGGCGGCTGGAGCTCGGAGCGGGGGAGCGGCGCACCGTCGGGATGCGCATCTCCCCGCGCACCCTGTCCTCCTGGGACGACAGCCGGCACGACTGGGTCCTCGGCACCGGCACGCGCCGCCTCGAGGTCGCGGAGTCCGCGACCGCCGTGCGGCTGGGCACGACTGCCCGGGTCCCCGTGCGGCCCAGGTAGGCTGCCCGGCGTGCGCGGCCCGCGCACGCCGGGCGACGGCGAGTGGTTCCGAGCCCGGAAGCGACACCCAGGCGGTTCGGCGGTTCGGAAGGACACGGCTTTGCACGTGCAGGAGTGGCTCGAGACCGTTCCGGCGGTCAGCATCTATGTCCTGGTCGGGGTGGTGATCGGCCTGGAGAGCCTGGGCATCCCGCTGCCCGGCGAGATCATCCTCGTCAGTTCGGCGCTCCTCGCCTCCCAGCACGGCGACATCGACCCGGTGGTCCTGGGTGCGTGCGCCACCGCCGGAGCGATCGTCGGCGACTCGATCGGCTACGCCATCGGCCGCAAGGGCGGCCAGCCCCTGGTGGACCGGCTGGCCCGGCGCTTCCCCAAGCACTTCCACGCCCGGAACATCCTGGCGGCCGAGCACTCCTTCCAGCGCTGGGGGATGTGGGCGGTCTTCTTCGGCCGTTTCGTGGCGCTCCTGCGGATCTTCGCGGGCCCGCTGGCGGGTGTGCTGCGCATGCCGTACTGGAAGTTCCTGACCGCCAACGTCCTGGGCGGCATCGTCTGGGCGGGCGGCACCACTGCGGTCATCTACTACGTCGGTGTCGTCGCGGAGGCCTGGCTCAAGCGGTTCTCCTGGCTGGGCCTGGTGGTGGCACTGGCCATCGGCCTGACGACGAGCCTGGTGCTCAAGCGGCGGGCAGCCAGGGCCGCGGACCGGGAAGAGGCCGAGGCGGCAGCGGCCGCAGCGGCGGGGGGTGCTGCCGGCGCCGAGCGCGCCGCCGGACGCGAGGCCGTGGCCGCGGTCGACTGAGCCGGGCCGTTTTCCGTACGGGACATCGAGGAGTGGACATGACCGAGCGTGCGCTGATCGCGGGCGTGGGAGGCAAGGAACCGAGCATTGACGAGGGGGCGTTCACTGCGCCGACGTCGGTGGTGCTGGGCGAGGTGACGCTGGCCGCGGGGTCGGGCGTCTGGTACCACACGGTGCTGCGCGGCGACGGCGGTCCGATCGTCATCGGCGCGGACAGCAACATCCAGGACAACTGCACCGTCCATGTGGACCCCGGTTTCCCGGTGACCGTGGGGGAGCGGGTCTCCGTCGGGCACAACGCCGTCCTGCACGGCTGCACGGTCGAGGACGAGGTGCTGATCGGTATGGGCGCCACGGTCCTCAACGGGGCGCACATCGGGCGGGGCTCCCTGGTGGCGGCGCAGGCGCTGGTTCCGGAGGGGATGCGGGTGCCGCCGGGCTCCCTGGTGGCGGGGGTGCCCGCGAAGGTCAGGCGGGAGCTGACCGAGGAGGAGATCGAGGGCATCAGGCTCAACGCCGCGGTGTACGTCGACCTGGCGAAGACGCACCGCGAGGCGCACGGCGGCTGAACGTACGGCGGCTGAACGTACGGCGGTGCCCGGCGGGTCGCGGCCGGGCACCGGAGTGAGCGGAGCGGGCCGCCCGCCGTTTGGCGGGCGGCCCGTCCCTGCGTGGGGTTACACCGGCGCGTAGATCACGCCGAGCTTGTCGATCTCGTCGCCGGCGCGCCCGGTGAAGCCGGTGATCTGCCAGCCCGCCGGGGCGGTGAAGGTGACGGTGTCCGAGGTGGCGGCGCCGGCCGAGAGGGTGCGGCCCCTGTCGGTGGTGAAGGCGGCGGAGAAGATCCTGGTGCGGCCGTCCTTCTGGCCGCGGGTCAGTTTCACCGAGGTGAGGTGTTCGCCGGCGGCGAGGGCCAGGGAGACCGGGGTGCCGCCGGTTCCGCCGTGCCCGAGGACCGTGCCGCCGTCGAGGGTGAGGGAGACGGAGTCGAGGCGGGAGCCGCCGCGCAGGGTGAGGGTGCGCGGGGACGGGACGGCGGGCAGGTCGTCGGCGTCGTTGAAGGCGGTGCCGTGCGGGCCGCCGAAGAAGTCGCCGGCCCGCCGGTCGGCGGGCAGGGACCAGGCGAGGTCGACGGTGTGCGGGTAGTGGTCGGAGAGGTGTTCGCCGTCGGAGTCGAGGAACTTCTGCCACTCGTTGTGGTAGCGGGTGGCGCGCAGGTCCACGAGGGGGCCGGAGCGGTAGAGGACCTTGTCGACGACCTCGCAGGAGTCGGTGGGCGCGGTGGCGTCGCAGACGAGGGCCTCGCTGCCGGCGGCGGGCGCGGAGCCGCCGCGTACCAGCTCCACCCAGGCGTCGGTGAGGCCGTTCTCCTGGGTCAGGGTGCGGATGTTGTCACCGGCGCGGGTGTAGCGGGTGTTGGTGTCGCCCATGACGATGACGGCGTTGCCCGCGGAGTTGGCCCGGATGAAGTCCGAGAGCTGCTCGATGTTGGCGCGCCGGGCGGCAAGAGCCGCGTCGGTGGTGTCGGCGTTGGTGTGGACGTTGTAGAGGTCGACGTACACGCCTTCGGCGAGGCGGACGCGGGCGAGTGAGAAGCCCTTGGGGGTGAGGCAGTCGGTGCCGGTGCAGTCGTTCCAGTCGACGCGTTCGAAGTCCTCGAAGGGGTGGTCGGAGAGGGTGTTGAGGCCGTCCCCGATGCCGGCGCCGCCGCTGGTGGCTGTGCGGTGGGGGTGGGTGTCGTTGGCGTACAGGGAGGCGTGGTAGTTGAAGTCCTCCTGGACGTTGACGATGTCGTAGGAGGACAGCCGCTGTCCGATGAGCGGGGTGTTGGTCTCGGGGTCGCTGTCACCGAGGCCGAGGGGGAGGCCGGCGATGTTGTACGTCAGGACACTGAGGGTGCCGGTGGCGGCAGCGGGGGTGGCGGCCGTGGCAGTTGCCGTGGCGGTGAGGCCGGCAAGCGCTGTCACGGCGGCGGCGAGGGCGCCGATCAGTCTTCGCATGGGGGGGGAACCTCTCAGGGGGGAGGCGGAGCGCGACGGACGATCACATTCCACGTCAACTTGCTTTTGTGCAAGGAGTGTTGGTGATAAAACGGTGATGTTCTGCTGTCCCGTCGTGAGTCCGACGCCCGGCGATCACTCCCGGCTCGTCCCGCCGGCTCGCCGACGGCGAAGGCCGCGGTGATCGGGTGGAGGGCGCTGCGGGGGAAGGGCCGGGTGTGCTCGGCGGCGCCCAGGGCGTCCTTGATGTGGAGGTAGCCCAGTACTTCATTCCCGGGGCCGGGCGGACTGAAGCATGTGCGCATCGTCGCCGAGGCAATCACCGACGCCGCGGGCACCCCGGTCGAGATCCACGGATTCTTCCAGGACCTCACCGCCCAGCGGCAGGCGGAGCTGGCTCTGATCG
>NZ_JAAAXQ010000216.1 GCF_009916105.1 Streptomyces sp. GC420 | reverse complement strand
CCCTCACCCGTGCCCCAAGCCGCACCAGGGCCCCGCCCGCGGCGCCGAGCGCCCTGGCGACCGCGTCACGCGCACCGTTCACGCTCACCACCTCCGCGGGCGGTGATTGGCGTGGGCGACCTTGGCGCTCAGCTCCTCGCCGGGACTCGCCGGGCGCGCCGCCTCCGGCCGGCAGTCCCACTCCAGCCCGCCGCCGGGCGGACGGAGCTGAAGCGTGCCGCCCTCCGAGCCCATGACCTCGCCGAGTCGGCCTGTGTCCGTGTCCATGACGAACTGATGTCGCACGTAAGAGTGTTGAGTGACCTCTTTCACGAGGGGAGCGTCACATTCCGTGTTCCCCTGCGAACAGTGCGCCGACCCGTACGGATTTCGCGTACGGGCGCCCGGGCGTGACGTACGGATACGGGTGGAGGGTTGCATCCATATGCACACGACGCGAAGGCACCGGAAGAACGCCTCGGCCATGAGGCTGGTCGGCAGGCAACTGGCCTGCTTCCGCGAGGCCGCCGGCCTCACCCAACGCGAACTGGCAGCGGAGTTCAACCTGGCGGAGGAGACGGTCGCCTCCATCGAACAGGGCCGCCGCCCCCTGAAGCACGACCTGGCGGCGCGCTTCGACGAACGGCTGGGGACGAAGGGGGCACTGTCGGTCGCCGTCGACAACCTGCCGGAGGTGGACCGCATCCCGGCATGGGCGGAGGAGTACATGGATCTGGAGCGGGAGGCACTGGCGCTGTGCTTCTACGCGAACCAGGTGCTCCCCGGCCTGCTCCAGACCAAGGCGTACGCACGCGCGGTCTTCCGCAGCAGGGTCCCCGCCTTCAGCGAGGAAGAGGTCGAATCACAGGTCGCCGCACGCATGGAGCGCCAGTCGATCCTGCGCCGCGATGTGCCGCCGAATCTGAGCTTCGTCATCTGGGAAGCCGTCTTGAGAGACAGGCTCGGAGGGAACGAGACGCACACCGAACAGCTGCGGCACCTGCGCGCGTACGCCTGCCTCCTGGGGGTCACACTCCAGGTCATGCCGCTCGGCAGGGTCTACCACGCAGCACTGGACGGCCCTTTCGTCCTGCTGGAGACGCCTGACCACCAGCACCTCGCTTACAGCGAGACCCAGCGCGGAAGCCAACTCGTCACTGATCCGGACGAGGTGTCCATCCTGGCCCAGAAATATGCGATGCTGCGGACTCAGGCACTCAACTCCGAAGACTCCCAAGCCTTGTTGGATCAGCTGGTAGGAGAGCGATGAGCACCGCACCGACGTGGTTCAAGTCCAGCTACAGCGGCAGCGAGGGCGGCGAGTGCCTCGAAGTCGCCTACGCCTGGCGCAAGTCCACCCACAGCGGCAGCGAGGGCGGCAACTGCCTCGAAGTCGCCGCCCACCCCACCGCCGTCCACGTCCGGGACTCCAAGAACCCGAGCGGTCCCATGCTGACCCTCGCCCCCTCCGCCTGGACCGCCTTCACGGCTTTCGCCTGCTCCGGCACCTCCGGCTGACCCGTGTTGTGCGGGGTGGCCGTGCGGGGCCGCAACGGCCACCGTTCACAACACCGCCCCGCCGGAACCCCCACTCCCCGGGCACCGACCGCGTCAATACCCGCACGGCGGGCGCGGGGCAGCCGCCGCCGTGCGACGGAACGCGGCCCCGCGGCGCGAGCGCGGGCGGGTACGACAGACCCGCGGGACCCGTTGTACGGCCCAGTCCGCTCAGCACCTCGGCGAGCCGCTCCCAGCCCGCCGCAGGCAGGGCGGTGCCCCGCAGGCCGTCCGAACCGTCCAGGCCGTCCGAACCGTCCAGGCCGTCCGGGCGGCCCAGGCCGTCGACGACGGCTACGGCGTCGGCGATGCCGCGCACCGGGCCGCGCAACGGCCCGCCGGCGGTGCGCTCAGCGCAGCCACCTCGCGACCTCGGTCGCCCAGTACGTGAGGATCGTGCTCGCGCCCGCCCTCTTGATGCCGAGCAGGGCCTCCAGGATCGCCTTGTCCCGGTCGATCCAGCCCTTCTCCGCAGCCGCCTCGATCATCGCGTACTCACCGCTGATCTGGTACGCGGACACCGGCACGTCCACGGCCTCGGCGACCTTCGCCAGGACGTCCAGGTAGGGGCCGGCCGGCTTGACCATGACCATGTCGGCGCCCTCTTGGAGGTCCAGCGCAAGTTCCCGCAGCGACTCCCGGACGTTCGCCGGATCCTGCTGGTACGTCTTCCGGTCGCCCGTCAGGGAGGAGGCGACGGCCTCCCGGAACGGCCCGTAGAACGCCGACGAGTACTTCGCCGTGTAGGCGAGGATCGAGACGTCCTCCTTGCCGATGGTGTCCAGCGCCTCGCGGATCACCCCGACCTGGCCGTCCATCATGCCGCTCGGGCCCACCACGTGGACGCCCGCGTCGGCCTGGACCTGGGCCATCTCGGCGTACCGCTCCAGGGTCGCGTCGTTGTCGACCCGGCCCCCGGCGTCCAGCACACCGCAGTGGCCGTGGTCCGTGTACTCGTCGAGGCACAGGTCGGACATGATCACCAGCTCGTCGCCGACCTCGGCCTTCACGTCCCGGATGGCGACCTGGAGGATCCCGTCGGGGTCGGTGCCCGCCGTGCCGAGGGCGTCCTTCTTCCCGTCCTCGGGGACACCGAAGATCATGATCCCGGCGACGCCCGCCCCGGCCGCCTCCGCCGCGGCCTTCCGCAGCGTGTCCCGGCTGTGCTGGACGACACCGGGCATGGCGGAGATCGGCACCGGCTCGCTGATGCCCTCCTTCACGAACGCGGGCAGGATCAGATCCGCCGGGTGCAGGCGGGTCTCCGCGACCATCCGCCGCATCGCGGGGCTGACCCGCAGCCGCCGGGGACGCGCCCCCGGGAAGGATCCGTACACGCTCATGAACATCCGCCTCGCGCTCGGTCGTACTCGTGGACATCGTGGACATGTCTACGCTACGCCCGCGCCGCACCCGCCCGTGCGAAAGCCTCCGTGCCGGGTGCGGAAACCCGACGCGGGGCACAAGGCCCATGCCCGGCACAGAACGCCGACCCCGACGCCGGGCAGCGACCGTCGACGCCCATGCGGGCACAGAGCCGCCGCCGGGCACAAGGCCCACACCGGGCGGCGGAACACCCACGCCGCCCGCACCCACCGCCCGCACCCGCACCCGCACCGGCACCGGCACCGGCGACAGGCCTGCACGGACGACGGGCCCGTGCCGCCGTCGGCACGGGCCCGTCAGAAGGTCGTACGCCCCGCTCAGGTCGTCCGGCGGCGTCTCGCGCCGGGACGCCGCTCGCTCGGCCTCGTGACGGCCTCGCCGGCCTCCCTCGCCGCCTCGCGCCGCGCCGCGCCGAACGCGGCGAGGGCCTCGGCCAGCTTGTGCACGGACGGCTCGGGCGACAGCACGTCCACCCGCAGGCCGTGCTCCTCGGCGGTCTTGGCCGTGGCGGGACCGATACAGGCGATCACCGTCACGTTGTGCGGCTTCCCGGCGATGCCGACCAGGTTCCGCACCGTGCTCGACGAGGTGAACAGCACCGCGTCGAAGCCGCCGCCCTTGATCGCCTCACGGGTCTCGGCCGGCGGCGGCGAGGCGCGCACGGTCCGGTAGGCGGTGACGTCGTCGACCTCCCAGCCCAGCTCGATCAGGCCCGCCACCAGCGTCTCGGTGGCGATGTCGGCCCGCGGCAGGAAGACGCGGTCGATCGGGTCGAAGACCGGGTCGTACGGCGGCCAGTCCTCCAGCAGTCCGGCGGCGGACTGCTCGCCGCTGGGCACAAGGTCCGGCTTGACGCCGAACTCGACCAGCGCCCTCGCGGTCTGCTCGCCGACGGCCGCGACCTTTATCCCGGCGAAGGCGCGGGCGTCGAGCCCGTACTCCTCGAACTTCTCGCGCACGGCCTTGACCGCGTTCACCGAGGTGAAGGCGATCCACTCGTAGCGGCCGGTGACCAGGCCCTTGACGGCGCGCTCCATCTGCTGCGGGGTGCGCGGCGGCTCGACGGCGATGGTCGGGACCTCGTGCGGCACCGCCCCGTACGACCTGAGCTGGTCGGAGAGCGAGGCCGCCTGCTCCTTGGTGCGCGGCACCAGGACCTTCCAGCCGAACAGCGGCTTGGACTCGAACCAGGCGAGCTGATCGCGCTGCGCGGCCCCGCTGCGCTCACCCACCACGGCTATGACCGGCTGGTGCCCCTCGGGGGACGGCAGCACCTTCCCCTGCTTGAACACCTGGGCGATCGTGCCGAGGGTCGCCGTCCAGGTCCGCTGGCGGGTCGTCGTACCGGCGACGGTGACGGTCAGCGGGGTGTCGGGCTTGCGGCCCGCCGCGACCAGTTCGCCCGCCGCGGCGACGACCGTGTCCAGCGTGGTGGAGACGACGGCGGTGGCGTCCGACGCCCCCACCTCGGCCCAGCAGCGCTGCGAGGCGGTGCGTGCGTCGACGAAGCGGACGTCGGCGCCCTGCGCGTCGCGCAGCGGCACACCGGCGTACGCCGGCACGCCGACCGCGGCGGCGACGCCCGGCACGACCTCGAAGGGGATGCCCGCGGCGGCGCACGCGAGCATCTCCTCGCCCGCGTTGCCGTCCAGTCCCGGATCGCCCGACACCGCACGGACGACCCGCTTGCCGCCCCTCGCGGCCTCCATGACAAGATTGACCGCATCCCCGACTGAGGGGATGGACGGGGACGTTGACGTCTCGTCAGCGTGCCCGTGCTGCGCATCCCGGTCGTGCGCGGCCAGCCGCGGCACGTCCGCCCCGGACCGCGCATGCGTCCTTACGACGTCCAGCACCTGTGGTTCCGCGACCAGGACGTCAGCGGCCGCCAGTGCCTCCACGGCGCGCAGCGTCAGTAGTCCCGGATCCCCGGGTCCGGCACCGAGGAAGGTGACGTGCCCGTGCCCATGTGCGGCGACAATGCCGACCGTGGCGACAGCTGCGGGAAGGTTCGAGGTGGTGGGGCTCAATGTGCTCGCTCCCCCATAAGACCGGCCGCACCCTTGGCGAGCATCTCGGTGGCGAGTTCGCGACCGAGTGCCAGGGCGTCGTGGTGCGACTTAGGTACGGGACCGGTGGTGGACAGCTGCACCAGCGAGGAACCGTCGGTGGTACCGACGACGCCGCGCAGGCGCAGTTCTTGGAAGGTCTCCCCTTGCCCGTCGGCCAGCAGGTCGGCGAGTGCGCCCACGGGAGCACTGCAGCCGGCCTCCAGGGCGGCGAGCAGGGAGCGCTCGGCGGTCACGGCGGCCCGGGTGAACGGGTCGTCGAGCTCGGCGAGCGCGGCGGCGAGGTCCGCGTTGTGCGCGGTGCACTCGACTGCCAGGGCCCCCTGGCCGGGGGCGGGCAGGATGTGGTCGACCGACAGGAAGTCGGTCACCTCGTCGCTCCTGCCGAGGCGATTGAGGCCGGCGGCCGCCAGGACGACCGCGTCCAGTTCACCGCTGCGGACGAGCCCGATGCGGGTGTCGACATTGCCGCGTATGGCGACGGTCTCGATGCGCAGTCCGTGGTTACGGGCGTACGCGTTGAGCTGCGCCGTCCGGCGCGGCGAGCCGGTGCCGACCCGCGCCCCGTCGGGGAGCCGTTCGAGGGTCAGGCCGTCGCGGGCCACGAGCGCGTCGCGCGGGTCCTCGCGCTGGGGGAGCGCCGCCAGCGTCAGCTCCTCGGGCTGCGCCGTCGGCAGGTCCTTGAGGGAGTGGACGGCGAAGTCCACCTCACCGCGGAGCAGCGCGTCGCGCAGCGCGGTGACGAACACCCCGGTGCCGCCGATCTGCGCGAGGTGCTCGCGGGAGGTGTCCCCGTACGTCGTGATCTCGACGAGTTCGACGGGCCGGCCGGTGACCCGGCGGACCTCCTCGGCGATCATTCCGGACTGGGCCATGGCGAGCTTGCTCCGCCTGGTTCCCAGCTTCAGTGGTGCATGGCTGTTCATGCCCGGCCTCGATTCGGGTCACGGGTGTCGGCCCTGCTGACGGCGGCGACCGTCTCGGGGTCGAGGTCGAAGAGTTCCCGCAGCGCGTCCGCGTACCCGGCGCCGCCGGGTTCGCTCGCGAGCTGCTTGACCCGCACGGTCGGGGCGTGCAGGAGCTTGTCGACGACGCGGCGCACGGTCTGGGTGACCTCGGCGCGCTGCCGCTCGTCCAGGTCGGGCAGGCGCCCGTCGAGCCGGGCGATCTCGCCGGCCACCACGTCCGCGGCCATGGCGCGCAGGGCCACCACGGTGGGCGTGATGTGTGCGGCGCGCTGCGCCGCGCCGAACGCCGCGACCTCGTCGGAGACGATGGTGCGCACCTGCTCGACGTCGGCGGCCATGGGGGCGTCCGCGGACGCCTCGGCCAGCGATTCGATGTCGACGAGGCGGACGCCGGGGACGCGGTGCACCGCGGCGTCGATGTCGCGGGGCATCGCGAGGTCGAGCAGGGCGAGCCGTGCGTGGCCGTTCGCGGCGGTGAGGCGTACGGGCTCGGCGGCGGCGGTGGGCGCCGCCTGGGCGCCGCTTCCGATCACCACCCGCTGCGGGGCGGGCTGCCGCTCGGCCGAGCCGGCCGCGACCCAGGCCGCGTGCAGTTCCGCCGCGTCGGTGTCGGTGGCGCGGGCCGCCGGGATTCCGGAGTCGTCCAGGCCGACGGGACAGCCGCCGTCGGTCTCGGCGCCGGCCGCGGGAACCGCGGGGGCGGGGTTCTCGGGGATGCGTCCGTGCCGCTCCGCGGCGGCGGCGAGCCGCGCGACGAGGCTGCCCTCGGGGGCGCGCAGGCTCGGTGCGGGCTGCTTGGCGGCGGGAGCGGGGCGGGCGGCGAGCGCGTCGGCGACGGCATCGGCGGTCAGGACGAGGCCGGTGGCGCCGGTGCATGAGATCGCGACGTCGACTCGTGTCAGTTCGGCGTCGGTGGCCTCCATCGTGACGGCCCTGACGGTGAGCGTGTCGGTCGCCTCGCCGAGCGCGGCGGCAAGACGCTCGGCCCGCTCCAGTGTTCGGTTGGCGATGACGAGTTCGGTCACACCGAGGCGGGCGAGCGTCGTCGCGGCGAGCGAGGACATGGAGCCGGCGCCGATGACGAGGGCGCGCCTGCCCCGCGCCCAGTCGCCGACCGGCGCGCCGGCGGCGAGCTGTTCCAGGCCGAAGGTGACCAGGGACTGCCCGGCACGGTCGATCCCGGTCTCGGAGTGGGCGCGCTTGCCGACCCGCAGGGCCTGCTGGAACAGGTCGTTGATGAGCCGGCCCGCGGTGTGCAGGTCCTGGGCACGGGCGAGGGTGTCCTTGATCTGGCCGAGGATCTGGCCCTCGCCGACGACCATGGAGTCGAGGCCGCAGGCCACCGAGAACAGGTGGTGGACGGCACGGTCCTCGTAGTGCACGTAGAGGTAGGGGGTGAGCTCCTCCAGCCCGACGCCGCTGTGCCGGGCGAGGAGCGTGGACAGCTCGGCGACACCGGCGTGGAACTTGTCCACGTCGGCGTAGAGCTCGATGCGGTTGCACGTGGCCAGCACCGCCGCCTCGGTCGCCGGCTCGGCGGCCAGCGTGTCGTGCAGCAGCTTGTGCTGGGCCTCGGCGGTGAGCGCGGCCCGTTCCAGCACGCTCACCGGCGCGCTGCGGTGGCTCAGGCCCACGACGAGCAGACTCATGCCGGCATCACGGCGGGCACGTCCCCGTCGGGTCCCTTCCGGTCGGCGGCCGCGCCGGCCACCGCTTCGGCCGCCGCTTCGGTGGTGGCCACGGGCGGCGCCACGGGTCCCGGCACCTGGCCGTCCGCGGCGGCGGCCGCCGCGGCGGCCGATTCCTCGCCGGCCTTCCGCTGCTCGTGGAAAGCGAGGATCTGCAGTTCGATGGAGAGGTCCACCTTGCGCACGTCGACCCCGTCCGGCACGGACAGCACGGTCGGCGCGAAGTTCAGGATGGAAGTGACACCGGCGGCGACGAGCCGGTCGCACACCTGCTGGGCGGCGCCCGCAGGGGTGGCGATGACGCCGATGGAGACACCGTTCTCGGTGATGATCTTCTCGAGGTCCTCGGTGTGCTGCACCGGCATCCCGGCCACCGGCTTGCCGGTCATCGCCGGGTCGGCGTCGATCAGCGCGGCCACCCGGAAACCGCGGGACGCGAAGCCGCCGTAGTTGGCGAGAGCGGCACCGAGGTTACCGATACCGACGATCACGACCGGCCAGTCCTGGGTGAGCCCGAGCTCACGGGAGATCTGGTAGACGAGGTACTCGACGTCGTACCCGACACCGCGCGTCCCGTAGGAACCGAGGTAGGAGAAGTCCTTCCGCAGCTTCGCGGAGTTGACCCCGGCCGCCGCGGCCAGTTCCTCGGAGGACACCGTCGGGACCGACCGCTCGGACAGCGCGGTCAGGGCGCGCAGATAGAGCGGAAGGCGGGCGACGGTGGCCTCGGGGATTCCTCGGCTACGGGTCGCCGGTCGGTGAGTTCGGCCAGTTGCCACGGTGCTCCTGCGGGTAGAGCGAGGCTGCAGGCGGCCGTACGTCCCAGGACCGCCCCGTCGAATGCAGGCTATGTCTTTGTGAACGCGTGCACAAAGATGGTGTCCGCTTTGTCCGCGCAAAGTGACCGGGCTCACGCGCCCCGGAGTCCGATCACCGGAACTCCCGCCGGGGCCGCGCCGTTGAAGATCAGAAGGGGGCACAACCGAACACACTCCTTACGATCAAGCCCCCGAGATCCCCCAAATCGCCCCGATGGTACTGCGTTTCCCTAACGCGCCCCCAGTGCGCGACGGAGCCTGTTTTCATCGACGCGCCAGAAGGTGTGCTGTTTGCCGTCGACGAGAACGACCGGGATCTCCTCCCAGTACTTCCGGTGCAGCTCAGCGTCCTGAGTGATGTCCTTCGACTCCCACACGGCACCGGTTTCCGCGCACACCTTCTCCACCACGCGCTGTGCGTCCTCACACAAATGGCAGCCGGGCCTGCCGATCAAAGTGACCACCCGGTCCGCCGCGTCGTTCTTCTTGCTCGTACGAAACATGGGGCTCATACGGACATTGTCCCGCCCCCGCACATCACCGGGAATGCCAGTGGAACAGCACACCACTCGTCTGCGTAACCAGGAGTTCACGCCCTGCAAGCCCCGCGACGCCGGAAGTACTGAACAGACTGGCTATGCTCACGTCATGGCCGCACTGGGATGGCTCACCCCCCGTAGGCGCTCCGCGACCGCGCGCAGCGTGCTGGCCGGCGAGGCAGCAGCCGAGGCGGCGCGCAAGTCGGAGCGGCAGGCGCATGCCCTCGATGTCCTCGAAGCCCTGGAGACGGGCGCGGAGAAACCCGCGGAGCCGGAGTTCCCCGTCACCGGTGACGAGCACGCCGCCGCCTTCTTCGACCTGGACAACACGGTGATCAAGGGCGCCGCGATCTTCCACATGGGTCGCGGGCTGTACCGGCGCAAGTTCTTCCAGCGCCGTGAGCTGGCCAGATTCGCCTGGCAGCAGGCCTGGTTCCGGCTAGCGGGCGTCGAGGACCCCGAGCACATGCAGGACGCCAGGGACAGCGCACTGTCCATCATCAAGGGGCACCGCGTCTCCGAGCTGATGGAGATCGGCGAGGAGATCTACGACGAGTACATGGCGGAGCGGATCTGGCCGGGTACCCGCGCCCTCGCCCAGGCCCACCTGGACGCGGGCCAGAAGGTGTGGCTGGTCACGGCCGCCCCGGTCGAGACGGCCACGATCATCGCCCGCCGCCTCGGCCTGACCGGCGCCCTCGGCACGGTGGCCGAGTCCGTCGACGGCGTCTACACCGGCCGGCTCGTCGGCGAGCCGCTGCACGGGCCCGCGAAGGCGGAGGCGGTGCGCGCGCTGGCTGCCGCCGAGGGCCTGGACCTGTCCCGCTGCGCGGCGTACAGCGATTCGTCGAACGACATCCCGATGCTGTCGCTGGTCGGCCATCCGTACGCCATCAACCCGGACAGCAAGCTGCGCAAGTACGCGCGGGAGCGGGACTGGCGGCTGCGGGACTACCGCACCGGCCGCAAGGCCGCGAAGGTCGGCATCCCCGCCGCGGCGGGCGTGGGCGCGCTCGCCGGGGGCACGGCCGCCGCCGTGGCCCTGCACCGCCGCCGCCGCTGACCCACCGCCGCTGACCCGCCGCCGGGATCGTGGCGGAGAGCGACGCCACCGCCGGGGTCCGGGGGCCGGACAGCGACGCCGGCCCGCGTCGGCGACCGCGCGACGTCACCGCCGCGTCGCGCACCCGCCGTTCCCGCTTCCGCCTGGGGAAACGGTCCTTCCCCGCCCACTCATGGTTCCCGCCAGTCGGATTGGGCGTCAGGGACCACAACACACTCCCCATTTCACGCAGATCTTGCGAAAAAACGGTCAATTCCTGGCTGGCCGTAGCAACTTGAACGATCGCCAATCGACAACGGGAACGACGTAACCGACGATTTGGGCAACTGGGTGTAGTGCTCCCTGTACGAAGCGTTATTCTCCTCAGACGCACACCGGTACCCACGCGTCGCCACGACGGGTGAACGGTCCCGTACTGAACGTGATGGAAGCTCTGCCTCTGGGAGTCTCGTGTACCCACACGTCGGGGTTGACGCCTCGGGCCTGGCTACGCTGCGCGCAACGGTCCTCGACCATCTGCGCGGCTTCGTCCCCACCGCGTACGCCGCACCCGCCTTCGCCGCGGCCGTCCCCGCCGCGGCCGCCGGCGCGGGCCCTGCCGGGCCTTGCTACGCGCTGGCGGACGGGGGGGCCGCCGTCGGCAGACGCAGCCGCACCCCAACCGCCTCCGCGGCCGCCCGCAGGCCGGGCGCGGACAGTGACAGCGGCCGCATGATGGACCTGGTCGAACGCGCCCAGGCCGGGGAGGCCGAGGCCTTCGGCCGCCTGTACGACCAGTACAGCGACACCGTCTACCGGTACATCTACTACCGCGTGGGCGGCAAGGCGACCGCGGAGGACCTCACCAGCGAGACGTTCCTGCGCGCCCTGCGCCGCATCTCCACCTTCACCTGGCAGGGCCGTGACTTCGGCGCCTGGCTGGTCACGATCGCCCGGAACCTGGTCGCCGACCACTTCAAGTCGAGCCGCTTCCGCCTCGAAGTGACCACGGGCGAAATGCTCGACGCCAACGAGGTCGAGCGCAGCCCCGAGGACTCCGTCCTGGAGTCGCTCTCCAACGCCGCGCTCCTCGAAGCCGTGCGCAAACTCAACCCGCAGCAGCAGGAGTGCGTGACCCTGCGCTTCCTGCAGGGCCTCTCGGTGGCCGAGACCGCCAAGGTCATGGGCAAGAACGAGGGCGCCATCAAGACGCTCCAGTACCGCGCGGTGCGCACCCTGGCCCGGCTGCTGCCGGAGGACGCCCGGTAGCCCGCGCACCCCGCCCGGTGACCCGGGCACACCTCGGGAGCCCCGGAAGCCCGGGATCGAAAACGACCACAACACCTTTCCATCCACAGTCTGTGACGGGACAATGACGCTCCGGTCCGATCATCGGGAGTCCGTAACCCAGGTGCCGTGCCGCTCGTTGGGCGGGATGCAGGCTCCCTGTGGTCACGCCATGCCCGCAGCCACTCACTCGATCGTGTGGATGTGTTCAAGGTGTGCAACCTTCCGGACCCTTGGGGGAGTCGACCGTCATGACGAGAGGAGGTGCCGCCAGTGATCGCGAACGTATCGGCGCACCGGCGGGCGAACGCCTTCGCCCAGGCCCTGGAGGACGAAGCGCTCCAGGACACGTCGGCCCGGCAGCCCGAGCAGGCGGCGGGCGATCAGGGCAGTGGCCGGACCTCGGCGGAACAGGCCGAGCGGACCCGGTTGCTCGCCCTCGCCAGAGGCCTGGGCGAACTGCCGCCGCCGCAGCTCGACCCCGAGGTCAAAGTGGTGCAGCGGGCGCAACTCGTCGCCGCCATGGAGGCCATGCTGGCCGGCGGCGCGATCGGGGACCCTCAGGTCCCCGAGCAGCGGACGCGTAAGGGCGCGCACCGCGCGGCCCCGCTGCGCAGACTGCGGCAGGGCGGAGCATGGTCCAAACTCGCCGCGGGCGGACTGACCGTAGGCGTGGCCGCCGGCGCCCTCGGCGGCGTGGCAGCGGCCAGCTCGGACGCCCTGCCGGGCGACTCGCTGTACGCGCTGAAGCGCGGCATGGAGGACCTCAGACTCGGCATGGCCGACGACGAGGACGACCGCGGTCGGCTCTACCTGGACCAGGCATCCACCCGCCTCGGCGAGGCCCGCAGGCTCATGGAACGGGACCGCCGCGGAGAGCTGGACCACGAGACACTCGGCGAGGTCAGGCGCGCCCTGTCCGGAATGCGCCACGACGCGGCCGAGGGCCACCGGCTGCTGCACGACGCCTTCGAGAAGAACGGCTCGCTCGCCCCCATCCAGGCGCTCACCGCCTTCTCCGACTCGCACCGCGACCCCTGGAGCCGCCTGCGCGAACGGCTGCCCGCCCAGCTGGCCGACGTCGGGAACGAGGTCAACGAGGTCTTCGAGGCCATAGAGCAGGAGGTCGAGCCGCTGCGCTCGATGCTGCCCGGCGAGGGCAGTCCCGGCTCGGACCAGGCTTCCCAGCAGCCCGGCGGCGCCGAGGACGGCTCCGGATCCGTCACCTCACCGGACGACCCGGCGGCCTCCTCCCCCGCCGTCTCTCAAGGCGCCGGGACCACGGGCGGCAGCACCAAGCCCGGCGGCTCGGGACGCGGCAGCGGCGCGGAGGAGGACACCGAGGACGACGGCGGACTGCTCGGCGGCTCGGACGGCGGCGGACTGCTCGACCCGCCGGCACAGACCAGCCCCAGCCCCAGCGGCTCCACGAGCACGTCGGAGCCCGACATCACCCTCCCGCCGCTGCTCCCCGGCATCCTGCCGGGCCTGGGCATCGACGGCGAGGACGTCGACTAGCAGGGCCGTCCCCCGTACGAAGAAGGCCGCGAAGAAGTTGGGCGCCCCCTCGGCCGGGGGCGCCCAACTTCTTCGCGGCACCGGGCACGCTCAGAAGAACACGGACCTGCGCTGCACCAGCAGCTTGTACAGCGTGTGCTGGATCTGCTCGCGCACCTGGTCCGTCAGGTTGAACATCAGCATCGGGTCCTCGGCCGCCTCCGGCGGGTAGCCGTCCGTCGGGATCGGCTCACCGAACTGGATCGTCCACTTCGTCGGCAGCGGCAGCGCGCCCAGCGGACCCAGCCACGGGAACGTCGGCGTCAGCGGGAAGTACGGGAAGCCCAGCAGCCGCGCGACCGTCTTGGCGTTGCCGATCATCGGGTAGATCTCCTCGGCCCCGACGATCGAGCACGGCACGATCGGCACCCCGGCCCGCAGGGCCGTGGAGACGAAGCCGCCCCGGCCGAACCGCTGCAGCCGGTAACGCTCGCCGAACGGCTTGCCGATGCCCTTGAAGCCCTCCGGCATCACCCCGACGACCTCACCGCGCCCCAGCAGCGTCTCCGCGTCCTCCGTGCAGGCCAGCGTGTGGCCGGCCTTCCGCGCCAGCTCGTTGACGACGGGCAGCATGAAGACAAGGTCCGCGGCGAGCAGCCGCAGGTGCCGCCCCGCCGGGTGGTTGTCGTGGACGGCGACCTGCATCATCAGGGCGTCCAGCGGCAGCGTCCCCGAGTGGTTGGCGACGATCAGCGCACCGCCCTCCGAGGGGATGTTGCCGATGCCCTTCACCTCGACCCGGAAGTACTTCTCGTAGACCGGCCGCAGCAGCGACATCAGGACCTGGTCGGTGAGCTCCTTGTCGTACCCGAAGTCGTCGACCTCGTAGTCCCCGGTGAGTCTGCGCCGCAGGAAGGACAGTCCGCCCGCGATGCGGCGGTCCCAGCCGCCGTTCTCCCGGTGCACGGGCCGCTCCTCCTCCGCGGCGGCGGGCGCCTCGGGGAGGGCCTTGGGG
>NZ_JAAAXQ010000215.1 GCF_009916105.1 Streptomyces sp. GC420 | reverse complement strand
GCCCAGGAGCCGGGGCCGTGGGACGGGTAGGGCCGCCCGGAGCCGGCTCCGGGGCCGTAGGCATGGGGACGGGTGTCATGGGCGGGCTCCGGTCCCGGACCGCCGGGGCTCGTGCCCGGCCCCTGCGGCGGGTGGGGTTCGCTCCACCGGTCCGCCGACCACGACGGGCCGCCGCGGGTGGGCCGCGGCCCACCCGCCGACGGCGCGCCGGACCCGTCCGGCGAGCCCCAGGGATCGAACCCGTGCCGGGGTCCGGGTTCCCGTCCCGGAGGTGTCGGGGCCGGGCTCATGACGCCCCTCTCAGCGGCGCGGAGCGGCCACCGGCCGGGGCCCCGGCGCCGATCCGGCGAGCACCACCGGCCCGGCCCAGCGCCAGCTCCCGCGCCGTGCGAAGTGCCCAGCTCCGCCGGGCCTCGCACCGGTCCCGGTCCCGCGTCAGCTCCTTGTGCAGGGCGTCGGCGTACCGGCGGTCCACGGCGTACGTACCGCCGAGGGCCGCGACGGTGTCGGCGACGGCCCGGCGAAGCTCCGCGTCGGAGTACAGGTACTCGTGGTCGAGCCTGCTCAGGTACAGCGCCGAGGTCGGATGGGGATCCCCCTGCGGGGGCAGGATGTTGCGGCTCATGGCTCGTCCTGTTTTTGGTGATAGTTCGTCAGAGGGCAGGGTGCGCCGGGGTGTTCACCGGCTCATGCGATGACGTCGACGGCCAGCTCTCCCGCTGCGTAGCTCTTGCGCAGCGCCTTCTTGTCGAACTTGCCGACCGAGGTCTTGGGCACCTCCGGGACCGAGGCCCAGCGCTCGGGCAACTGCCACGCGGCGACCTTCCCGGCGAGGAAGCCGCGCAGTTCCCCGTGTGCGGCTGTGCTGCCCTCCCTGAGCACCACCGCGGCGAGCGGCCGCTCGCCCCACTTGTCGTCGGGGACACCGACCACGCACGCCTCGGCCACCGCGGGGTGCGCCATGAGGTGGTTCTCCAACTCGACGGAGGAAATCCACTCGCCGCCGGACTTGATGACGTCCTTGACCCGGTCGGTGAGGGTGAGGAAGCCGTCCGCCGTGATGGTGCCGACGTCGCCGGTGCGCAGCCAGCCGTCGTGGAACTTCTCCGGGTCGTCGTCGAGGTGGTAGGAGCCGGTGATCCAGGGGCCGCGCACCTCCAGCTCCCCGACGCTGCGCCCGTCCCAGGCCAGGACGGCGCCGTCCTGGCCGATGAGCCGGGCCTCGACGGGGGCGGGGAACCTGCCCTGGCTGACGCGGTACCGCCAGGCGTCCTCGCCCTCGGTGCCCTCGGGTTCGCGGGCCAGGGCACCGAGCGGGGAGATCTCGGTCATGCCCCAGGCGTGCAGCAGCCTGATGCCGAACTCCTCCTCATAGGTACGCATCAGGGAGGGCGGGCAGGAGGAGCCGCCGACGACGGCCTCCCGGAGGCTGGAGATGTCCGCGTCCCGGTGCTGCTGGACGTGGCCGGCGAGCCCCTGCCACACCGTGGGCACGCCCGCTCCCTTGTTGGGGCGGGAGGCGGCGATGAACGCGGCGAGGGGCGCGGGGGCGAGGAAGCGGTCCGGCATGGCGAGCGAGGCACCGGTGAGGAACGCGGCGTACGGCAGGCCCCATGCCTGGGCGTGGAACTGCGGGACGATGACGAGCAGCCGGTCGGCCGCCGAGATGTTCATCAGGTCCGGCAGGCTGATGCCCAGTGAATGCAGGTAGAGCGAACGGTGGCTGTAGACGACGCCCTTGGGGTTGCCCGTGGTGCCGGAGGTGTAGCACATGCCGGCCGCCTGGTTCTCGTCCACGTCCGGCCAGTCGTAGGTCTCGGGCCGGTCCTCCAGCAGCCGCGCGTAGTCGTGGACGCTCACACCGGGGGTCTCGGGCAGGACCGCGGAGTCGGCCGGCTGCCCGTTGACGATGACGTGCCGCACGGTGCGCATCTCGGGCAGCAGTGCCGCGAAGACCGGCAGCAGAGAGCTGTCGACGATGACGACGGTGTCCTCGGCGTGGTTGGCGATGTAGGTGATCTGCTCGGGGAAGAGGCGGATGTTCAGGGGGTGGATCACGGCGCCCATGGCGGGCACTGCCAGGTAGGCCTCCAGGTGCTCCTGGTTGTTCCACATGAAGGTGGCGACCCGGTCGCCCGGCCCCACGCCGAGGCCGGACAGGGCGTGGGCGAGCCGGGCGGCGTTGCGGCCCACCTCGGCGTAGGTGGCCGTCCTGGTGCCCGCGTCGGTGGCGGTGGTCACCTCGCTGCCGCTGTGCAGGGTCGCGCCGTGCTCCAGCAGCCGGCGGATCAGCAGCGGCACGGGCTGCATGGTGCTGGGCAGGGGGGTTGTGCTGGACATTCGCTGTGATTCCTTCGGTAGTGACGGACCGTCAGTCGCGCTTGTACGTGGCGCCGAGCTCGGAGGTGAACAGCTCCTTGACGACCTTGGTGCCGCCCTCCGTCCTGGCGTCCGGCTTGAGGACGTACGTCTGCCGCGCGGGGATCTGGCCCGAGTTGCTGAAGTCCAGCGGGGCGACGAGGCCGCCGGTGTCCACCCGGGACAGGTTCTTCAGGGCCGTGAACAGGCCCTTCCTGGTGAGGTCCTTGTTCTCGCACGCGGTCTCGAGGATCCTGGCCATGATCTCGCCCTGCGCGTAGCCGTACATGACGTACGACGACTGGGCCTCGCCCTTGAACTTCTTGTTGAACAGCTTGCGCACCTTCGCGGGCCTGTCCGCCTCGGAGGAGAAGGGCGCGACGGAACTGACGAAGAGGAGCTGCTTCTGGAGGGCCGACTTGGCGGAGCCGCTCAGCAGGGCGGGGCTGAAGGAGGGGTTGGAGCCGAGGAAGGTGGCGCCGTAACCGGACGCCTCGGCCACGGAGACGGCGGACGCGGTCTGGGCACCGGTCGTGGTGAGCAGAACCGCCTTCGCCTTCGCGTTGCGGGAGCTGGTCACCTGCGCGGTGAGGTCGGTGTCCGTGGGCTTGATCTTGTGCTCCTTGAGCTTCAGGCCCAGCTTCTTCGCCGCCGCGCGGCTGCCCTCCAGCGCGTTCTGTCCGTAGTCGCCCTCCAGGTAGATGTGGCTCACGACGTCGCCGCGCCCCAGCTTCTTGGTGTCGACCAGATGCTGGAGCCCGTTGATCATCTCGATGTCGTACGTGGTGCCGCTGATGACCACGTAGGGGTTGTCGAGCAGGGTCGACGACCAGGAGACCGCGAGGGTGAGCATCTCGTCCGACTCCAGCGTGGGCAGCAGCGCGGCGATCATCGGCGAGCCGAGCAGCTCGTCCAGGGCGAGCACCTCGTCCTTGATCTGCGCGTAGCCGGAGACGGCCTGCTGGGTCTGGTAGCCGTGGTCCTTGACGACGAACTCGACCTTGCGGCCGCAGACGCCGCCCTCGGCGTTCTTCTCGTCCCAGAACAGTTCGCGCCCCTGGTTGCCGGCCTTGGCGGCGCCGGCGAACACACCGGTCTGGTCGGTCAGCACGCCCAGTTTGATCGTCTTGTCGGTCACACCGGGACCGGTGGCGAGCTTGTCGGAGCCCCCGGCCGGGGCGTCGCCCTCGGTGGCCTTGGTGGAGCAGCCGGCGGTGACCAGGACGCCGAGCAGGACGGACATGGCGATCGTGCGCCGGGTTCCGCGCCCGGTTCTGCCACGGTCGCGGGACGGGGTCTGGGTGAGGTGCGACATGGTGTTACGGCCTTTCGGTGGTGGAGACACCCTGCTCGTCGGCAAGCGGGGGGAGAGGGAGGGAGGTTGAGGGCCCGGGCCGGTCGTCGCCGCGCCGGTGGCGGCGCCGCAGACGGTCGCGCAGCGCCGACCCGCCTCCGGGCTCGAAGACGATGATCAGTACGACCGCCGCGCCGTAGACGAACTTGGCGAGCACGGCGGAGGTGAGGCCGCCGCTTTCCGCGCCGGAGCCCTGGAGCTGGGACACATAGCGTTCGAGCACGGCCGGCAGGGAGGCGACGAACAGGGCCCCGAAGACGGCACCGCCCGCCGAGCCGAGTCCGCCGATGACGATGATCGCCAAGTACTCGACCGACATGATCACGCCGAAGGTGTCCGGGATGATGCGGCGGAAGGCGAGGGCCAGCAGCACGCCGCCGAGCCCCGCGAACATGGAGGAGGCGAGGAACGCGTACGCCTTGTACCGCACCACGTTCACGCCCATCGCCGCCGCGGCCACCTCGTGGTCGCGGACACCGCGCAGGGCACGCCCCACCCGGCCGCGCACCAGCAGCCGGAAGCAGACCACGGCCAGCAGCAGCACCGCGAGGGCGAGGTACCACAGCCGCTCCTCGCGCCCGAAGGGCACCCCGAGCACATAGGTCGTCAGGCCGGGCACGTCCTCGAAGGCGAATCCGAACAGGGCGAAACCGGGGACGTCACGGCCGTTCACCCCGCCGGTGAGGGGCTCGGCGCCGACCAGGACGTGCTGGCCCACGAAGACCAGCCCGAGCGAGGCGATCCCGAGGTAGATGCCGCGCAGGCGGGCCGCGACCGGGCTGAACAGCAGCCCGGCGACTCCGGTGAGCGCGACGGCGAGGACCAGTGCGAGCAGCGGCGGGAGTCCCAGGCCGACCCGGTCTTCGCCGGCCGGTGAGGCGAGGTACGTGTACCCGTACGCGCCCAGGGCGATGAAGAAGGCGTGGCCCATCGAGAGCATTCCGGCCTGGCCGAGGAGCAGGGTGAGGCCGAGCGCCGCCACCGCGGTCGCGTAGACGAACAGGCCCAGTTGCAGCCAGAACGCCTCGAAGTAGAAGGGCACGGCGAGCAGAGCGGCGAGCCCGGCCGCGCGCAGGGCCCATCCGGGCCGCGGGAGGGGGCGCCGGAGCAGGGCGGCCGCGAAGGCCCGCACCGTCCCCGGTGTTTGCGCCGTTCCCGATGTACTGGCCGTCTTCGCCGTCCGCGCCGTCTTCGCGGCCGGCTCGGGGGTCTGCGCGGGGGTCTGCGGGGACGTCTCCGTCGCGGTCGCGGTCGCGGAGGTCTCCGCCGGTGTCTTCGTGGGCCGGGAGTCAGACACGGTGCAGCTCCTTGGTTCCGAACAGGCCCGTGGGCCGGACGAGCAGCACCAGCACCATGACCAGGTAGGGCATGACGGTGTGGAAGCCCGTTCCCAGGAAGGCGAGGTCCTCCGCATAGCCCTGGGTGAGGGCCTCGGTCACGCCGACGACCAGCCCGCCGACGACCGCGCCGCCGACCGAGTCGAGCCCGCCGAGAATCGCCGCCGGGAAGGCCCGCAGCGCCACGGCGGCGGTCGCGGGTTCGAGACCCGGCGAGGGGAAGACGGTGAGGAAGACACCTGCCACCGCGGCCAGCGCGCCGGCGATCAGCCAGGAGGCGGCCGAGACCCGGCTCCGGCGGATGCCCATGAGGGAGGCGGTCGCCGGGTCCTCGGCGGTGGCGCGCATCGCCACGCCCCAGCGGGAGAACCGGAACCAGGCGAGGAACGCGGTGATGAGGAGGATGCCGGCGGCGAGTGCGGCGAGCCGGGTCTGGGGAACGGTCACCCCGGCGAGCGTGACGATGCCGTTGCCCCACGGGTCTCCCATGGGGAGCACGTCGATGCCGATCCGGCGGCTCATCTCCGTCTGCACCAGCACGTCGACGCCGATGGTCATGATGCTGACCGCGAGCACGGCGTCGCCCTTGACACGCCGTACGAGCAGCCACTCCACGGCCACGGCGACCGTGACGGCCACCCCCACGCCGAGCAGTACGGCGACGGCGAACGGGAACCGGTCGACGGTGCTGAACCGGGAGGTGAAGTACGCGCCGACCATGAGGAGGGCCGGGTGGGCGAAGTTGACCACGTGCGTGGCCTTGAAGACGACGACGAACCCCAGGGCGAGCAGTGCGTACACCGCGCCCAGCGACAGTCCGCCGATCAGCAGTTGGAGGAGGTTGTGCATGTCATCTCTCAGACGGGGTGGCGGGGGCGGGCTGTTCGGGCGTGCCGGACGGCGCGGTGTCGTCGCCGCTTCCCAGGTAGGCGCGCAGCACCTCGGGGTCCCGCTGTACTTCCTCCGGTGTGCCGTCCGCGATGCGCCTGCCGAAGTCGAGGACGGTGACCCGGTCGGCGATGCCCATCACCAGGCCCATGTCGTGCTCGACGAGCAGGACGGGGATGCCGAGGCTGTCGCGGACGTCGCGGATGAGCTGCGCGGTGCGGGTGGTCTCGTGCGCGTTCATGCCGGCGGCGGGTTCGTCGAGGAGGAGCAGGGCGGGTTCCATGCACAGGGCGCGCGCGATCTCCACACGCTTCTGGTCGCCGTAGGACAGTCCGCCCGCGGGAACGTCGAGCAGGTTCGCCAGCCCGACGAAGTCCGCGATGTCGCGCACCCGCTCCCGGTGGTCGCGCAGGGCGCGGCCGGGCCTGCCGTGGCCGGCGCGCCACAGGGCCCCGGGCCGCAGCAGCTGGTGGCGGCCGAGGAGCAGGTTCTCCAGGACCGAGGCCCCGGGCAGCAGGGCGATGTTCTGGAAGGTGCGGGCGACCCCGAGTGCGGCCAGCCGGTGCGGACGCAGCCGGGTCAGATCGGTGCCGTGGAAGCGGACGGCGCCGCTCGCCGGGCGGTAGACGGCGGACAGGACGTTGAAGAGCGTGGACTTGCCGGCGCCGTTGGGGCCGATCACCGCGTGGATGTGGCGCGCCCGTACCGCGAAGGAGACGTCGTCGAGCGCGGTGACGCCCGCGAAGCGGACGGTCACGCCGTCCACGACCAGGACCGCCCCGTCGGCGTCCGCGTGCGCGTGCTCGGCCGGAGGCGCCGCTGCCGTGCCGGTGGACCCGGTCATGCCGACCACCTCTCCAGGAGCCTGCGGCGGCCGCCCGCCGCGTCCCCGTCCCGGCCCGCGGGATCCTCCGGGCCTTCCCCGCCGGGCGGCTCGGCCTCACCGGCCGCCGGTTCCGTGTCGTCCGCGGAGCGCGCCGGGCCTCCCAGGTAGAGGTCGCGCACCGACTCGTCGGCGGCGAGGGCGGCGGCCGTGCCCGACAGGGTCACCTCGCCGAGGGTGAGGACGACGGCGTTCGTGGCGACGGAGAGCGCCATCGTGGCGTTCTGCTCGATGAGCAGGACGGTCGTGCCCTGGGCGTTGATCTCCTTGATCACTTCACCGATGTGGCCGACCATCCGCGGGGCGAGCCCCAGGGAGGGCTCGTCGATGAGGAGCAGCCGCGGGCAGGCCATCAGGGCCCGGCCGATGGCGAGCATCTGCTGCTGTCCTCCCGAGAGGAGGCCGGCCCGCTGGTCGCGCCGCTCGTGCAGCAGCGGGAACAGTTCCCGCACCCGGTCGGCCGCCGCGGCGCGGCGGGCCCGGTCCTTCACGGCGAAACCACCCGCCCGCAGGTTCTCGGCCACGGTGAGCCTGGTGAACACGCGGCGTCCCTCGGGCACGAGCACCACCCCGTCCCCGGCGAGCGCGGCCGCGGGCCGGCCCACCAGGGACTTGCCCTCGAACTCGATGGATCCCTCGTCCACGGCGCCGCCGAAGTCGGCGAGCGCCCCCGAGATCGAGCGCAGCAGGGTGGTCTTGCCCGCCCCGTTGCTGCCGAGGACGGCGACCACCGCGCCGTCCGGGACGTCCAGCGACACCGACCGCAGGGCGAGCACAGCGCCGCCGTAGCGCACTTTCAGATTGCGTACCTGGAGCATCCGGCCTCCGTCGTTCCAGCGCCGGGATGGCGCTGGCCGCGATCCTGGGTTTCGGGGTCGGCTCCGGGTAGCTCCAGGAGGAGGTATTCCTTCGGAGGTCTCCATTCGGAGATGGTCAGGGCCGCGGGAGCGGGCCAGGATGTGCGCACTCGAGCGGAGCACGTCCGCTTCTGGTCCGCCGGGCGGGAGGCACCTACGATGGCTGACGTGCCAGACAGCAGGCGGACTCGGCCGATGCCGAACGCGCTGTTCGAGCTGACCGAGGGATACAGCCAGGTCCTCGCGCTGCTCGACCAGTCCGTCGCCATGCGCCGGGTCGTGGACGAGGTTCCGGACCTCACCGGCGTGGACGTGGCCTGGGTGGGTGAGCCGGACGGCGAGGACCGGCTGGTGCTCGGGCACACGGTGAACGCGCGCACGCCCGCCGTCGACGGTCTCGTCGTACCGACCGGGTGCGGGCTCGGCGGGCAGGTGATGCTGCGGCGGTCCCCGCTGTGGGTCAGTGACTACCGCCGCTCCGACACCATCACCCACCACTTCAACGCCCAGGCGGAGATCGAGGGCCTTGGCGCGATGATCGCGGTTCCCGTGGTCCACGAGGGCCGGCTGCTCGGTGTGCTGTACGGCTCCAACCGGGAGACGTCCCCGTTCGGCGACCGTACGGCCGAGTCCCTCCAGAAGGCGGCGAGCCGGGCCGCGGCGGCCGCCGTCGTCGCCGAGCGGGCCCGCCACGCCGCGGAGATCGCCGTGCACGAGGAGCGGCGCAGGCTCGCGCTGGAGCTGCACGACACCGTGGGGGCCATGCTCTTCTCCATCGGGGCCGGCATCCGCACGCTGACCGGCGAGCTGCCCGCGGGGGACGCGGTGTACGCGCGCCTCACGGAGCTGGAGGAGCAGGCGGTCCAGGCCGCCGCCGCGCTGCGGGTGTCGCTGCACGCGCTGCACGCACCGCCGGAGGAGGTCGCCCTCGGCGTCGCGCTGCGCGGCCACTGCCGGGCGTTCCAGGAGCGCACCGGGGTCATCGCCCGGCTCATCATCGTCACCGAGGTGCCCGGCCTCCCGCCGGCCACGATCAAGGCCCTGGCCGACGCGACGCGTGAGGCGCTGCTGAACGTGGAGAAGCACGCGCGGGCCCGCTCCGTGGTGGTGAGCGTCTTCACGCACTCCGGAGGGGTCTGCGTGACCATCGCAGACGACGGTGTGGGCCTGCCGCCCGGCGATCGGCCACCGGGCGGGCTCGGCCTGGCCACCATGGCCGAGCGTCTGGAGCGGGTGGGCGGCGAGGCGCAGGTGGGCCGCAACGAGGACGGCGGCGTGAGTGTCCAGGCGTGGGTGCCGACGTGACCGAGCCGAACGTACGTGTACTGGTCGTGGACGACCATCCGATCGTCCGCGACGGCGTCGCCATGGCGCTGGGCAACGCCTCGTGGATCACCGTGTCCGGATACGCGTGTTCCGGACGGGAGGCGATCAGTGAGGTGGAGCGGCTGAGGCCGGACGTCGTACTCCTCGACCTGCGGCTGCCCGACATGCTCGCTCCCGAGGTGATCCGGGAGCTGCGGACCCATGTCCCCGGCGTCAAGATCGTGATCTTCACGGCGTACCCGGAGCACGCCGCCCTGGAGGAGGCGCTCGGGGCGGGAGCGCACGCCGTCGTCGTCAAGGACGCCCAGCGGTCCGATCTGGTGGACATCGTGCGGCGCGTCAACGCCGGGGAGCGAGTGGTCCGCACCAGCCCCGACCATCTCCTCAGCGTGCTGCTGAACCGGCGCCTCAAGGAGAGCGGGCTGACGCGCCGCGAGTACGAGATCCTGCGCAGGGTGGCGATGGGTGAGACGAATCCGGAGATCGCCGACGTGCTGGGGCTCACCCGGAACACGGTCAAGACCTACTTGCAGCGGACGCTGGAGAAGCTGGGCGCGCGCAACCGCGTGGAGGCGCTGGCCCGTGCCAGCGAGCGCGGCATTCTCTGAGCGGGCCGGCGCGGCTCCGTTCCCGTGGGCCGGAAGAGGGCGCCGCGCGCTCCGGTGGACGGGGAGACCCGTGCCCCCGCGCGACCGGACGTGATCCGTCACGAGCGGTTCACCGACCGCCGAACAGCACGCGGCGGTCCGGCGGGCCCTCACGGAGACCGAGGCGACGGGCGCACCAGCCCGTTCCCCGGGCACCGCGGCTTCGGCCGCGACTCCCCGCCGGCGGGGCCGAGCCGGAGGTGACGGCGCGCGTCGCCGCGGCCGAGCCGTACGGGCGCCCGGGGCCGGCCTTCGTGCACGGCGGCTTCGCGGCAGCGTGGCCCGGGGCCGGTACTGAGGTGCGGCACGTCCGCCTTCGCCGGTGCGGCGCACGGGCGATCGGTGGGCACGTTGGCCGGAGGGCCCCGGCGGGTACGTCCGTCCCGCGCGCCCCGGGGCCGGGTGCCGGGTGCGCGGGGGCTGCTGCTCGGCGCGGCAGGCGGCGGCACGCGGGGCGCACTCAGCCGGTGGCAGGGCCGAACCACCTCACGTCCGAATCGGGGTGCTCCCCCCGCCGGCCCCGGCCACCGGCCGGCGATCGAGGGGTCGGCGCTCCCGCCGGACTCCGGGGCGGGGGCCACTGGAGGAGCCGGGGCCGCGGCCGGGATCGGCCGCGCGGACACGGGCCGGCTTCCGCGGCCGTGGTCGGCGACGTCTTTGTCGAGGTCGGGCTATTCGGCGGTGGCGAGGATCTCGGCCAGCGCCGCCACGGCCGCTTCCGCGTCCGGCCCCTCGGCACGTACGGTCACCGTGCTGCCCGCGGTCGCGCCCAGCCCCATCACTGCCAGGACTCCGGCCGGGTTGACGGACCGTCCGGCGTGGTCGAGGTGCACGGCGCTGGTGAATCCGGCGGCGGCGCGGGCGAGTCTGCCCGCCGGGCGGGCGTGCAGATTGGCGGGCAGGACGACCTCCGCCTCGTGGCGAGCGGTCGGCGGGAGAGAATCGGTGTCAGAACTTGGGGACATGACGGGCCTCCTTGGCGGCGTTGGCGACGGTCTCCAGGTCGGCGCCGGATGCGGCGGTGACCACGGCGGCGATCGCCCCCTCGACGAAGGGTGCGTCGACGATCAGCACGTCGGGGCGGGGATGGTCCTCGAGCACGGTGCGGGCGGTGAGGACGGAGCTGCCGAGGTCCGGCAGGATCACGACGCCACCCGCACGGTCCGCGTCCTTGATCGCGGCGAGGACCAGGTCGTAGCTGGTGCCGATCCCTCCGTCGTCGGTGCCTGCGGCGGTGACGACGGGGACCTCTTCCGAGCCGATCTGCCCCACCAGCCGGCGCAGTCCGGCGGCGAGTTCGGCGCTGTGGGAAACGAGTACGATGCCGACTGGGGTGCTCATGAACAGTGACCATAGATCCCGGAACAGCGTTCATCAATACTGAACGGAGAACTTTTATGGTGCAGTCGGTGCAGCGGGCGATCCAGATCCTGCGGGAACTCGCGTCCGCGGGACCCCGGCTGGGCGTGTCCGAGCTCGCCGACCGCCTGGGCGTGGCCAAGCCCACGGTCCACGCACTGCTGCGCACCCTCGAGGCCGAGCACGTGGTCGTCCAGGACCGGGAGAGCTCCAAGTACCAACTGGGCCCCGACCTGGTACTGCTGGGCAACGCCTACCTGGACACGCAGGAACTGCGCACCCGCTCCCTGACCTGGGCGGACCAGCTCGCGACCCGGACGGGCGAGGCGGTGTGGGTCGCCGTGCTCACCGGCGACCACGTACTGGTCGTGCACCACGCCTTCCGCCCCGAGGGCGCCGTGCAGATCCTGGAGGTCGGCGCGAGCATCCCGTGGAGCACCTGCGCCCTGGGCAAGGCGATCGCGGCCCACTCGCCGGCGGCCGACCGCGAGCGGTTGCTGGGCGGCGAACCGGCGGTGCTCACCGGCGCCAGCATCACCGACCCGGGCGTGCTCGCGGACCAGTTGGACGAGGTACTGAAGACCGGTTACGCCGTGGAGGACCAGGAGTGCGCCATCGGCGACGCCGGCATCGCGGCGCCGGTCTTCGACCGCTCCGGTGACGTCGTCGGCGCCATCGGGATCATCGGACCCGTGGAGCGCCTGCTCGCGGAAACCGCACGTCAGGAACTGGCGGTCGCGGTGCGCGAGACCGCACGCAATCTCTCCCGCGACCTCGGCGCCTCCAGGGGCTCGGCCATGCGGCGCACGGGCGGCTGACAGCGGCCGCCGGCCGGGCCCGACGGTCGGCGGACCGGCGGCACGGACACACCGTCCGCACACCGCTCCACCCCGCTGCACGCACCCTCCCTCTCTGCCGGCCCGCGGCCACCGCGCCGCGGGCCGCCCGCGTACGCGCCCCGCCCGACCACGTACACGTCCCGGCAGTCCGGCGGGCCCGGGCCGTGCGTCCGGCCGGCGCGAAACCCTTGACACGGGTGAAACGCGGCCTTAACTTCCGAACATCGTTCATCCATAGTGAACGCTCTTAGGGAATTTCGATTCCCGGATGGCCGCCGGGCTTCCCGCCCCGACCGCCCGGCGGCCACCCACTCCCTTTCCTCATGAACCGCTGCGCGCGGAGGAGGTGAGACGCCCTGACCGCCGCCGGCGGTGGGCGCCGTCATGGAAGAGAACACACACCCACAGAAACTGCTCGCCGAGATGCTGGGCACCGCGATGCTGGTGTTCATCGGCGTCGGTTCGGTCCCCGCGACGCTCATCGTCGGCGGTGAGGCACCGTTCACCATGGCCGAACTGGGCATGATCTCGCTCGCCTTCGCCACGGTCGTCATCGCCATGGTCTACGCGATCGGACACATATCCGGCTGTCAGATCAACCCGGCCGTCACCGTGGCCCTCGCCGCCACGGGGAAGACGCCCTGGCGGGACGTCCCCGGCTACATCGCCGCACAGATCGCGGGCGCGCTGCTCGGCGCGCTGGCCATCGTGGGCGTACTCGGCAAGAAGGCCGTGACCGCCGGTCTCGGCATCGCCGCCTACGGAGCCGACGTGACTGCCGGTCAGGCGCTGCTCGCCGAGGCGGTGGGCACGTTCATCCTCGCCTTCGTCGTCTTCGGCGCCATCGACGAACGCTCCTCCGGAGGATTCGCCGGGCTCGCCATCGGCCTCGCCGTCTTCGCCGTCATCATCCCCGTGGCGCCCGCCACCGGCGCCGCCATCAACCCCGCGCGCACCGTCGGCCCGATGGTGGTCGGCGAACTGTCCGGAAGCACCGTGCAGTGGGAGCAGCTTCCCGTCTATCTGATCGCCCAGGTCGCCGGCGCGGTGGCCGCGGGCTTCCTCTACCTCACCCTCGGTGCCCGCCGCCAGACCGCCGCCACCACCGAGGCCCCGGCCGAGCCGGCCGCCGCCGAAGGAGTCCTGCAGTGAAGAAGCTCATCAACGCCCCCGAGAGCGTCCTGGACGACGCCCTGGCCGGGATCGCCGCCGCCCACCCCGCGCTCAGCGTCGACACCGCCGCCAAGGTCATCACCCGTTCCGGCGGCGGCCGGCCCGGCAAGGTCGCGCTCGTCTCGGGCGGCGGATCGGGCCACGAACCACTGCACGGCGGCTTCGTGGGGACCGGCATGCTCGACGCCGCCTGTCCCGGCGAGGTGTTCACCTCGCCGGTCCCCGGCCAGATGCTCGCCGCCGCCCAGGCCGTCAACGGCGGCGCGGGCGTGGTGTTCATCGTGAAGAACTACACCGGCGACGTGCTCAACTTCCGGATGGCGGCCGAGCTCGCGGGCGACGAGGGCGTCAAGGTGGAGACCGTACTGGTCGACGACGACGTGGCCGTCCAGGACTCCACCTGGACCGCGGGCCGCCGCGGCACCGGCGCCACCGTGTTCGTGGAGAAGATCGCCGGCGCCCTCGCCGAACAGGGCGCGGACCTCGACGCGGTCGTGGAGGCGGCCCGCCGGGTCAATGCCAACTCCCGGTCCTTCGCGGTCGCCCTGACCTCCTGCACCACCCCGGCCTCCGGCAGGCCCGGCTTCGACCTGCCGGCCGACGAGATCGAGGTCGGCGTCGGCATCCACGGCGAACCCGGTCGGCGCAGGGAGAAGATCCGCCCCGTCAAGGACATCGTGCGCACCGCGCTCGACGCGATCCTCGCCGACCAGCCGCTCACCGCGGGCGACGAGACCGTCGTCATGGTCAACGGTCTCGGCGCCACTCCCCTGCTGGAGCTCTACGTGACGTACAACGAAGTCGCCGCCGTCCTCGCGGACCAGGGCGTCACCATCGCCCGCAACCTGGTCGGCAACTACGTCACCAGCCTCGACATGGCCGGTGTTTCCATCACCGTGTGCAAGGCCGATGCCGAGATGCTGTCCCTGTGGGACGCCCCCGTGAACACCCCCGCCCTGCGCTGGGGGGTCTGAACCCGGCGGGCGGGCCGGGCACGCCACCGAGC
>NZ_JAAAXQ010000214.1 GCF_009916105.1 Streptomyces sp. GC420 | reverse complement strand
CCAGGGGGCGGCGGGGACGCCTGTGCGGGCCCCCGTTCGCCGTACGACAGCAGGGACAGCACCATCAGCCCGAGCACCACCATCAGGCAGGCGAACGCGTTCCAGCCGACCAGGCCGACCGCCAGCGCGCCCAGCACCCCGTGCACCACCGCGCAGGTGATCAGCACGATGCGCGCCCAACGGCCCGGCCCCCGGTCCCTGACGGCCGCCGTCAGGAGCACGGCCCCGCACCCGACGAGGTAGAGGCCGAAGACCCCGCCCATGACCCACGTCGTCGTCGCCATGACGCCGGGGTCGAGGCCGTCGAGGGACATCGACTGGCGGTCCACGACACGCCCGAGGATCCAGTTGATCATGACGACTCCCGCCGCCTCGGCGAAAAGCGCCAGGCCCGTCACCGCGGCCACCCACCTGCGCAGCGTCATGGACGCGCCCCCTGCTGATTCCGGCTGTTACCTCTGGTACGAATGTCACCGCGCACGCTACTCACGGGTAAACAGCCCGACAAGAGGCCGGGCACGTCCGGCCCCGACGCGCCGCACCGACTGAAAATGCTTGGGCCATTCGTAGGGACTCGACAAAGAAACCGCCACACGAGCTGACCCGCCTGACAGAGACCTGTGCCACACCAGGGGATTACTGTGCCGAGGCAGAAGGCCGCGTACCGTGGTGCGACAAGGGATTTCGCGGATCGAGCGAGCCTCGAATCACACTCCGTGTGGGCAAGCTCACCATTGGGGATGGGTCGAAGGGCCGTGTCGGCAATCCCTAAACTCGGCTTGTTTCAAGGAGGGAGCCATCGTGCGCAAGGTGCTCATCGCCAACCGTGGCGAAATCGCTGTCCGCGTTGCCCGTGCCTGCCGGGATGCCGGAATCGGGAGCGTAGCCGTCTACGCCGATCCGGACCGGGACGCGCTGCATGTGCGCGCGGCCGACGAGGCCTTCGCGCTGGGCGGTGACACACCGGCGGCCAGCTATCTGGACATGTCGAAGGTGCTGCAGGCCGCGAAGGACTCGGGCGCGGACGCCATCCACCCCGGCTACGGCTTTCTCTCCGAGAACGCCGACTTCGCCCAGGCCGTCATCGACGCGGGACTGATCTGGATCGGCCCGCCGCCGCAGGCCATCCGCGACCTCGGTGACAAGGTCGCGGCCCGCCACATCGCCCAGCGCGCCGGCGCCCCCCTGGTCGCCGGCACCCCGGACCCGGTCTCCGGTGCCGAGGAGGTCGTGGAGTTCGCCGAGGAGCACGGCCTGCCGATCGCGATCAAGGCGGCCTTCGGCGGTGGCGGGCGTGGCCTGAAGGTCGCCCGCACCCTGGAAGAGGTCCCCGAGCTCTACGACTCCGCCGTCCGCGAGGCGGTCGCCGCCTTCGGCCGCGGCGAGTGCTTCGTCGAGCGCTACCTGGACAAGCCGCGGCACGTCGAGACGCAGTGCCTGGCCGACTCCCACGGCAATGTCGTGGTGGTCTCCACCCGTGACTGCTCGCTCCAGCGCCGCCACCAGAAGCTGGTCGAGGAGGCTCCGGCGCCGTTCCTGTCCGCCGAGCAGAACGCCCAGCTGTACGCCGCGTCCAAGGCCATCCTGAAGGAGGCCGGATACGTCGGCGCGGGCACCGTGGAGTTCCTCGTCGGCGCGGACGGCACGATCTCCTTCCTGGAGGTCAACACGCGTCTGCAGGTCGAACACCCGGTCACAGAAGAGGTCACCGGCATCGACCTCGTCCGGGAGATGTTCCGCATCGCGGACGGCGAGGCCCTCGGCTACGACGACCCGCCGCTGCGCGGCCACTCCTTCGAGTTCCGCATCAACGGCGAGGACCCCGGCCGGGGCTTCCTGCCCGCCCCCGGCACTGTGACGAGGTTCGCCCCGCCCTCCGGCCCCGGCGTGCGCCTGGACGCCGGCGTGGAGTCCGGCAGCGTGATCGGCCCGGCCTGGGACTCCCTGCTCGCCAAGCTCGTCGTCACGGGCGCCACCCGCGAGCAGGCGCTCCAGCGCGCCGCCCGCGCACTCGCCGAGTTCCAGGTCGAGGGCATGGCCACCGCGATCCCCTTCCACCGCGCGGTCGTCACCGACCCCGCCTTCGCCCCGGAACTGACGGGCTCCACCGATCCCTTCACCGTGCACACCCGGTGGATCGAGACGGAGTTCGTCAACGAGATCAAGCCATTCGCCGCCTCGGCCGACACCGAGACGGAAGAGGAAGGAGGCCGGGAGACGGTCGTCGTCGAGGTCGGCGGCAAACGCCTGGAGGTCTCCCTTCCCGCGTCGCTGGGCATGTCGCCGGCGCGTACGGGTCTGGCGGCCGGGGCCGGGCCCAAGCGGCGCGCGGCCAGGAAGTCCGGGCCCGTCGCCTCCGGTGACACCCTCGTCTCCCCCATGCAGGGCACCATCGTCAAGGTCGCCGTCGAGGAGGGCCAGGAAGTCGAGGAAGGCGACCTGATCGTCGTTCTGGAAGCCATGAAGATGGAGCAGCCGCTGAACGCCCACAAGGCAGGCACCGTCAAGGACCTCGACGCCACGGTCGGCGCCTCCGTCACCTCCGGCGCCGCCCTTTGCGAGATCAAGGGCTGAACCGTGGCAGTGAGCAAGGAGGTGCGTCGTCTGGACCGGGTGGCCATCCGGTTCGCGGGGGACTGCGGTGACGGTAAGCAGCTCACCGGTGACCGTTTCACCTCGGAGACGGCGTCGTTCGGCAACGATCTGTCGACGCTGCCGACCTTCCCGGCCGAGATCCGGGACCCTGCCGGGTGTCTCCTCCTTGTCAGCCCCCCGTGTCTCTAGAACTGCCGCTGCTGATCGTGGACATCCAGCGCGGCGGCCCGTCCACCGGTCTGCCGACCAGGACGTGTCGAAACGGACGGGGGGAGGGGGACTTCGCGTCCCCCTCCCCCCGTTTACATGACCGGGGCCTCCGGAGGGGCGCCGGTCACCTCGATCTCGGCGACATCGTCGTAGAACGAGATGTACCCCTTGATCTCGGGGACCGCGTCGATCGGATCGACGTAGGACCACGCCACGTCCGGGTGGCCCTGCGCCGTTCCTTCGGCCCCCTCGTCCCCGCGGAACGACCAGTACGAGGCCTCACCCTTGTAGGGACAGGTGGTGCGGGTGTCCGAGGGTTCGAACATCGTCAGGTCCACGTCCTCCGGCGGGAGGTAGTAGCGCACCGGCAGTCCGGTCTCGTAGACCAGCACGGGCCGGTCCGACGAGGAGACCGGACGGCCGTCGATGCGCACCCTCACCGCCTGCGTACCGCGGACGGCCACCACGCGGTGGCCGGGCTGTGCTGTGGGCATGGGATTCTCCCGGTCTCAGCAGGCGTCGGTGATGGCCTGGTAGGCGGCGTCGGACAACTGGATCGAGGTGCTCCGGACGTTCTCCTCCAGGTGCTCGACCGACGAGGTGCCGGGAATCGGGAGAAGGGCCGGCGAGTGGCGCAGCAGCCAGGCGAGGGCGAGCTGTGCCGGGGTGGCGTCGTGGTCCTGGAGCACCGCCTCCAGCGGGCTGCCGGGCCCGGCCAGCTGCCCCATGGCCAGGGGGAACCAGGGGATGAAGGCGAGGCCGTGCTGCTCGGCGTAGCGCAGCACGTCCTCCGACTTGCGCTCCGCCACGTTGTAGAGGTTCTGCACCGAGACGATCGGGGCGATCGCCCTGGCCTTCTCCAGCTCCTCCACCGTCACCTCGGACAGCCCGATGTGCCGGACCTTGCCTTCGCTGCGGAGTTCGGCCAGCTCGCCGACCTGCTCCTCCAGCGGCACCGCGGGGTCGACGCGGTGCAACTGGAGCACGTCGATGGTCTCCAGGCCGAGGTGACGCAGGTTCAGCTCGGTCTGCTGGCGCAGGTATTCGGGGCGTCCCACCGGGCGCCAGTCGTCGGGGCCGGGGCGGGTGAGACCGACCTTGGTGGCGATGACCAGGTCGTCGGCGTAGGGGTGCAGCGCCTCCCTGATGATCCGGTCGCTGCTGAACGGGCCGTAGGCGTCGGCCGTGTCGATGAAGTTCACGCCCAGCTCCACGGCGCGGCGAACCACGCGAACCGCCTCGTCGGGGTCGGCCGGCTCGCCCCAGAAGCCCGGCCCGGTGAGCCGCATGGCCCCGTATCCCAGCCGGTTGACGGTCAGATCGTCCCCCAGCCGGAGGGTGCCGCCTGCGGCGGCGGGGGCGGTGGTGAGACCGGTACTCATCGGCGTAAGCCTTTCAGCAGGACTGTCGCGGACAGTCATGGGAAATTGCGAGCGATCGTTCTCTGAACAGCGTTCACTCACTACACTGAGCGTGTCAATTGAATGCCGTGAAAAAATAGAGTGCACCATTCATGTTTCTACGCTGCTAAGATGCAGAGCATGGGACAAGTGACTCAGAGCCGGAGGATGCGTCTTCGCGAGGCCACGACGGCGGAGATCAAAGCCACAGCTCTCAAGCACATGGCCTCCAGTGGGACTGCCGCGATCTCGCTGCGTGCCATCGCCCGTGACATGGGGATGACTGCCGGTGCGATCTACAGCTACTTCGACACCCGGGACAACCTCGTCAGCGTGCTGATCGCGGACGTCTACAGCAGCCTCGCTTCCGCGCTGGAGGCCGCCATCGGGGAGTGCCCCAAGGACGACGCGGCCGCACAGGTGATGGCGTTCGGCCAGGCCTACCGCGACTGGGCCGTCACCAACCCGGAGGAGTTCCGACTGGTGTACGGCGGCGCGGTGCCCGACTACCAGCCGCCGGAGGGCGGTGCGGCGGCGGAGGCGCAGCACCGCTCCTGCGCGGTGCTCACCGGGATCGTCGCCGCCGCCTGGCCCAAGGCCCAGCACCTGTACATCGGCAGTGACCACACCTGGTCGGACTTCGCTCCCGAGTTCGCCGAGCTGATCCGCCAGTCGTTCCCCGATCTGCCGCCGGCGGCGGTGGCTCTCTCGCTGCGGGTCTGGGGCCGCATGCACGGCCTTGTCTCCCTCGAGGTCTACGGCCACCTGAACCCTCAGGTGCGCGACCCGGAGAAGCTGTACCGCGCCGAACTGGTCGACCTGTCCAGATCGTTGGGGCACGTCGCGGTCGGCGACCCCCAGAGCGTCGTCGCGGGCTGACCCGCCGGAGGCCGGGGCCGCGTCGCCCGCGCGACGCGGCCCCGGCCGTTCCGCGTGTGGTCAGGCCTCGCTGCGGAGTCGGGGCAGCCCTTCGGCCAGCCAGCGGGTGCTGATCCCGGCGTAGTCGGGTTCCGTGACCATGCCGAGCCGTCGCCAGTGGTCGGCGAGACGATGCCGGGCCGAGGTGCAGTACACGTCCGCGAGCCGCTGACCGTCCCTCTCGCCGCCGTCGCCGGACTGCTCGGTCCCGGCCCTGGCGAGGACCGCGTACATCGCGAACAGTTCCGCCGCGACACGGCCGAGCAGGATCACAGTGTGCTCCTGCTCGAAGAGATTCTCCTGCCGGGGACGGCTGCGGGTCAGTTCACGGCAGACCTCGTGGAACCGCAGCACCTGCTCCCGTACCGCCGCCAGGTGAGCCGCGTTCGCCCCGGACAGGCGTTGCTCGTCCGTGTGTTCCGCACCGAGTCCGCCGGCGAGGGCCCGGGACTCGTCCTCGGCCCTCGTGGCGAACCAGGTCAGCAGGCGTCGCGCGGCCTGGCTGTCCAGCTGGAAGTCCACGTTGCCTGCGATGCGCAGTCCCCGGGCGTCCCTGAGCCTGCGCTCAAGTGGCACGGGGACAGCACCGCGCCGCAGCTTGCTCGGCAGCGTCTCGATGCCCTCCGCGCCGTACAGCGAGACCGTCCGGTCCACGATCCGCCAGCAGGTCCGCACCGCCAGGTTCTTGGCCGCCAACCTCTCGAACCAGCGTTCCTCCGGCCCCGAGCCCAGGAGACTCCACTGGGCGACGCTCTCCATGGCGTACACCTCGGCCAGGGTCTCGCCGAGCATCCGCTGGATCTCGTCGTACTCGCTCAGCGCCCGGCCGTTGATCCTGCGACGGGTGACGAACTCGCCCGACCAGCGACGGCACAGCTTGGCGATGGCCACAGCCGGAGCCGCGGTGAAGTACAGCTGGCCGACGAGGACGGCCGAGGCCATCCGGTCGGGGAAACGCGCGTCCTCCGGATCGCTCCGCACCACGTATTCGGCCGGCACCTCCACGCCGTCCAAGCACAGTGCTCCGTTGGGCAGACCCCGGCTGCCCGTGAACTCGATGCGCGAGGTCACCTCGAAGCCGGCGGCGGACGTCTCCACGAAGCAGATGCACAACCTCCGCCCCTCTTCGGTGTGTTCGGTCGCCGCGACCGGCAGCAGGTTCGCCACCGGACCGTGCCCCGTGAACACCTTCTCGCCCCTGAGGACGTAGACCGAGCCGTCGGCGGACAGGGTGGCGGTCGTGCCGGGCCAGGCGTTGTTCTGGCCGGCGGGCTCGGTCAGTCCGAAGCCCGAGACCGCTCCGTCGGCGAGTTGCCTGGCGACGAACTCCCGCAGCGAACCCGGCGGCAGCGCGGGAAGCAGCGCGGGTGCGCCGACGCCCGCCTGGATCGCCAGCATCTGGCCCGCGGGCATGCAGTAGCCGGCGGCGTGCTCGATGGCACGGAAGGCGTTGTACGCCGACAGGTCCAGGCCGCCGATCTCCATGCCCAGGCGCAGCTTCAGGTACCCGCTCGCGCGCAGGTCGTCGAGGAACCCCTCCGGCAGCGTGCCGGTGAGGTCCACCTGGTCGGGGTCGAGCCGGTCGCGCAGGAACGCCGTCAGCCCGGCCACGGCCGCGTCGCCCTCCGCCCGGTCCGAGGCGCTCTGCACCGGGTACCGGAACAGGTCCCGGCCGAGCCGTCCCGAGTACAGGGCATCGACGAAGCTCAGGGCCGCGGTGGTCACGCGTCCTCCACGGGAACCAGCTCCACGGGAACGTCGAGCAGCACGGTGTGCTTGTTGTTGGGCGCCCACGTCTCCGGTGCCGTCAGCCGGATCTCCTCGACCCGTTCGAGCAGAGCCTCCAGCGCCAGCTGGATCTCGAGCCGACCGAAGGCGTCGCCGAGGCAGTAGTGCACGCCGTGACCGAAGGAGAGGTGCGGATTGGGGTCGCGCCGGATGTCGAAGCGGTCCGGGTCCGGGAACACCGTCTCGTCGCGATTGGCGGCGGGCCACCAGAGCGTCGCCTTCTCGCCGGCCCGCATGCGCCGACCGTGCAGTTCCACATCCCGGGTGAGGGTGCGCCGGTTGTAGGGATTCGCCGGAAGCCAGCGCAGGACTTCCTCGACCGCGGTGGGCAGCAGCGACCGGTCCTTCCGCAGCTCCCGCCACTGGTCGGGATTTTGGGCGAAAGCCAGCAGGCCGCCGGCGATGGTGTTGCGGGGCTGCTCGAAACCGCTGACCAGCATCACGCTCGCATTGGCCTCCCGCTCCATTTCGGTGAGGGGCGGCTGACCGGAGATCACGGGCAGTTCTCCGCTCGCGAGCACCGTGCCCAGATCGTCGGCCGGGTGCGCGCGTTTCATTTCGAGCAGTGTGGTGAAGTAACCGCGCAGATTCGCGTAAACGGCGCGCGACTCGTCGTCCACCTTTCCGGTCCTGCGGTGGGTGAATCCGAGTACCGTGTGCACCCATTCGGTGAGCTTCTGCCAGTCCTCGCGCGGCACGCCGAGCAGCAGCGCCACGGAACGCAGCGAGAAGGGCTCCGAGAAGTCGTCGACGAGGTTGCCGGTACCGCGCCCGACCAGGTCGTCGGCGAGGGCGGCGGCGACGGCCCGCAGCTCGGGCTCCAGTGCGGACACCGCCCGGCCGACGGCCGGGCCGAGCAGATGCTTGAAGACCTCGTGCCGGGGGTTGTCCATCATGGCGAGCACGGTGCCCGTGAGGCCGCCACCAAATGGCAGGTCCTCAAGGTGGGAGCCGCCTCCGGCCCGGCCGCCGCCGCCCTGTGAGGAGAAGGCCGGGTCCACCGACGCGGCCGCGATGTCGGCATGCCGCGTCAGGACCCAGAATCCCTCGCCGTCCGGCAGTGTGCCGGCGGGGTGGTACAGCGCGGGTGCTTCACGCCGGAGCCTGGCGAACAGGTCGTACGGAATCCCCTCGGCAAATCTCGAATGATCTGTCAGGTCGAATCCGCCCAGGACCTCCGGATATTCCGTGGCCATTCCCGTGCGGCTTTCCTTTTCCATTCGAAACCTCATGTCAGCGAGTGCCAAATGCGATATCCTTTGAATTTCCCGGCGAAGCTATCGGCAGGTCACCCCTACTGCCAACCCCAGATTTCGCCCGGGCACCCCCTAGCGTCCGTACTTCGTGAGAGGGGTTGGCCGTAGGGGGTGGGAGTCAGTAGTTTCCGGATCCTAGGAACACGACTCTCAGGGAAATGGGATGTGGATATGAGCGAGGCGGCGACGGCTAAAATTCCCGATGTCATCACGTATAATCCGGAAGTCGCTCGGCGGACGCTTCCCTTCGATCCGTTCGACCCTGATTTCCATGCGGATCCGTTTCCGTACTACCGGAAGATCCGGGAGCAGTCCGGCTCGGCCTTCCGCACCGGGGGCGGGATCGTAGCCGTGTTCGGTTACGAGGAGGCCGCGGCGGTCATGAAGGACCACCGGTTCGGCTGGGGGGTCAACCCGATGGTGGCCGACCAGTTCGTGGAGAACCCCGCGAGCGGCGAGTCCGGTCGCATCCTCATGTTCATGGACCCGCCGGACCACACGCGAATTCGCGGCCTGGTGTCCAAGGCGTTCACGCCGAAGATGATGAACCTGCTGCGTCCGAAGGCCGCGCAGTACGCACGGGAGTTGCTGGCCAAGGCGGTCGAGGAGAGCCCCGACGGCCGTGTGGACCTGCAGGAGGTGCTGTCCCGTCCGCTGCCGGCCAGGGTCCTCAGCGACATGATGGACATCCCCGAGCACTACCACCCCCTCTTCTTCGCCAACACGATGGAGAGCGGGCGGGGCCTCGACCCGGGCTTCACGCTCACCGAGGACCAGAAGGCCGGTCGCAACGCCGCCCGTGACGTCTTCATCAACGCGGGCATCGAGCTGGTCGCCGCCCGGCGCGCCGAGCCGGGCGATGACCTGATCAGCGAACTGACCAGGGCCGAGCAGGAGGGCGACCGGCTGTCCGAGTGGGAGCTGGCCATGCTCCTGATGAACCTGCTGGCGGCGGGCTTCGGCGCAACGGCCGCCCTGATCGGCAACCAGGTGTACAACCTGCTGAGTCATCCGGAGCAGGTGGAGTGGCTGCGCTCGCACCCGGACCACGTGCCCTCTGCGGTCGAGGAACTGCTGCGCTACGACAGCACCCTGGCCATGGTGACGCGTACGGCTCTGGAGGACGCCGACGTGGCCGGCATCCCGGTGCGGGCCGGCGAGTACGTCGTCGTGATGATGGCCGCCGCCAACCGTGACCCCGCCGCCTTCGACGACCCCGAGCGGCTGGACGTCAGCCGCGTCCAGAGCCGCAACCTCGGTTTCGGGCACGGCATTCACTTCTGTGTCGCCGCTCCGGTCGCGCGCATGATCGCGCAGGAGGCGCTGGCCGCCCTCCTCGAGTACGACGTGCGCCTCGATGACGAGCCGGTCGAACGGTGGCCCGGCGTCTCCCTCCGGGTGATCGGCAAGCTGCCGATCGTCATCGCACCCTGCGCCTCCGCCTGATCCGCCCTCAAGTGCTCGGCCCCGGACCGCTCCTGCGGACCGGGGCAGAACGCCGTCCGCTTGACAGTCAACAGCGTGTCGGTAATATCTCGGGTGCTAACTCTGAACACTGCTCAGCAATCGAACGACATGCAGCGAACTGCCTGCCGTTCTGGTTCTTGCATGTGCTCACTCACCGCTCACCCCCGTTTTGCCGGCCGACCCGCGGCCGGGACGATCCTTTGCAGAAGGGCTCACATCCAGTGGAACGTTCCGTAAGTTCGCATCAGCGGTCGGGCTTGAGGCTCGCGCTCCTGGCGTTGGCCCAGTTCATCATCGCCGTCGACTACAACATCGTTTTTGTGGCGCTGCCGGACATCGGGGAGGCCCTGGACTTCTCGCCGCAGACCCTGCAGTGGGTCGTCAGCTCCTACGCGGTCGCCTTCGGCGGCTTCCTGCTCTTCGGTGGTCGCGCCGCCGACCGTCTGGGCGCCCGTCGCGTCTTCGTCACCGCGCTCGTCCTCTTCGGCGTCTCGGCCCTGGTCGGCGGCCTCGCCGACTCGGCGGAGGTGCTGGTCGCGGCCCGCGCCGTGCAGGGTCTGGGCGGTGCGCTGCTCTTCCCGTCGACGCTCACCCTGATCGTCACCAGCTTCGACGAGGGACCGGCCCGTAACCGGGCCCTCGCGGTCTGGGGTGCCACCGGCAGCGGCGGTCTCGCCGCGGGCGCGCTGCTCGGCGGTGTGCTCACCCAGAGCCTCGGCTGGGAGTGGGTCTTCTTCTTCATGGTGCCGCTGGCCGTCGTCGCGCTGCTCGGCGTGCCCAGCCTGCTCGCTCCCGACGCCCCGCGCACCGGGCCCCGCCAGGGCTTCGACGTCCCGGGCGCCCTGGTGGTCACCATCGGTGCCACGCTCGTGGTCTTCGGTCTGGTCAGCGGCCCCGAGTCCGGCTGGACCACTCCCCGCGTGCTCGGCTCGCTGATCGTCGGTCTGCTGCTGATCGCCTCGTTCTTCGCCATCGAGGCCAAGACCAGCGCTCCGCTGGCGCCGCTGCGGATGTTCGGCAACCGCAGCCTCATCACCTCGATGATGGTGGCGTTCCTGCACATGAGCGCGCTGAGCGGCGGCTACTACCTGTTCACCACCTACATCCAGAACATCCTCGACTACAACGCCCTGGAGGCCGGCCTGGCCTTCCTGCCGCTGGGTGTGCTGGCGATGCTGGCCGGCGGCAAGATCGCCGCATCCATGCTGAACAAGACGGGCCTGCGCGGGACGCTCTCGCTCGGAATGCTCATCTACGGCATCGGCATGGGCGCCATGGCGCTGGGCATGGTCACCGGCGGCAGCTACTGGGCGGTGCTGCCCGGAGTCGCCATCTACGGCTTCGGCGGCGGTCTCGCCTTCACCTCGATCTTCGCCACCGCCGGTTCCGGGGTCGACCCGGCCGAGCAGGGCGTGGCCTCGGCGCTCGCCTCCACCGCCCAGCAGATCGGAGCCGCCGTCGGTCTGGCCGTCATCCTGGTCATCGCCAACTCCGGCCTGGACCTGTCCGCCGGTGCGCCGGCCCCGAGTGACGCCGACGTCGTCGACGGTCTCCGTGCGGCCGGCTGGGTCACCGCGGCGGCCGCGCTGCTCGGCGCCCTGGCCGCCCTGAACCTGAAGAAGGCTCCGGTCGAGCAGCCGGCCGTCCCGGCCGCGGAGGAGGCCGAGGCTCCCGCCTCCCGCTGACGCGGCGACCACACCGGGAGGTGCCGCCCCGGACACCACCTCACCGACTCGGGACCTGTGGCCGGGTAATCCCCCGCACCGGCCGCGGGTCCCGACACCCCTTTCCGCTCGTGTGCCACCGAAAGGGCCGCTCCCGCCTGCGACGCAGGCGGGAGCGGCCCTTTGGCCGTCGTGTCGGGACGTCAGCCGCGCACGGCCAGCGACAGCGCGAAGCGCCCGGCGCTGTCGGTCCACCACCGCCGCATGTCCAGACCGACGGCGGCGAGTTCCCGGCGGACCCCCTCCTGCCGGAACTTGGCCGAGATCTCGGTGCGGATGTCGTCACCGGCCTCGAAGTGCAGCACGAGATCGAGCGACGGGATCTTGGCCGTAAGCTTCTGGCGGGCCCTCAGCCGCATCTCGATCCACTCGTTCTCCGCGTCCCACAGCGCGACGTGGTCGAACGCGGACGCGTCGAAGTCGGCGCCCAGCTCCCGGTTGAGGACACCGAGCACGTTCTTGTTGAACTCCGCCGTGACGCCGGCCGCGTCGTCGTACGCCGGGACGAGCACATCCGGGTCCTTGACCAGGTCGGTGCCCAGCAGGAAGGCGTCACCGGGGGAGAGCATACCGGCGACGGCGCGCAGGAACTCGGCCCGCTCCGCCGGGAGGAGATTGCCGATGGTGCTGCCGAGGAACGCCACCAGGCGCGGCCCCGGAGCAGGGGGAAGCCGCAGTCCGTGCTGGAAGTCGGCGACGAGTGCGTGGACGCGCAGACCGGGGCGTTGGCGCAGCAGCCGGAGGCCGGCCTGCTCCAGGGCGCTCTGACTGACGTCGACCGGGATGTAGGTGTCCAGGCCGGTGAGCGCCTCCAGCAGATTCCGGGTCTTCTCCGAGGAGCCGGAGCCCAGCTCGACCAGGGTGCGGGCACCGATGGCAGCGGCGACGTCGGCGGCCCGGTCCACGAGGATCTCGCGTTCGGAACGGGTGGGGTAGTACTCGGGGAGCCCGGTGATCTCCTCGAAGAGTTCGCTGCCCCGCGCGTCGTAGAGCCACTTGGGGGGCAGGTGCCGGGGAACGCCGCCCAGGCCTTCCAGGACGTCGGCGCGCAGAGCGCCGTCGCGTGCGGTGGCGGGGAGCGTACGGGTCACGGTGAACGAGCTCACGAAAGGGATTCCTCAAGGGGAGTGACGAGAACTTCGGTGGGGGTGGCGCGCACCAGCGAGCGATCGGGGACCTCGGCCCACGCGGGGTCGTCGTCGTAGGGTTCCGAGGCGACGACGACCCCGGATCCGGGGCGGAGCCGGTACCAGAGGGTGTCGCCCCAGGCCGTGGCGGCAAGGTAACGGCCGTTCGTCAGAAGGAAGTTGAGGCGCGCCGGAAGGGTGGCCGCCCACAGGGCGGCCACTGTGCCCGCCAGCGCCCGGGACATCTCCTCGCCGGCCCGCAGCCGGTGCGCGATCAGCGTCCAGACGAAGGCGGAGTCGTTGTGCGCCTCCATGCCGAGGAGTTCCTCCGCAGGCAGCGCCGAAGCCAGGGGGGCCACAGAGGCGGGCCACCCCGGCAGCGCACCGTTGTGACTGAACAGCCAGCGGTCCCGGACGAAGGGCGCGGCCGCCGCCTCGCCCTCCGGCCCCGGCCGTGTGGCATCGCGGACCGCGGCGAGCAGCGCCCCGGTGCGAACCAGCCGTGCCAGGTCGGCGAACGACCGGTCGGCCCAGATCGGTCCGGAACGCCGGTAGCGCCCCGGCACCGGGTCGCCGTCCGCGTACCAGCCGACGCCGAAGCCGTCGGCGTTCACGGTGCCGTGCCGCTGGTGCCGGGGCGCCCAAGACTGGCGTACCAGCCCGTGGGCCGGGGAGAGCAGCAGATCGCCGATGGGCACGGGGTCACCCACGTAGCCGAGATGACGGCACATCAGCCCTCCTCGGCGTCCCGGGCGGTGCGGAAGCCGGAGAAGATCTGCCGCCGGATCGGGTAGTCCCAGTTGCGGAAGGTGCCGCGGCAGGCGATCGGGTCGACCGCGAACGAGCCACCGCGCAGCACCTTGTGGTCGGAGCCGAAGAACACCTCGGAGTACTCCCGGTAGGGGAAGGCGGCGAACCCCGGGTAGGGCAGGAAGTCGCTCGCCGTCCACTCCCACACGTCCCCGATGAGCTGCCGTACCCCGAGCGGTGAGGCTCCCTCCGGATAGCTGCCCACCGGTGCCGGGCGCAGATGGCGCTGACCCAGGTTGGCGTGCCGGTCGGTCGGGTCGGCGTCGCCCCAGGGGTAGCGCCTCGACCGGCCGGTCGCCGGATCGTGCCGTGCCGCCTTCTCCCATTCCTCCTCCGTGGGCAGGCGCCGCCCGGCCCACCGGGCGTAGGCGTCGGCCTCGTACCAGCTGACGTGCAGGACGGGTTCGGCGGCGGGCACCGGTTCGGTCACGCCGAACCGGCGACGCACCCACAGACCCGCCTCCCGCTGCCAGAACAGCGGGGCGAACAGCCGGTGCCGGCGGACGTACGACCAGCCGTCGGGGGCCCACCAGCGCGGCTCCGTGTAACCGCCGTCCTCGACGAAACGCAGGTACGCGCCGTTGCTGACGGGCGTGGTGTCGATGTGGAAGGACGGGACGTGCCGCACGTGCGCGGGCCGCTCGTTGTCCAGGGCCCAGGGTTCGACGTCCGTCCCCATGCGGAACGGACCGCCGGGAACCAGCACCTCTCCGGGCAGCGCCGACGCGTCGGCGGGCGCCGGCGGGCCGCCCGCCGCGACGATGGCGTCGGTGAACCGGGTCAGCGTCGCCTCGGAGGTGACGGTCCC
>NZ_JAAAXQ010000213.1 GCF_009916105.1 Streptomyces sp. GC420 | reverse complement strand
ACCCCGGACCGGGACACGTCACGCCCGCCCCGGCCCGGGGCCTGTCACGCGGCCCGCACGACCCGCGGCGCGGCCCTCGTGTCCCACGGGGACGCGGGCCTCGCGCGGTGAACTCAGGTCTGCGTACCGGCGCGGGTTGCCTGGCCTTCCGGGCACGTCCGCCGTGCGGTGCCGGGCGAAGGCGTGTGCCGCACGCGGGTCGTTCCGGCGTCGGATGCTGCCCGTCCGGTCACTTCACACTGCCCGCCCATGCCTTGCATCAGCAGCTTCCCGCCGCGTACCAAGAGAAGTTGTCAATCTCGCGCCAGAAGAGAGACTCCCGTGCACGATCACGACAAGGCCGGACACACCGGGCCCGGCAGCGACCGTATTACGCCGGCCCGCAAGCCCGCATCCGCCCCGCAGACACGCCCGCACGGCCTGCTCGGTCTGCAGGCCGATGCGGGGAACGCCGCAGTCGTCCAGATGCTCCGCCGGGCCGGCCATCCCTGGGCCCAGGAGATGCACCAGCACAGCGCCGGATGCAGCCACCAGCAGACCGGGCACGCACAGCAGCCGGCAGTGCAGCGCTCCGCCGTCCACGACGTGCTGCGCACGTCCGGCCGGCCGCTGGACGGCGCCACCCGTACCGGCAATGCCGGCCGGGCCATGGCGGCCGGCCCTCAAGCCGCTCCGAACCTGCAACGCCAGGTAGCACCCTCCCACATCCCGGCCCCCCTCCCTTCCGTACAGCGCGCCTACGACCACGAAAACCCTGAAAACCCCCAGAACGTCATGACGACCGAACACTGGGAACGCAAAGCGGGGGTGGTGGGCGCCGACGGCAAGGCCACGAAAGAGATGGTGAAGACCAAGGCGAATCTCACCAAATCGGCCAAGAAGAACAAGAACGCGAAAGCAGGCCAGGCGCGCCGGCTGGAAGACATCCTGAACAGCGTCGGCCCCGGTCTCCTGCGTCAACTGCAGGGCATGCCGGAGACGGCTGGAAAGCTGGAGCTGTACAGGGCCATGAGCCTTGGAGAGGCGCAGAGCATCCTGGAGTACTGGGGCAGTCCCGCACAGGCCGCCGCCCTGGAATACGTGGCGGACGGCGGCGGCTCGGCCAAGGATTTCAAAACCAGTCACAAGGGCATGACCGTCGGTGCCCACCTGGGCGACCGCGGCCAGGCCGAGGCGTACCACGACATGGGGGGCCAGTCCTATCAAGTCCTGCTGCGGTTCACACTGAAGCCTGGCGCACACCAACTTCTGTTCGACCCGGAATATATGGCACTCGGGCCCTCCTACAAGACCGAGCTGATCCGCGAGGCGAACCGCAGGGCGGGAGGCCCGGACTACAAGAACGCGAGCGCAAACGAAGGCACACTGTCCGGGTACATAGGAGCGAAGGCGGAAGAGAACGAGCCGTTCAGTGTGGCTGTCGCGCAGGGCGCCAACACCAGGAGGGGCAGGGAAGTCAGCCCGAGCCAGCTGCTGTTCCAGCTGTTCGTCGAGGATGTGAACGTAGTGGGCAACAAGTCGGGAACTCCCCTGCCGCGTGAAGCCGTAGCCGTGTGATCAGGGACATACTCAATGGCCTGACCGGACGTGAGAGGTGACAGCGCCGCGGACACCACCCGTACCTGCCCGGTGGCCGCCGCGGGGTGCTGTCCTCAGTGACCGAGCGCGGCCATCGCCGCGTTGTGCCCCGGGATGCCGCTGACGCCGCCGCCCCGGACCGCTCCCGCACCGCACAGGAAGACGTTGGGGTGGGAGGTCTCCGTGCCCCAGCGACCGGTGCCGCCGTCGGGATCCGCGTACGGGAAGGCCAGTTCACGGTGGAAGATGTTGCCGCCGGGCAGCCGCAGGTCGCGTTCCAGGTCCAGCGGGGTCTTCGCCTCGATGCAGGGCCGGCCGTCCGCGTCGAGGGCCAGGCAGTCCTCGATCGGTTCGTCCAGGTGGGCGTCGAGCGCGGCCAGGGTGGACTTCAGCAGCTCGGTCCTGGCCGCCTCGTTGTCCTGGCGGAACAGGCGGGCGGGCGTGTGCAGACCGAACAGGGTCAGCGTCTGGTAGCCCCGCTCGACGAGGTCCGGCCCCAGGATGGTGGGGTCGGTCAGGGAGTGGCAGTAGATCTCGGAGGGCGGCGTGGCGGGCAGCCTGCCGGCCGCCGCCTCCCCGTAGGCCGCCGCCAGCTGCCCGTAGCCCTCGGCGATGTGGAAGGTACCGGCGAAGGCCTGCCGGGGGTCGACGTCCCTGTCCCTCAGCCGGGGCAGCCGCTTCAGCAGCATGTTCACCTTCAGCTGGGCACCCTCGGCCCCGGGTTCGCGCGGCTCGCGGCCCAGCAGCGCGTCCAGGGCCTGCGGGGAGGCGTTCACCAGCACCTGGCGGGCGGCGACGGCCCCTTCGGCGTGCGACGTTCGGTAGGCGACCTCGGCGCCCGTCCCGTCCGTGTCGACGCGGATCGCCTCGTGTCCGGTGACGATCTCCGCGCCCGCCTCGCGGGCGGCCGCGGCGAGCGCGTCGGTGAGGGCTCCCATGCCGCCCACCGGCACGTCCCAGTCCCCGGTCCCGCCGCCGATCACGTGGTAGAGGAAGCAGCGGTTCTGCCGCAGAGAGGGGTCGTGGGCGTCGGCGAAGGTGCCGATCAGTCCGTCGGTGAGCACCACTCCCCGTACCAGGTCGTCGGTGAAGGCCGCTTCGACGGCGACGCCGAGCGGCTCCTCGAACAGGGCGCGCCAGGCCGCCTCGTCGCCGATACGGCGGCGCAGTTCCTCACGGCTGGGCAACGGCTCGGTGAGGGTCGGGAAGACCTTCTCCGCGAGGCGGCCCGTCATCCCGTAGAACCGCTGCCAGGCCTCGTACTCGGCGTCGGATCCGGTCAGCGCGGCGAAGGACTCCCGGATGCGGCCGGGGCCGCCGCCGACCAGCAGTCCGGTGGCCCGGCCGCCGCGTTCCACCGGGGTGTACGAGGACACGGTGCGGCTGCGCACCCCGAAGTTCAGCCCCAGGTCCCGGACGATCTTCCGCGGCAGCAGGCTGACGAGGTACGAGTAGCGGGACAGCCGGGCGTCGACGCCCTCGAACGGCCGGGTGGAGACGGCCGCGCCACCGGTGTGGGGCAGGCGTTCCAGGACCAGGACGGAGCGGCCGGCGCGGGCGAGGTAGGCGGCGGCGACCAGGCCGTTGTGGCCGCCGCCGACGATCACGGCGTCGTACGACTCGTGCGCGGGCGTGGTGCTGTGTGCGGGCATGGCTCTTCGTAGCACGTGCTGATCGTCCGTCACCAGAGCGCGGCGCGCGGGCGTCCGGGTGACCGGGCGGACGGCCCGGGTCCGCCGAGCGGTCCGGCGGTGCGGCGCGTGTGCCCGCCCCGGTGTCTCAGCGGGCCGCGCGCCGCTGCCGGAGCGCGGCCACCCTCCGGTACAGGTCGACGGCCTCCGCGCCCCGTCCCAGCTGCTCCAGGCAGTTGGCCTCGTCGTTGCGGCTGGCCAGCGCGTCCGGATGGTCGGCGCCCAGCACCCGCTCACGGGCGTCGGCGACCTCCCGGTAGACGGTGAGGGCGTCGGCCCAGCGGCCGAGCCAGCCGAGGCCGACGGCGACCTCGCGGCGGCTGACCAGGGTGTCGGGATGGTCGGCGCCCAGCACCCGCTCGCGTACGGCGCAGACGTCACGCGCCTCGGAGAGGGCCTCCTCCCAGCGCCCCAGCCGGCCCAGGTTGACGCCGAGGCCGTGCCGGGCGCGCAGGGTCTCGGGGTGGTCGGGGCCCTGGGCGCGGGTGCGGTCGTCGACGAGGTCCCGGTACAGCTCGAGCGCCTCGGCGCTGCGCCCCAGCCGGCCCAGGCTGATGCCGACCTCGTAACGTGCGGCAAGGGTCTCCGGGTGGTCGGCGCCGAGCGCCTGCGCGCGGGCGGCGGCCACCTCCCGGTAGGTCTGCAGGGCCTCGGACCAGCGGCCCAGCTGCCCCAGCGCGTAGGCCACCTCGTAGCGGGTGACGAGGGTGTCGGGGTGGCTCGCGCCCAGCACCCGGGCCCGGGCCTCGGCGACCTCGCCCGCCATGCGGTACGAGTCCTCCAGCCGGCCAAGCCTGCTGAGGTTGAAGGCCAGGTTGTGGCGGCAGCGCAGCGTGTCGGGGTGGTCGGCGCCCAGGGTGCGTTCCCGCGCCGCGAGCACCGAGGTGTACACCTGGTGCGCCTCGAAGTGCCGCCCGAGCTGTCCGAGGACGTAAGCGGTCTCCTGGCGGGCGGCGAGGGTGTCGGGGTGGTCGGGGCCCAGGGCGCGTTCCCGGCCGGCGGCCACCCTTTCGTACTCGCGCAGCGCGTCGGCCGGCCGCCCGGTGCGCGCGAGCGTGAACCCGACCTCGTAGCGGCTGGACAGCGTGTCCGGGTGGTCGGGGCCGAGTACGTGCTCCCGCTCGGCGGCCACCGCGCGGTGCACCTCGCCGGACTCCTCCCAGCGGCCCAGCCTGCCCAGGCTCAGCCCGGCGTTGTGCCGGCTGGCGAGGACGGCGAGCTGCTCCGGCGGAGGGGTGGGCCGCTCGGGCTCGGTGCCGGTGGCCGGGAAGGGGCGCACGGCCGTTCCGGGGCGCACGGTCCACTCGCCGGTCAGGCTCGCGAGCGGGTCGGGCACCGCGGGGGTACCGCGCACGGCCCGGGTGCCGCCGGCCCTGGATCCGGTCGTCATGCCCTTGGTCCAGGACGGCAGGCGCACGGGACGCTCGGCCGGCCGCGCGGGGCCGACGGACCGCACGGCCGGCCCGGAGCCCGCGGACGACACCGGGTCCGCGGACGACACCGGGTCCGGGGACGGCGCCGGGTCCGCGGACGACCCGGAACCCACGGCGGACCCGGAACCCATGGACGGCCCGGCGGCCCCGGTCCGGCCCCCGGGCAGCCCGTCCGGCACCGCGGAGGAACGGGCGGAGGGGAAGGCGGACGGCAGTGCGGGCGCGGCGAGCACCGGGTGCTGCCCGGTGCGGCCCGCCAGCAGCCGCCGGCCCAGCTCCCAGGCGTCGTCGGGCCGTTCCTCGGGTGTCTTGGCGAGCAGGTCCAGCACGATCCGCTCCAGGAACTCGGGAAGTTCCGCGCGGTGCGCGCGGGGCGGCCGCGGCGGGGTGTCGCGGTGACCGACGAGGATCGCCCACGCGTCGTCCATGTCGAAGGGCGGCACACCGGTGGCGAGCTCGTACAGCACGCACCCCAGCGAGTAGAGGTCGCTGCGGTGGTCGACGTGCCCGCCGCCGATCTGCTCCGGCGACATGTAGTGCGGGGTGCCCATGGCGATCCCGGTGCCGGTGAGGCGGCTGGTGAAGCCGATGTCGGCGCCGAGGCGCGCGATGCCGAAGTCGCAGATCTTCACCGAGCCGTCGGCCAGCCTCATGATGTTGGCGGGCTTCAGATCCCGGTGCACGATGCCCTGTTCGTGGGTGTAGGCCAGGGCGGAGGCGACCTCCTCGGCGATGGCCACCACGTCCTCCACGGGCAGCGGATGGTGCCCGTTGTCCTCCAGCGCCTGGCTCAGGTTGCGCCCGTCGAGCAGTTCCATGACGAGGTAGAGCACCCCGTCGTGCTCGCCGAAGTCGTGGACGACGGTCACGCCGCGGTGCTGCAGGGCCGCCGCGACCCTGGCCTCCCTGCGGAACCGCTCCCGCAGCACGCGCGTGAACCGCTGGTCGTGCTGCTGCCTGAGCGGTTTGAGGCACTTGACGGCCACTCTCCGACCCAGCGACTCGTCCCGCGCGCGCCATACCTCCCCCATGCCGCCGCGCCCGATCAGTTCGAGCAACCGGTACCGGCCCTGGATCAGCCTGCTCTCCGCCATCTCGTGCAGTCGCCCCCGTCGCTCCGCATCGCCCTCCCCGGCTCGTCCAGTATGGACGCGAGTCCGCGGAGTTTGTACGAGGACGGGCGGGCACCGGCCCCGGACCGTTGCACCGCCCGCGGGACGCGCCGGGGCGGCGGCGGCGCCGTCCCCCCGCGGGTACGGCACGGAGCGGCGCACCGATCCGCGCAGCCCCGGGACGCTCGTCCTGCCACGGTACGGCTGCCCGTGTCAGCGCCGGACCCTGGGCATCCCCAGGCCTATCCAGGAGATGATCTCCCGCTGGATCTCGTTGTTGCCCCCGCCGAAGGTGAAGATGACCGCGGAGCGGTAGCCGCGCTCCAGTTCGCCGTGGAGAACCGCGCCCGCCGAGCCCTCTTTCAGGGGTCCTGCCGCCCCGACGACCTCCATCAGCCAGGCGTACGCGTCGCGGCGCGCCTCCGAGCCGTACACCTTCACCGCGGACGCGTCCTGCGGGGTCAGCGTCCCGTTCTGCAGCGCGGACACCATCTGCCAGTTGAGCAGTTTCATCGCGTCGAGCCTGGTGTGCGCGCGGGCCAGCCGCCCGCGTACCCAGCCGAGGTCGAGGACGCGGCGCCCGTCGGCGAGCTTGGTCCCGGCGGCCCAGCGCTGCACGTCGTGCAGGGCGCGCACGGCCGTGGTGCCGTGCGCGGCCAGGGTGACGCGCTCGTGGTTGAGCTGGTTGGTGATCAGCCGCCAGCCGCCGTTCTCCTCACCCACCCGGTGGGAGACGGGGACGCGGATGTCCTCGTAGTAGCTGGCGGTGGTGTCGTGGGAGGCGAGGGTGTTGATGAGGGTGCAGGAGTAGCCGGGGTCACTGGTCGGCACCAGCAGCATGGTGATGCCCTTGTGTGGCGGGGCGTCCGGGTCGGTGCGGACGGCCAGCCACACCCAGTCGGCGGTGTCGCCGTTGGTGGTCCAGATCTTCTGCCCGTTGACGACGTACTCGTCGCCGTCCCTGACCGCGCGTGTCCGCAGGGAGGCCAGGTCGGTGCCCGCGCCCGGTTCGCTGTAGCCGATGGCGAAGTCGATCTCGCCGGAGAGGATCCGGGGCAGGAAGTACGCCTTCTGCTCCTCGCTGCCGTACCGCATGATCGTGGGCCCCACGGTGTTGAGGGCCATCAGCGGCAGCGGGACACCGGCCTGGGCGGCCTCGTCGAAGAAGATGAACTGCTCGACGGGGGTGAGCCCGCGGCCGCCGTACTCCTCGGGCCAGCCGACCCCGAGCCAGCCGTCGGCGCCGAGCCGGCGGATCGTCTCCCGGTAGAACCGCTTCTGGGCGGCGGGGTCCACGTGCCGCGCGTACGCGTTGTCCGGCACCAGCCGGGCGAAGTAGGTGCGGAGTTCGGTGCGCAGCCGCTGCTGCTCGGGCGTGTATTCGAGGTGCACGGCCCCTCCAGTCCAGGTGATTCGCGATCCCTGTGGCGGCGCACAGAGTAGAACGCGTTCCATTAATCCGGAAGGCCTTGCGCGAGCAGCCCGTTCATGGACTCGGCCGCGGAAACCGCCGCGTGCCGTACAACCGGCAGGGCCGGGTACCCGCAGCGCCGTACGAGAGGCACGGAGGCAGCCGAGGAGGTACGGAGATGAGCACGGCACCGGGCAAGAAGGTCGTCGTCACCGGGGCGACCGGCAATGTGGGAACGAGCGTGGTGCGGGTGCTGGGCGAGGACCCGGAGATCGCCTCGATCCTGGCTCTCGCCCGCAGGATCCCCGAATGGACCCCGCCCCGCACGACCTGGGCGAGCGTCGACCTCGGCGCGGACTCCACGGAACTCACCGAGTACTTCCGCGGCGCCGACGCCGTCATCCACCTGGCGTGGCTGTTCCAGCCCACGCACCGTCCGGCCGTCACCTGGCGCACCAACGTGCTGGGCAGCATCCGCGTCTTCCGGGCCGCCGCCGAGGCCGGGGTGCCGGTCCTGGTGCACGCCTCCTCCGTGGGCGCGTACTCGCCGGGCCCGAAGGACAGGACGGTCGACGAGACCTGGCCCACGCACGGCTGGCCCGAGGCCGCGTACTGCCGGGAGAAGGCCTACCTGGAGCGCGTCCTGGACACCTTCGACCTGGAGCACCCGGGGATGCGGGTGGTGCGCATGCGGCCCGCCTTCATCTTCAAGCGGGAGTCCGCGGGCGAGCAGCGCAGGCTCTTCGCCGGCCCGCTGCTTCCCACCCAGTTGCTGCGGCCCTCGCGGATGCCGTTGATCCCCGACATCCCCGGGCTGCGGTTCGAGGCCATGCACACCGACGACGCGGCCCGCGCCTACCACCTGGCGGTCAAGAAGGACGTCCGGGGCGCCTTCAACCTCGCGGCGGAGCCTCCGGTGGACGCGGCGGTCCTCGCCGAGCTGATGGACGCCCGCGTCGTACGGCTCGGCCTGCGCACGGCCCGCTCGGCGGTGGCCGCCGCGTGGGGAATGCACCTGGTCCCCGCGTCCCCGCACCTCCTCGACGCGGTGCTCAGGCTGCCGCTGATGGACTGCGCCAAGGCCCGCGAGGAACTGGGCTGGCGCCCGGAGCGGACCGCCATCGACGCCATCGAGGAGTTCCTGACAGGCCTGCGGGAAGGCAGCGGGATGCCCACCGCGCCGTTGGCGTCCCGCCTTTCCGGGGGCGGTCGCGTCCGCGAGCTGATGACGGGCATCGGCTCCAGGCCCTGACCGCCGGCCGCTCCGGTCCGAACCTGACCGAGGGGCCGCTCCGGCGGTCCCCTCCGGTCGCCCGGAGCTGCGCGCCGCCCACCGGTCGGCGGGCACGGACCTCATACACCCGTTCGGACCGGTTCGGGCGCGACTTCCCGCCACCCACCGGTCGGCGGGCACGGACCTCGTGCACCCGTTCGGACCGGTTCGGGCGCGACTTCCCGCCACCCACCGGTCGGCGGGCACGGACCTCGTGCACTCGTTCGGACGGGTTGGGGCACGGCTTCCCCCCGCCCGGCGCCCGCGACGGGGAGCCCGGCCTCGACGTGCCGGTCAGTGCCGGTTCACGTCACAGCAGCACGACCACGGCCATAGCGGCGAAGAACCCGGCCACGAGGACGACCAGCAGCGCGAGGACCGTCATGGGGCCCTTCGCCCAGCCCGTGGGCGGGTTGAAGGTCTCCCTGGGTCCCGCACCGGCCGTGCTGTCCTCGCCCGGCGGCGTCTCCGTCGGCGGCACACCGGCCGGCTCGGGGCGGCCGGGGGCCACGAAGCGGTCTTGTTCGGGGTTGTTCTGGCGCATGGCCGACGAGTGGGCAGGTACCGGCGCTCTACACCTCCGCCGTCCATGTTCCGTGCCTGTCGTTCCGGGTCCGACGCCGTGTGCCGCGCCGCTCACCCGGACCGTGGGCCGGCCCGCGCCGCTCGCCCGCGCCGTGCCGGTCGCCGTGTGGTGCCCACGGTGCCTCGCGACGCCACCGGGCACCGGGGCACCGGCCGCCCGAGTGCGCCGCCGGATCGCGGGTACCTCGTACAACCCGGCCGAATGGATCGCCCGGCCCCCGCCGTCCGGCTGCCCACGGCTCACACGGACTCACGGAAGGTGCCCGCCGATGACGAATCCGACCGTGCGGACCGGCTCGTACTGGATGGAGTACGGGACCACCGCCGCCCAGCCCCCGCTCACCGAGGACCTGCATGCCGACACCGTGGTGATCGGCGGCGGGATCGCTGGTCTGTGCGCGGCCTGGGAACTGATCCGTGCGGGCGACTCATCCGTGATCCTGCTGGAGGCCGACCGGATCGCGTCCGGCGTGACCGGCCACACCACGGCCAAGCTCTCGTCCCTGCACGGCCTGGTGTACGAGAAGGTCCGCAGGACCTTCGGGGACCGCGGCGCGTGGCTGTACGCGCAGTCGCAGCAGGACGCGCTGACCCGCGTGACCGAGGTCTCGGCCGAGCTGGGCATCGACTGCGACCTGGAGAGGCTGCCCGCCTTCACGTACACGGAGACCGAGGCGGGCCGTGCCGCCGTCGAGGCGGAGGCCGAGGCGGCACGCGCGGCTGGGCTGTCCGCCTCGTTCGTGACGGAGACGGGACTGCCGTTCCCGGTGACCGGCGCCATCCGGGTCGAGGACCAGGCGCAGTTCCACCCCCGCAAGTACCTGCTCGGGCTGGCCGAGGACTACCTGCGCCTCGGCGGACGGATCCACGAACGCACCAGGGTCACCGGGCTGCACGAGGGCGAGCCGTGCCGGGTCACCACGGACGCCGGCCACACGGTCGGGGCCGGTCATGTGATCGTGGCCACCCACTACCCGGTGTTCGACCGCTCGCTGCTGTTCACCCGGCTGGAACCGAAGCGGGAACTCGTGGTGGCCGGGCCCGTCCCCGAGAGCGCCGATCCCGGCGGGATCTACCTCACCCACGAGGCCGGCACCCGCTCCGTGCGCACGGCCCCGTGCGAAGGAGGCGAGGACGGGCGGCGCCTCCTCATCGTCACCGGCGAGAAGTTCGCGCCTGGCGACGGGGGCGTGGGCGCACGCTGCGAACGGCTGACCAGCTGGGCGCGGGAACGGTTCCCCGGGTTCGAGCCCACGCACAGGTGGGCCACCCAGGACAACTCCTCCAGCGACGGTGTGCCCTACGTGGGGCGGCTCCACCCCACGGCCCGGCACACCTACGTGGCCGCGGGCTTCGGCGGCTGGGGCATGAGCAGCGGAGTGATGGCGGGCAGGCTGCTTGCCGCGCGGATCGGCGGGCAGGAGCTCCCCTGGACGGGGCTGTACGACCCGGTACGGCTGCACCCCGTCCGCGAGACCCCGACGATGCTGAAGCTCCAGGCCAAGGCCGCCGGGCACTTCGTGGGCGACCGGCTCCCAACGGCCGCGCACGCCGACTCCACCGAGGACGTCGCGGCAGGTCAGGGCGTGATCGTCCGGGTCGGAACGGAGCGTCTGGCGGTGCACCGCGACGCCTCGGGTGCCCTGCACGCCGTGTCCGCCCGGTGCACCCACATGGGCTGCATCGTCCACTTCAACGACGCCGAGTGCGCCTGGGAGTGCCCCTGCCACGGCTCGCGCTTCGACGTCGACGGAAAGGTGATCCAGGGGCCCGCCCTGCGCCCGCTGGACCAGCACGACCTGGAGGAGAATCCGTGACCCGTCCCGCCGAACTTCCCGAACCCCGGGGACCGCTGTCCGCCGCCGTGCGGGACACCCTGCTCGGCGGCGGCCGCGCCCCGGCCCCGGCGCGGGCGGCCGAGGCCGATCCTTACGGCGAGGATCTTCAGCTCGCGCTCTGCCTGGCGTACGAGCCGCACTACCGCGGTCTCGCGGGCGTCCCCGCCGAACGCGAGTGGGATCTCGGTCTGCTGTCGCTGCGGCAGCCGCTGGAACAGGCGTTCCTGGCCGCCCTGCGGAAGGACGCGGGCGGCGCCGTGGACGTGGCGGAGGAACTGGCGGGGCTGCTCGTCGAGCCCGTCGACGGCCGTGGTGTCTCGCACCACCTGCTGGCCGCCGGCACCTGGGAGCAGATGCGCGAGTACCTGGTGCACCGCTCGGTGTACCAGCTCAAGGAGGCAGACCCGCAGGCATGGGTGATCCCCCGGCTGGAGGGACAGGCGAAGGCCTCGCTGGTGGCGGTCGAGTTCGACGAGTTCGGCGCCGGGCGCGGGGAGCAGGTGCATGCGCGTCTGTTCGCCGAACTGATGGACGGCGCCGGCCTCGACACCACGTACGGGCACTATCTGGACCACGTCCCGGCCGTCACGCTCGCCACCGTGAACGTGATGTCGCTGTTCGGCCTGCACCGGGCGCTGCGCGGCGCGGCGGTCGGCAACTTCGCCACGCTGGAGATCACCTCGTCGCCGGGTGCCCGCCGCATGGCCAGGGCGCTGGAACGGCTGGGTGCGCAGGAGCGCTGTGTGCGCTTCTTCACCGAGCACGTCGAGGCGGACGCGGTCCACGAGCAGGTCATGCGCCGCGACGTGATCGGTGACCTGGTGCGCCGGGAACCCGCGCTCGCGGCCGATGTGGCTTTCGGCATCCGCGCGACCTGTCTGCTGGACGAGCGCTGGGGCGAACATGTCCTGACCGCCTGGAGCTCCGCCCGCTCCTCTCTGCTGCGGCCGCTGCCGCCCGCCGGGGCCCCCGCGCCGGCCCCCTCCGCGGCGGCCTCGACGGGCCGCTGACCGGCCCGTGCGGGCTGACGGTCAGGCGCTGCCGGGGTCCGTCCGGGTGCCGCGCCGCTGAGCGAGGAGGCGCCGGGTGGAAACGGTGTTCGGGTGTGATCGGCCGAGCACCCGTTCCACGTCACTCACCACCGCGGTCGGCCGCACCCCCGCTGCGGCCGATGCCGGCGCGGTGCTCCGCGAAGGCAGGGCCGAAGCGGCCGAAGCCTGCGGATGCCGATGAATCATCCGCACACGTCACGGCTTTGACCGGTACGGTCACTCGGCCTTCACCAGGGCCCGACGTCCGGCGCGGCACGCCCCGTCAGGCCGGTACCGGGTGCGGGTGCGGGTGCGGCAGACGGTGCGCCGTGGTGCGGAGGCCTGCATGGCGTTCGGCGTCTGCCAGGTCGGTGAGGAGCGTGGCCAGGCGGCCGGCGTGCCGCGCCGGGAGGGCCGCCGCGTGCCCGGCCGTCCCATGGTCGCGGACCACCGCGCATGCTGTCACGGTGTCGACGAGGTCCTCCAGCGTCGCGGCGACCCGTGCGGAGCCGGCGGTGTGCCGGGCGAGGGCGGGGAGTTCGGCGGCGGAGACCTCGACGGCGGCCCTGGCGTCGGCGAGGGCGCGGTACGCCCGGCGGCGCAGCGCCCAGCGTGCCGCACGGTCCTCCGGCGCGGTGAGGACCTGCGCGAGGTACTCGTGCGCCGCGCGGGCGGCCGCCTCCAGCCCGGTCCGCACGGCGTGCCCGCGCCGGCCGGGCAGCGGCAGGTGTCCGACGAGCAGTACGAGGGCGCAGGCCAGCAGCGACTCCACGACACGGCTCCAGGCGGCGGGCGGCTCCCCGCCGAGCACCACCAGGGTCAGTACCAGGAGCGTGACCACCGCGGTCTGTGCCGCGAAGTGCCGGGTGGCGACGGGAATGAGCGCGCCGCACACGGCGACCACCGCCACCAGCGGCAGCCCGGGGCCGCCGGGGACCAGCCGTACCGGCGCGGCGAGGACCGCCGCGAAGACGGCGGCGCCGATGACGGTGCCGAGGGCCCGGCACAGCACCCGGGACACGAGCGGGCCCAGGTCGGGCTTGACCAGGAAGACCGCGGTGGCGGGCAGCCAGTACCAGTACTCGTGGTCCAGGGCCCGTCCCAGCGCCGTGGCGGCCCCGCCGCACAGGGCGACGCGTATGCCGTACTCCCGTCCCGCGGGCCCCAGGGCCCGGCGCAGCGCGGACCGCCGGTCCCGTGCGCGGCCGGCGCCGGGGGTGCGCTCCGGGGGCCGGTCGAAGACCTCGGCCGCGTGCAGCAGCGCGTCGTCGAGGGCGCGCAGTCCGGGGGTGGCGCGGACCGGCGCGGGCAGCGGGCCGCAGGGGCCGCCGCCGCGCACGGCCCCGGCGAGCCGGCGGGGGCCCCGTGCGGCGCGGGGCGGCAGCTGTTCCCCGGCCCAGGCGAGGGCGGTGGCGGCTTCGGCGAGGGGCAGCGCGGCGCCGTACCTGGCGTGCAGGGCACGTTCGGCCGCCGAACGCGGGCGGCGCCTCAGCCGGGGCCCGTCCAGCGCGTCCTGCGCGTGGTCCAGTGCCGCGGTGAGCGCGGCGCGGCGCGCGGTCGCCCGCGGCCCGCCGGCGGCGTCGAGCAGGTCGGCGACGGCCCCGTACACGGCGGCGACGGCCTCCCGTTCGCCGTCGAGGTGGTACGGGCCGGCGGCCGGGCGGCCCGGGGCGGGCAGGCACAGGCGCAGCAGGAGCAGCCAGCCGGCGCCGGCGAGCCAGAGCAGGGCGCGCTGCGGGCCGGGCTCCGGCAGTGGCATGCCCGCGCCGACCACCGCCGCGAGGAGCAGCTGGGTGCCGCAGGCGGAGGCCACCGGGCCGGCCGCGCTGACCGCCCCGGCGAGCAGCGCGGCCACGGCGAACAGGAGCGGCAGCAGCACGTCGGCCGTGGCGCCGTCCCCCGCGAGGTGTCCCGCCGTGGAGCCGAGGAGCATGCCGAGGGAGCCGGCGAGGGCGGGTGCGCCGATCCGGGTGACGGAGGAACGGCGGCCGCCGGGCCGGTCGTTGATCCCGGCCAGCATCGCGCCCAGCGCGGCGGCGACGCCCGCCGTGGCGTGGCCCGCCAGCACGAGCGGCGGCAGCGGGGCGCAGGCGAGGGCGCCGCGCAGCACGGCGTTCCAGGGGACGGGGCCGCGCTGCGCGCGCAGGGCGTGGCCGAGCCAGGGAGGCAGGGCGGCGAGGCGCCCGGGCGGGGCGGGGC
>NZ_JAAAXQ010000212.1 GCF_009916105.1 Streptomyces sp. GC420 | reverse complement strand
GTTCGGCCGCCGCCCGCCCAACGAGGTCTCCGTCGTGGTGCCCGGTCTCCGGGCGGTCCTGGCCTCGGTCGTCGCGGGAGCGGGAGTGTCGGTGCTGCCCCGCTACCTGGCCGACCCCGCCCTCGCCGCCGCCGAGGAACAGCCCTCGTACCGGGCAGCGCGGCACGGGTGGGCCAGCGGGCCGGCGGGCCGGCGCGGCCCTTCGCGTACGACCCTCCGCCCGGCGTTGTGCCGGACACGGGAGTCGAGGTGCCGTGGCGGCCCCGCGCCGTCGGAGAGGCGTCGATGGCGCCGGGGGGCAGGGGGCCAAGGGCCGGGCGAGTCACTGGACCTGCGTCTCGTCGAGTCTCCTCGGGCAACGCCTGAGCCTCCCCTGCCGTGCCCGGCGGGTACGAGTCCGCGCGGTCACGCGCCCCGGCCGAGCGCGGCGCGGCCGGCCGGCGTACGGGCCCTCACCGCCTGACGGCCCGGCGGTGGTGGAGCGCGCCGTGCCGGGCCATGCGAGTTTCACCGATCCAGCTCGGGTGCCCACGCGTTCGTGGATGATATGGCCATGCCAACTGCGTGACCCCCCCACGCCGCGGTCAAGGAGGCCGGATTGAAGACGAGTTCGCGGATCCGCAGCGCGTCCCTCACCATCGGCAGCGCCATCGCGCTGGTCATCGCCTTTCCGGGCACCGCCCTCGCGGAACCGCCCAAGGCCCTGCCCGCCAACGCGGACGCGCTGGAGCAGACGTTCCAGCCCGGCTACGACTACGACAAGGACGGCTGCTACTCCACACCGGCCATCGGACCCGACGGAACGATCAACGGCGGCCTCAAGCCGAGCGGGGCCCTGAACGGCCAGTGCCGTGACTCCTGGGACCTGGACAACACCAACGGGTACTCCCGCTACAAGTGCAACAACGGCTGGTGCGCCATCATCTACGGGCTGTACTTCGAGAAGGACCAGGCCGTGGCCGGCAGCGGTCTCGGCGGACACCGCCACGACTGGGAGCACGTCGTGGTGTGGGTGCAGAACAACCAGGCCCAGTACGTGGCCACCTCGGCCCACGGCGACTTCGACATCTACAACCGCGACCAGATCCGCTGGGACGGGACACACCCCAAGATCGTCTACCACAAGGACGGCATCAGCACGCACTGCTTCCGCCCCGCCAACTCCAACGACGAACCTCCCGAGAACCACAAGGGCACATGGCAGTATCCCGCGCTGGTCGGCTGGAACGGTTACCCCGAGGGCCTGCGTGACCGGCTGACCCAGGCCGACTTCGGCAGTGCCCACTTCGGTCTCACCGACGGCAGCTTCACCTCGCACCTCGCCGAGGCCCGGCCGGCCGGGATCCCGTTCGACCCGTACGCCTGACGAGCGGAGCCGGCGACCGCGATCGCCGGCATGCGTTCCTTCTCCTGGCGGTCTTCTCGTGAGGATGACGAGAAGGCCGCCGTTTCGCGTCCAAGGACCCTGGACGGGCGGGTCTCTGACGAACGGGCCCGACTCCCCGGTCCACCGGCACCGCTCCGCCGGCCTCCGGCCGGCCGGCGCACCCGGTGCCGGATCCGGGCGGCCGGTGTTGTCAGTGGCCCTCGCTATGTTCTGACGTGTCCCGCCGTGCGGCGAGGAAATCCCCCTGGTGCATAGGAGATGGTGCTTTGTCGGACTGGGAGAAGTCGAGTACGGCGCGGGTGAACCCACCTGCGCGGCCGCGCAGGCTCGCCAAGGTCCCGTTCGTCGAACTGGCCGACGGGCGCCTGCAGGGCGTGGTGTCCAGTGGCTCGGACATCGGGCGGGTCTACGTCTCGTCGGTCGCCACCGCCACCTACGCGTTCGCGTGCAGCACCAACAACAACCGGCCCTGCGGGGGCGCCCGGGGTTCGTTCTGCAATCACATCCGGGCCCTGGTCGGCGAGGCGGTGCTGCAGTACGGCGCCGGGCGCGTCGCGCGCTACCTGCGCGTCGACACCGCGGACGGGGAGCCGGACGCGCAGAGCATCACCGCCGCCATGATCACCACCCGTCCGGCGCAGGCCGACACCAAGGCCGCCGCCCCCGTGTTCAGCCGGTTCCTGCGCCACCTGGCGTATCTCGAACTCGCCCCCACCACCGCGCCATTGCCGGAGATGCACTTCTTCCCGCCGACCAGGGCGGTGGCGTGATGCGCGTCGATACGCTGGCCGACACCGTCGACGGCCTCGACGAAGCCCTTGCGGCCGTCGACGCCTTCGACCGGGTTCTCGTCACCGGCCTGCTCCGCCCCCGGCCGTCCCAGGCCACCGGCCTGACGGAACTCGCGCACGCCGTCGCGGGCACACCACTGGCCTCCAGGGTCGCCGAAGCCGCCGAGAAGGCGGCAGCGGGAGCCGCGAGCGAGGACCACTTCGCCGCCCTCGGCGCCGCCCGCAGCGCGCTGCTCGGCTCCGTCCACGACGCGCTGATGACACGCGTCGACGAGGCGACGGGCCGGTCCCGTACCGAGGAGGAAGCCGCGGCGCCCGGCGAGCCGCACGCGGCGAACCTGCTCGCCGCCGCCCGCTCCTGGCTCTGCGACCTCGCCCGCGCCGGGTGGCAGGGCATCGACCACGAACTGGTCTCCGGGGCGGCGCAGATCGTCTCCGCGATGCTGCCCGAACCGGCCCTGCGCCGTCCGGCCACGATCCTGGACGGCTTCGCCGCCGAACTCGCGGCGTCCTGCCCCGGCGCGACCCTGGAGAGGGTGCCGGTACGCCGCTGGGCCGACCTGTGGTCGCGGGCGATGCTCCTGACACTGCCCGGCGCCGCCGGCACGCCCGCCACCGGTACCGCCACGGGCCGCCTGCTGCCCCTCGGTGTCGACGTGCACGAACACGCGACCGCCGCACAGGCCCAGGTCCACGCGGTGTTCGAGCCCGCCGACGGATCCGGGCCCCGCCTGGTCCGCGCCGCGGTCTCGGTGCCGAAGCCGGACACGGTCGTCCAGGCCGGCGTCTGGCAACTGCTCCGCCCCCACATGTCTCTGCTGGCCGCCCTCGGCGAAGGGCGCTCCATGGAACTCACCGGCATGCCGGTCACCGCCGACGGCGACCTGATCTGGAACGACGAGCACGCGCGCACGGGTGAGCCCGCCGACGCCTTCACCACCGCCCGCGTCGTTCTCCCCACGGCGGCCGAACCGGCGACCGCACCGCTGGACCGGCATCCGGCGCGCATCGCCGTCCCGGTGTTCCTGGAGGGCTACGCCGTCCAGGGCGGCGACGCCACGGCGTTCGCCTTCGCCGGACAGCGCCTCACCGTCGACACCGACCGCGTACCGGCCGCCGGTCCGCTCACCCCCGAGGCCGTCGCCGCGTCGACCGCGTGCATCGGGCTGCTGCGCTGGGACGCCGGGACCTTCCACGTCCAGCCGCTCGCCGTCGAGACCACCCTGCGGAAGAAGACGGTCGCCGTCCACGCCGGGGCGTGGGCCGGGGGTACCGCGGACAAGGCCGGCGCCAGGGCCGAGAAGGCCGCCACCGACGCCGTGGCATCGCTCCGCGAGCGCGCGGGAAGGCTGCTGCGGAAATGACCCAGCGGACGACCGGACACCACACCGGGGCGGACTCCGCCGACAACCGCCGCCAAGTGCTGTACTGGCGCCTCCTGGCCCGGCTCTTCGACCCGGAGGAGCAGGCGACACTGGAATCGGCCAGCCTGGCCGTCGTCGAGGACATCGGTCTGCCGCCGGCGCTGCTGGACCCGCAGGCCTCCGTCGACTCGATCGTGCAGCGCCATCCGGAACTGGCCGGCGAGTTCGAGGGCCTGATGGTGCCCGAGCCCGGGCCCGACGGCAGCAACGACGGTGGCGGCGACAGCGACGGTGGCGATGGCGGCCGACGCGGCCGGGCGGCCGAAGTGCGGCGCGCCGCACTGGTGTCGAAGGTGCTGCTCAATGTCTTCGCCCCCAGCTCCGGCACGGTCGGCGCCGGGCAACTGCAGCGCTGGCAGTCCGACGCGGAATGGCTGGAGCGGGCACTCGGCTGCAAGCCGGGCGAGCTGCGCGGCGGCCGTGCCACACCGGGTGCGGCGCCAGGCACGGCTCGGGGCGCGGCGGGCCCGGGCGTCAGCCCGACCGGCTCGGGCGGCCGCGCGGCGAGGCCCGACCTGAGCCGGCTGATCCCGGCGATCGGTCCGGAACTCGGCTCCATCGAGGCCGATCTGGTCAAGCGGATGCACCTGCGCGAGGTTCTGGCGGACCCGAAGCTGGCCGCACGTCTGACCCCGAGCTTGTCGCTGATCGAACAGCTGCTGCGCGACAAGAACAACCTCTCCGGAGTCGCCCTGGCCAACGCGAAGGCACTCATCCGCCGCTTCGTCGACGAGGTGGCGGAGGTGCTGCGCACCCAGGTGGCCAAGGCCACGGTCGGTGAGCTCGACCGCTCGGTGCCTCCCAAGCGGGTGTTCCGCAACCTGGACCTCGACCGCACCATCTGGAAGAACCTCACCAACTGGAGTCCGGAAGAGGAGCGGTTGTACGTCGACCGCCTCTACTACCGCCACACCGTGCGCAGGACGACGCCCTCGCGGCTGATCGTGGTCGTTGACCAGTCGGGCTCGATGGTGGACTCGATGGTCAACTGCACCATCCTGGCGTCGATCTTCGCCGGACTGCCCAAGGTGGACGTACACCTGATCGCGTACGACACCCAGGCACTCGACCTCACGCCCTGGGTGCACGATCCCTTCGAGACCCTGCTGCGCACCAGCCTCGGTGGCGGCACCGACGGCACGGTCGCCATGACGCTGGCCCAGCCCAAGATCGCCGAGCCTCGCAACACCGTCGTGGTGTGGATCTCCGACTTCTACGAATGGCGGACCGAGGCCCTGTTCGAGAGCATGGCGGCCCTTCACCGCTCCGGGGTCAAGTTCATCCCCGTCGGCTCGGTGACCAGTTCCGGCCGCGGCAGCGTCAACCCCTGGTTCCGGGAGCGCTTCAAGGACCTCGGTACGCCGGTGGTCTCCGGCCACATACGCAAGCTCGTCCACGAGCTCAAGACGTTTCTCGCTTAACCCTTATGGAAAGGCACTGTCATGTCCGACCTGTTGCGCGCCCCCGCCGAGATCAAGTACGCCGAGGAGCTGGACTGGCTGGAGTCGGTGGACGACGGCCCCAAGCCCTTCTCCTGGCGCCTGTCCCCCAAGATGGTCCGTCTGTTCGTCCTGGGCTCCGAGCGCGCCGACGGCCTGGACCGTGAGATCTCCCAGAAGTGGTTCGGCGACCGCAGTTTCGTCGAGCGTTCCATCGTCACGCTGGCCTCCGACCGGGGTCTGCTGCTGATCGGTGACCCCGGCACCGGAAAGAGCTGGCTTGCCGAGCTGCTGTCCGCGGCGATCTGCCGCAACTCCACCCTGGTGGTGCAGGGCACGGCAGGCACCACCGAGGACCACATCAAGTACTCCTGGAACGTGTCCATGGTGATCGCCAAGGGCCAGTCACGGGAGTCGATGATCCCCTCGCCGATCATGACCGCGATGGAATCCGGCGCGATCGGCCGCTTCGAGGAACTCACCCGTTCCACCAGTGACGTCCAGGACGCGCTGATCTCGATCCTGTCCGAGAAGTACATATCGGTCCCCGAACTGGACAGCGACAACATCGTCTTCGCCAAGCCGGGCTTCTCGGTCATCGCCACCGCCAACAGCCGCGACCGCGGCGTCAACGACCTCTCCTCGGCGCTCAAGCGCCGCTTCAACTTCGTACGCATCCCCGTGGTGACCAACAAGAAGAGCGAGGCGGAGATCGTCCGCTTCCGCACCGAGGAACTGCTGCGCCGCCACCGGATCGAGCTGGACGTGCCGCCCACGCTGCTGGACGTGCTGCTGCAGAGCTTCGCCGACCTGCGCGCCTCCGCTGCCGCCGCGGGCAGCGACGACGAGAAGCTCGAGTCCGCGCTGTCCACCGCCGAGCAGATCGGCGTACTGGAGGACGCCATCCTGCACAGCAACTTCTTCGGCGAGCGCGCGCTGACCGCCCACGCCCTCGCCTCCTCGCTCGTCGGATCGCTGGCACGGCGCGAGCCCGAGGACCTGGCCATCCTCAACAAGTACCTGCACGGCGTGGTCGAGCCGCGCAGCAAGGAGGAGGGCGGGTCCTGGCCGGAGTTCCTGGAGGGCGGCCGCGACGCGATCGCCACCCTGTCATGAGCGGCGCGCACGAGGGAACGTTCCAGGCGCTGCGCGCGCAACTGCGGGAAGCGGCAGCGGCGTTCGCCGACGGGCCCGACGCGTTGCAGGGCATCCTGCTCGGCCTCGTCGAGGACGTGGACCGGGCGGTGCGTGAACCGCTGGAGATCTTCCCGGTCTGCCACCACTCGCCGGCCTCGGCAATCGCGATGGCGCGGCGGCTGCGGGAGAAGCAGCCGAAGGTCGTGTACCTGGAAATGTGCGAGGACATGGCTCCGCTGCTGTCCGAACTGCGCAACTGCCGGCTTCCGGTGGCGGTGCAGGCCTTCGCGAGCGAGGTCGACGGCTTCCCGGCCGAATGGGCACCGCTGTCGGTCGTCGCCCCGATCACCGAGGCGTCGGCCGAGTACCAGGCGATCGCCTACGCCCTCGGCACGCCGGGCGTCGAACTCGTCCTCGTCGACCGTTCGTCGGACCACGTGTTCCAGTGGCAGGAGCGGGGCACGGGCCCAGCCGGGCCGGGCGCCGGCGCGGGAGGCGCGGACGCGCAGCCGGCCGAGGAGGAGGCCGCGCTGCACGGCGACGCGGTCGGCATGGAGATCGGCGACCTGCGTCCGCGCTTCGCCGAACTGGAGGAGCACCTGCTGCGGCACGGCCGGGTGCGGCACTGGTCGGAGTGGTGGCACCAGTACGTCGAACTGCCGCTGGGCGACAGCGACCACGACACCTACCGGCAGGTCATGTTCCTGATCGGCAGCCTGTTCCGGCGCCTGGCGCCCGGGGATCGGGACCGGGTGCGTGTGGACGAGAACCGCGAGCGCCACATGTGGACCAGGATGCGCGAGCACCTCGCCGCGACCGGCGCCGATCCCGCGGACTGCCTCTATGTGTGCGGCGCGTTCCACGCGGCCAGCCGCGTGCCAGAGTTCGGCGTCCACGGTGCCGGCACCTTCGGGATCAGCCCGCCCAGCGCCAGCAAGTGGCAGCACGGCCTGATCCCGTCCAGCCACGCCGCGATCGAGGCGCAGTTCGGCCTCGCCGCGGGCTCGGTGTCGATCGCCGCGACGCAGTGGGCGAAGAACGTCAGACGCACGCGGGTACAGCCGTTCCGCCTTGCGGGGCAGACGGGTGCGAAGACGGGCTCGAAGACGGCGGAGGCGGCGGACTCGGTTCGGACCTCGGCGCCGGCCGCCCTGGCACCGGGCGGTCCCGCGCCGGCCCCGCTCACACCGGACGGCGCCGCACCGGAGGCCACGCCCCCCGACAGGCTCTCCGGTTTCCTGCGGCGACCGCCCGTGCTCGACCGCCTGGACGAGGCCGAACTGCTGGGCTGGTCGGTGGAGATCGTGCGCGCCGCGCGCCGCAACGGCTACCTCGCCTCCACCGCCGACGCCATCGCGGTGTTCGAGACGTCGATCCTGCTGGCCGGGATGCGGGACCGTGCCAAGCCCACGCCGTACGACTTCCAGGACGCGGCGGTCACCTGCATCGAGAAGGACGCCGTACCGGGGCGCCGTGATGTGCGCCGCCTCGTGGAGATCATGATGGGCGGCGACCGGGTCGGCCGGGTCGGCTACGACGCGCTGCCGCCCCTGGCCCGCGACGTGCACGACCGGCTGGCGCCGCTGAACCTGAAGCTCCAGCAGCGCGGAGTGCAGAGGGCGTTGCTGGACGTCGTCGCCCGGCCGGAACTGGAGAAGTGCTCCGACGTGCTGTGGATGCTGCGCCGCCTGATGCCGCAGGGCGCCGCGCGGCCCATCATGGGCGAGCGGCGGCTCGGCGAGCGGCCCATCCAGGAGTCGTGGGACCTGGCACTGGGCACCCACCAGCGGGCACTGATCGAGCTCGGCTACGAGGGTGTCAGCATCGAGCAGGTCCTCGAGCAGCGGCTCCGGCGCACGGCGTACGACCCGCGGGCAACCGCGGCAACGGTCCTGGAGACCGTCGAGGACGCGACGCTGTACCTGCGCAGCCGCAGGCTCGCCGACGAGCTGGGCACACACGCCCTGGAGGTCCTGGCGGCCGAACGCACCGTCGACGGCGCGCCGGAGGTACTGCGCAGGGTGCGGCGGCTGCTGGCGCACTACCGGCCCAGCGAGCCGGTGCTGCCGCCGTGGATCGAGTCCTTCGTCAAGGCCGGGTACGCGCACTACTGCACGCTGCTGCCCACGGCGTTCACCGACGACGACGCGACCGTCCGCCAGGTCGCCGCGATGCTGGGCTTCCTCTTCGGCATGGAGGGCCTGGCGCTGTCGCTGGGCTGCGACCGCACTCAACTGGAGCTGGCGCTGGCGCAGTCCCATCCGCAGGAGCCGTCGAGGGTGGCGCTGCTGTGGGCGGCCGAGGTGCAGCTCGGCCGCCTCTCCCGTGCGGCCCTTCGGGAGCGGTGCGACGAGTTGCTGGGCAACCCCTTGGTGGTGCCGGCCTATCCGCGTTACCTCAGCGGATTCCTGCACGCGCTGGAGCCGGTGCCGCAGCTGGCCGACTTCGTCGTGGAGGCGGTGTCGAACGCGTTCGCGCGGCTGCCGGATCCGGTGCTGCTGCCGTGGCTGCCGAGCCTGATCAGCACGCTGCGGTCCGGGGGCGCGGAGCTGGCCCCGCTGCTGATCCGCGAGGCCGGGCGGATCTTCCCCGGCCGGCTCGCGGCACTGGACGAGTGGGTGCCGCCGTGGCTGGCACCCCGGGCCGAGCCGGGCGCGGTGCGTACGGCGACACTGTCCCCGGGCGGCGGCGGTGGTGTCGCGCTGCTGGCCGCCCACCCCGCCACGTGCGACGCGGTGGCGGATCTGCTTGGCTGCGACGGGACTTGGGAGACCGCGCCCCCCGGCCCACGGGGCGTCGCGCTGGCGGGCCGCCATCAGGACACGGCGGCGGCGCTCGATGTGCTGCTGGCCAGGACCTGACGTCTCGGTGTGTGCCCCCGCGGCCTGCCGGAGCAGGCCGCGGGGGCATCGCGCTGTGAACGTACGGACAGCCCTTGCGAACGCGGCTGTTTCCGGGGATGTGTGACGGGCCGTCATACCGTCGGACCCGCAGCGGGAATCGCGTGGTCTCGCTCCGTTCCGCGGCGGTGCGCAGCGGACCGGTGAACGCCGCGAACCCCTGCCGACAGCCGACTTGATCAGGACATACTTGGCGACCCCGGCTCACGGGCACCGTCGTCGTCCGCCCTCCACTGAGGCCAGTGATCGCTCCTGGAGACGCGCGGAACCCGCGGCGGCACGGCCCCGGCCAGAGGGCCGGCCTCCGCGGACCGGCACCCAGAATCAGCCACGGCACGTGTCGTTCCGCTCCCGGTGGCCAGTAATCTCGGCGACACCTGCCTGCCACCGCCCGACGGCGATTCCCGCCGGGGTGGCACCGTCCCGGCGCCGCGGTGGCTGTCACCGCGCGGCACGAGCAGGTCCAGCGGCGTGAACCGGCCATGCGCGTGAACCGGCCATGCGGGGGACGGTCCTGCCCGCGCGCCTCCTCCGGAGCCGTCCGGACGCGGTGCGACCACACAGCCCAGGGAGACCTTCCGGTGAACGACGCACAGCCGGGCCGCGCGGAACGCACACGTGGCCGCCGTCCCGGGCCGTTCACGTTGCTCGTCCTGCCGGGGCTGACCGCGGCGATGGGCTTCGCCGGGTTCCTGGCGGTGACGGGCGGTCTCTCCTCCGCCTGGCCGCAGAGCGCGGACGCCCGTTCCCCGGCCGCGGGCGGGTCGGCCGCGGACCGCGTTCACGAGTCCTATGTGCCATGGCTGCGCGAGGCGGCCAAGGCATGCACGCTGGTGAAGCCCTCGGTCCTCGCCGCGCAGGTCGACCGGCACTCCGGCTGGGACGCCGACACGGCCACGTTGTCTGGCGGCGCGGGAATCGCCGGATTCACGGACGCGCAGTGGCGGATCTGGGGCAAGGACGAGGACGGCAACGGCCGTTCCTCGCCCCGCGATCCGGTGGACGCCATCATGGCGCTCGGCCGGATGGACTGCGCCCTCGCCGAGGAGGTCACAGAGCTCAGGACCCGGGGAACCGTCACCGGAGACCTCGTCGACCTCACGCTCGCCGCCCACGCGGTCGGCACGAGATCCGTGGCCGCGGCGGGGCGCGTGCCCGCGAAGGCCCGGACGTATCTCGCCGAGGTCAAGGCGCTGTCGGCGCAGTACGAGACGTTCGACCGGGAGGAGTCCGCCGACTCCGGCGGCCGGGCCGCCAGCGCGGTGCTGGCGCCGCCCGTCACCACCCTCGTGATCAGCTCGCCGTTCGGCTCGCGCGAACACCCGCTCACGGGCGTGACCAAACTGCACACCGGCGTGGACTTCGCCGCGCCGCAGGGGGCGCCGGTGTCCGCCGCGCGGCAGGGCCGGGTCGTGTTCGCGGGAATGACCAGGGCCTACGGCAACCGCGTCGTGATCGACCACGGCACCATCGGGGGCAGACGGCTCGAGACGACGTACAGCCACCTGTCGTCACTGCGGACCAGCGCCGGCCAGACCGTCGAAGCCGGAACGGTCGTCGGTTTCGTCGGCTCGACCGGCCTCTCGACCGGCCCGCACCTCCACTTCGAGGTGATCACCGACGGGCGGTACACCGACCCTCAGCCATGGCTCGCCCTGAACCGCTGACGCGCGCCGCGCCGCCCAGCAGGGTGCTGACGGCCGATACGGGCGGTCGGTACGCCGTGTCCCCCCGGCAGCCGGCCCGGCACCGGGCACTTCACTGCCGTGGTTCCCGCAGAACGTTGGCGAGGACGGTGGCCACGGCCTTGTGGACCGGCGGGCCTCCGGCAGCGGCAGACCCCACACCCCGGCGCCCGGACGGGGAACCGGCCGGCCCGGTCCCGGACCTCCGCCCCGGTCCCCTGTCCAGTGCGCCCACGGCCCGGTGCCCGGCGCGGCCCGGGACGCTCAGGGCCGACGGCGATGCCGCCCGTCACCATCCGGTACGCACCGCCCGTTCCGTCGGCCAGAGGCACCGGCATGCAGAGGCACCGGCATTGAGTGGGGGCGGTCCCTCGACCGCCACCCAGGCCCCCGCCGCGGACGCGGGTGCTACTCCGACGTCAGCACCGCGGCCAGTGCCCGGAGATCGCGGGCCGTGTAGGCCGGAGGGAGCATCACGTCCGGGTACGCCGCCGCGTCCCGCCGCAGCCAGGCGCCCTCCAGCCCCGCGCGCTGCGCCCCGTCCACGTCCCAGGGATGCACGGCGACCAGCAGGGCCTGGCCCGGCCGTACGCCGGCGCGCTCGACGGCGTACCGGTACGCGGCAGGCGCGGGTTTCCAGCACCGTGGCCCGCTCACGTCCAGCAGCGCCTCGAAGCAGTCCAGGAGCCCGGCACGGCCGAGCAGCCGGCCCGTGAGGGCGGCGCTGCCGTTGGTCATGGTGACCAGCCGGAAGCCCGCCTCCCGAAGGGCCCGTACGGCGTCGGGCACGTCCGGGTGCACCTCCAGTTCGGCGAATCCCTCCAGCACGTGGCGTGCCGCTTCCTCCACGTCCCCGGACCGTCCGCCGGCCGTGGACAGCAACCCCCGGATCCCGTCGCGGGCGACGGCCGCGAAGTCCGCGTAGGCTCCCGCGGCGGTGAGGGCGAAGCCGTCGCGCAGTACGCCGGCGAACCAGAGGGGCATCAGATGGCCCGGAGCGCCGATCTGTTCGAAGCGGGTCCGCAGCGGACCCATGTCGCTGAGTGTCTCGTTGACGTCGAAGACAAGCAGCCGGGGTTCCTCTTCGGGCACGTCTCCTCCTCGGGGCGGCGGGGCGTACAGCGGAGTGCGCGCTGAAGCGCGTACCCCGGTGGACCGGTCCCGCACCCTTTGGCGGAAACGGTCAGGAGCCGGCCGCGCTCCGCCCCGCGTCCGGATCCCGTGGGGCGGCAGGCCCGGCCGGCCCTCCGTCCAGGCCGTGGGCGGGCGGCGAGGAGGGGCCGCCGGCCTCCGCGCGGACCGCGACCGCCGTGGCGGCGCAGCCAGCGCGACGGCACCGTCGAGCGGGCCGGGGCCCGGACCGCGTTCCGGCAGGAGTCACGCGGACAGCTTCAGGCGGCCGGAGCGCAGGGCCGCCACGACGCCGCCGTCGACGAGCAGGTCGGTGCCGGTGATGAACGTGGAGGCCGGACCGAGCAGGAAGGCCACCGCCTCGGCGATGTCCCCGGGCGTGCCCACCCGCCGCGCCGCCGAGGCCTCGATCATGGCACGCATCCCCTTCCCGCTCTCACCCTCCAGTTCCTGCTGTCCCATCGGAGTGGAGATGATGCCGGGGCTGACGGAGTTGATCCGCGCGCCGCGCTCGCCCCACGGCACGCTGGCCGCCTGGACGCGGAGGTGATTGGCGCGCTTCGACACGCCGTAGCTTCCGGCGCTTCCCGCCTCCGCCGTGAGGAACGGGAGTTGCAGGAGTTCGTCGGCGGGGGTGTGGGCCAGCGCCTGTTCCTGCGCGGCGTCGAGCACCGGCGCCGCCATGTGACCGGCCATGCTGGATATGACGACTCCCGCGCCGCCCGGGGCGATGACCCGCGCGAACTCCTCCAGGACCAGGGCCACGCCCAGAAGGTCGACGTTCAGGATCGCCAGGGCGGGCGCCTGCACCGGGGAGAGCCCGGCCGTGTGGACCACTTCGGTGACGCTGCCCAGTTCCGCCGCCGCGTCGGCGAGCGCGGCCACCGAGGCGCGGGAGGAGACGTCGACGGGGCGCGTGACGACGTCATGGCCCTCTCCCCGGAGTGTCTCGGCCGTGCCGTTCAGGAGGTCCTCGTTGAAGTCGGCGAGCAGGACACGCCTGCCCGGGCCCTGCCTGCGGGCAATGGCCTGGCCCATGCCGCCCACACCGATCACTACGACCACGTTCGCGCCCATGAGGGGCCCTCCCTTGAATTACATTACGTTTCGTTCCGTAACGGAGGCTACACCCGGGCCCGTAGGATGGCCGTCATGGGTGAGGAACGTCAGCGAGGACGACCCCGCAGCGCGGCCATGCATCAGGCGATCCTCGAAGCGGTGCGGGAGCTGCTCGTACGGGACGGATACGCCAGGCTGTCGATGGAGGGCGTCGCCGCGCGGGCGGGTGTGGGCAAGCCGACCCTGTACCGGCGCTGGCCCTCCAAGGGAGCGCTGGTGGCGGAGACCGTTCGCGAGAGTTTCCTGTCCGCCGCCCCCGGAGCCGGCGTGGTGCCGCTCGACACCGGCGATGTCGAGCAGGACCTGCGAAGCTGGCTCCGCCGCCAGGCGGTGTCGGCCGCGGACCCCGGGAACGCCTCCCTCATCCTTGCCCTGACCGCCGCGGCGGCGGAGAACCCGCACGACGCCGAGGACCTCTACCGCCGGCTCACGGGCCCGTGGTGCACGCCGCTCGTGCACCGGCTCCGGGCCGGCGTCGACGCCGGACAGCTGCGCCCCGACGCCGACCTGGAGGCCGTCGCGGACGCCCTGGTCGGCGCCCTGCTGTTCCAGCTGCTCACCGGCAGCGCCTCCGCCGCCGAACAGCGCGCCATCGGGCTCCTCGACGCCCTGCTGACGGGGCTGCGGTCCGCCTCGAAGGACACGGCCGCCCCGAAGAGCGGTGCGCCTGCCGGCCACGGCGCCCCCGCCTGAGGGATGTCACCGGGCCGGCGCACCTCGACGGCCGCCATCCGGACCTTCTCGACCGAGCGGACACACCCCAAAGCTGGAACGATGACCGACATACGCGTATTGCGCGTTCGGTGATTGCGTCCCTGCCGACGGCTGGACACAGCGAGGAGTGAACCTTCATGGCGGTGTGCGAGGTCTGCAACAACGATTACGAGCTGGCGTTCGAGGTACGGGCCGCCGGAGCGGTCCATGTATTCGACAGCCTGGAGTGCGCGGCCCAGCGGATGGCCCCGATCTGCGACAACTGTCAGTGCCGCATTCTCGGCCACGGGCTTCAGGCCGACGGTCAGTTCTTCTGCTGCGCGCACTGCGCCCGGCAGCGGGGGTACGCGCAGCTGGTCGATCACGTCTGAGACCCCGGCCGCGGCCGCGCCTCCGGCCCTCCGCCCTACGCCCTCCGCCGCTGCCTGCGCGGCGGGCCCGGTGCGGGGCGGAGG
>NZ_JAAAXQ010000211.1 GCF_009916105.1 Streptomyces sp. GC420 | reverse complement strand
GCCCCGCCCCTTCTCGACTCCGGGAGAACCGACGTGACCACGATGTCCCCGGCCGGCACCGGCCGACAGCTGCTAGACGCCGACGAGGCCCGTGTGGCCCGTGCCTCGCGCGAGCTGACCAAGATCGCTGCCGCTCTGGTGAGCCGGCCGATGGACCGTGACCTGCACGAGCAGATGCGCGCCTTCCTCGACAAGGAGTCAGAGGCCTCTCTGGCGTCGTGGGATGTGCTGCTGCAGCGCACGCCGGACCAGCTCAAGGAGCGCATCTCGACGGTCCTGACCGTCCAGGCCCTGCGGACGGCGTCGTGAGGCGGCAGCGCCGGCCGCGCAAGGCGGCCAAGAAGCAGCTCGTCGAGGCGGAGGCCTGGGACGAGGAAGTAGACGAGCCCCAGGAGACGCCGGCGGACGAGCCGGATGAGACCGGGTGGAAGACGAGCACGGCCCAGATGGCCGGGCTCTCCCGGCTGGTCCGTGCCGGTGTCTGGGCGCTCGTGGTCTCCGGCCCCGTCCTCGGCGCGCTCGCGTTCCTCTCCTCGTCCGCTCCCGCCCAGGGCGCGGCCAAACCGGCCGCCGCGGCGTCGCCGGCGTCGCCGGTCGGGCCGGCCGGCTTCGCTGAACTGTTCGTCTCCGCCTATCTGCAGGCTGGCCAGGGCACCGAGCGGGACCTGGCGCCGTACTACTCCGGCTCCGTCGCGCTCGCGGTCAAGCCCGGAACCCGCACGGCCACCCAGTCCACCGTGATTGCCTCCCGCGAGGTCCAGCCCGGCTACTGGTCCGTCACCGTCGCCGCCGACGTCACCGCACACGACGACAAGGGCAAGTCCACGCGGCTGGGCGTCCAGTACTTCCGTGTCGGTATCCAGGCCACCGGCCCGGCCGGCGCCGGCGGCACGGAGCAGGGCGCCACCGCCGGCTACGCGGCGACGTCGCTGCCGGCGCAGGTGGCCGCACCGGCCGCGCTCAAGCCGGGCGGCCTGGCGTACGAGACCGACCGCGGGTCGAGCAGCGCGGACCCGTCGGTCGAGACCGCCCGCGGATTCCTGGCCGCCTACCTGACCGGTACGACCGAGCTCGACCGCTACACCTCGCCCGGCACGCGGCTCCAGCCGATCAGCCCTGCACCGTACGCCGCAGTGAAGGTGACCGGCGTCCAGGACGACTCGTCCGGCTCGGGCCAGCAGAAGGTGCCGGCCGACGGCACGGTGCTGCACCAGCTGGTCCAGGTCGATGCCACGGACCAGGCCGGCAGCCCGGTCTCGCTGAACTACGCGCTCACCCTCAAGTCCCGCGCCGGCCGCTGGGAGGTCGCGTCCGTCGACGACGCCCCGGCTATTCGCGCGAGCAGCCCGCCCTCGGCGGCGCCGCACACCACTACCCCAAGCCCCGACGCAGCCACGGCATCTGACTCGCCGTCGCCGTCGAACTCCTGAGAAAGAGGAATCGTTCATGCGCACTCTGGCAGCAGCCAACCCCGACCACGTCGTCCTCGCCGGCGACGTCCTCGACTGGGCCAACACCAAGACGGGGCAGGTCCGCACGCTGGTCCTCGCCGTGGCCGCCCTCATGGCGATCATCGCCGTGCTGATGGCCTGGTGGAAGACCCGGTCCTTCGTCGGCACCCTCGTCGCCTTCGTCCTGGCCGCCCTCGTGCTCTGGGGCATCAGCAACCTCAACGTCCTCAAGACCAAGGTCGGCTCCGAGATCGACGACACCGCAACGTCGGTGTCCGTCGTCCACGTCACCGGCGACGCCACCGCTATGGCGGGTGAGGGCTGGCGGGTCTCGTGAGCGCCTCGGAGGAGGAGCTGATCGGGCACTCGTACACGCGAGCCCGTAAGCACCCGCTGGTCATCGGCAAGCTCCCGGGAGCCGGCCGGCTCCCGGGAGGGCCCTACACGATCACCCAGGTCATGACCATGGTGATCAGCTTCGGGCTCCTCGTCATGACCCGGGACCTGTGGGCCCACTTCGGCGCTATGAACTTCATCCTCATGGCACTGATCCCCTGGGGCCTGGCCTGGGTGCTGCGGTACGCGCGGCTCGACGGCCGGGACCCGGCACGCGCCGTGCGCAGCCTGCTCATCTACTCCTCCACTCCGGCCCAGGGACGTCTGGCCGGCAAGCCGCAGCGGGTCGCTCGACCGCGACTGGCGACCGCCACCTGCACGGTGCGCGTCCGGTCCGCCGAGCGGCCCGCCCCGGCGGCCGCCGCCAAGCCCGCCCCGGTGCCCGCTCCCGTGGCCCGGCGCACAGCCCGCCCGGGACCGGTGCCAGCCGCGGCCGCGGCGGCCCGGTCGGAACCCAAGACCGGGCTGCAGGCCCTGTTGGCCTCCCTCGACGAGCAGTGACGAACCGCCTCGTCATCACCACCAGCACAGAAGGAAGAACCCATGCGTCTCCCCGTCCGGCACATCAGCGGCCACCTCATCTGGACCACCGCCGCCACCGTGTGGGCGGTGTGGCGCGTCGACACCGAGAACTACACCCACGCCAGCAAGTCCACGAAGCGTGAGCGGCTGGACTCCCTGGAAGCCCTCTTCAAATCCCTTCGGGGCGAGGCCCTCCTGCTCAGCCTGTGCCCGAGCGTCGACGCCGCGTCGGTCGTCACCCGCATGACCGCCGGCGTCGACCTCGACGCCTCCCCCGAGTACGTCGACCTGGCGCTGAAGGTCCTCGACCAGCTCCAGGACCTCGAACTCACCGGCCGCGTCGACTTCCTCGCCGTCCCCCTGCCCCACCTCGACTTCAAGCAGAGCAGCCGGGCGGTCCTCTCCTCGCTCCAGGTCGAGGTCATGGGCGCGCTCGGCCTGCCGGTCGCCCCGATCTCCCTCTCCGAGGAGCGCCAGCGCCTGGAGCAGGCCAACCGCCTGGCGGCCGGCTGGCCCTCCGGCATCAAGATGCGGCCGGCCACCGAGGCGGAGATCCTGTGGATCTATGGGCACAGCGCCCGCCGAGGCCTGAGCGAGCCGCTCCTTCCCGAGGACGGCGCACCGCGCGCCCTGCGCGGCCGCGGCCACACGGTGACCGCCCACACCCAGGTGATCCTGGACGAGGGCGGTCGCGGCACCCGGGCCTCCAAGGGCCCGACCAACCCCTTCAAGCGCCGCTACCTGCGCGCCACCAGCGAACACGGCGACTCCTACCAGGCGTTCTGCGTTCTCAGCGAGATGCCCGAAGCCTTTCGCTTCCCCGGCAGCGAGTACCTGGCGGCGCTGGACGAGTTCAACTTCCCCGTGGACTGGGCCGTCCGCCTGCACGTCGAGTCCGGCTCGAAGGCCGAACCGAAGAGCCGGCGCCAGCAGCGCGAGCTCGCCCACCAGCGCGGCGAATACGACGGGGAGACCTCCGGGGTGCCGGCCTCCCTCGACAAGGCGTCCTTCGCCCTGGACGAGTACCGCGACCGGCTCACCGCCTCCAGCACCGAGGTCGAGATCCGCGCCACCGTCGCCACCTGCGTGTGGGGAACCACCCCCGAAGAGGCCGACGAGAAGGCCACGTCGCTGGCCAACCACTTCGGCGGCAACGACTACACACTCGTGAGGCCCACCGGCGACCAGGTCGCGCTCTTCCACGGCATGCTGCCCGGCACCAAGACCCCGGGGCCGATGCTCGACTACACCCAGTACCTGCTGGCCAGGGACTTCGCCATGTCGATGCCGTTCTGCGGCGCTGGCCTCGGCGACGACTCCGGCAGCCTCTTCGGCCTCCAGCTCAACGGCGGCGGCGTCCGCCCCGTACTGGTCGACTTCTCCCACGGCCCCCGCGTCAACGCCTCGGCATCGGCCGCGTTCGTCGGCGAGCTCGGCTCCGGAAAGTCCGTCGCGATGAAGTGCGCGATGTACTCGATCCTCACCACCGGCCACCGTGCCGGCCAGAGGAACTCCCGCGGCCGCGCCCTGGTCATCGACCGCACTCCGCAGCAGGAGTGGTCGCGATTCGCGAACGCCTGCCCCGGCACGACCCAGATCATCAACGTCGACGAGAACGCCGGCGTCTCCCTCGACCCCCTGCGCGTCTTCCGCGGCCCGCGCGCCGCCCGCTACACCGAGTCCTTCCTCACCCCGCTCCTGGACATCGGCTCGATGAGCATCGAGGGCATCACCCTCGCCGAGGCCATCGAGGCCACCCGGCTCGGGCCCAAGCCCAGCATGACCGCGCTGATGGACACGCTCGCCGACCGGGCCCGCACGCCCGACCCGGAGGAGCCGAACGACAACGCGGTCCGCGCCGCCGCCTCCGAACTCGTGCGCAAGCTGCGGTCGCTGGCGAAGAAGGACCTCGGCCGCGTCATCTTCGACCCCACGCTGCCGGTCGTACGGATCACCGACGCCGACAGCATCGTCTTCGCCGTCGACCGCCTGGGCCTGCCCACCAAGGAGGAGCTCTCCGAGCACCGCCTCCCGAGCCTGGAGGTCGAAAAGCGCTTCGGTTGGCGGCTGATGTACCTGATGACGGCGCTCTGCCGGGAGATCGCGTTCGCCGACCCGAACGAGTTCGCCGGCGTCTTCCTCGACGAGTGCTGGTGGCTCACCTCGTCCGCGGAGGGCTCCAACCTGCTGCTCGAGCTCATCGCCGACGGCCGCAAGCACAACGCCGGCGCTTTCGCAGGCTCGCACGACCCGTATGACATCGGCCCGAAGTCGGAGATCGGCGACAAGATCCGGGCGCTGTTGTCCCACATCTTCGTCTTCCGTCACCGCGGCAAGGCGCTGGCCGCCAGGTGCCTGGAGTTCCTCGATCTCGACCCGGCTGACGAGGAGATGCTCAAGGTCATCACCGAGAACCTCTCCCCGCTCAACGTCAGCGAGACCGAGCGCGCCCTGCGGGCCGGCGAGGGCCTCTACCGCGACCTCCGCAAGCGGATCGCGGGGATCAAGGTGCTGATCCCGGCGGACGAGAACGCCGCCGCCGCGATCACTACGACGCCTGGGCAGGGTGCCGAGGAGGACGACGAGGCCGTGGAGTTCGCCGAGGCGGACGGAGCCCTCGCATGAGCCGCATACAGCGAAGGGGGATCAAGCGGCGCCTCGGTCTGATCGCCGTCCTGGTGGCCCTGTTCACCGTGGTGCTGGCCCCTGCAGCCACGGCAGACCCGTCGCCTTCGCCCAGCACCTCCGCGCCGGCTGCGGGCCCGGCCGGCAAGAACCTGAACCAGAAGCCGAAGGACGGCAGCGACGGCTTGCTCCAGCCGTTCAACGTCACCGACAAGGACGGCGTCCCGATCAGCTCCTACACCGTCAAAACGGATACCGGTGGCTGGAAGGACATCGACCTCAAGATCTGGAACATCGTCGCCCAGCTGCTCTTCGGCGTCTCGAAGTGGGTCATCGGCTTCACCTGCTGGCTGATCAAGTGGGCTCTGAACTTCGGGCTGGCCAAGGTCATGGTCGGCCCCGTCGAGGACATCTCCAGCACCATCAAGAACCAGGTCATCGACAGGTTGGGGCTCCCCGGCCTGTTTCTCACGTTCGCCGGCTTCTACTGCGGCTGGCTGATCCTCTTCAAGGAGCGCTCACGAGGCTTCGCCGAGATCGGGGTCTCCCTCGTCGTCGCCGCACTGACCACCACCGTGCTCGTCTCGCCGGCCCAGGTGCTGCTCGGCCAGCACGACCAGGCTCAGCCGCAGGGCTCCACCATGCTGCTCTCGGAGGGAGGCCTGGTGGGGAAGTCGAAGGACTTCACTCTGGAGGTCGCCTCCATCGTGCTGGCCGACGACCCGGCGAGCGCCAAGGGCAGCGCCGACCCCAACAACGTGGCGAAGCCGATCACTGACGCCCTCGTGGAGGCGTTCATCGTCAAGCCCAATCAGCTCATGGTGTACGGGCAGACCTTCGACGGACAGTGCGACAAGGCGTTCCGCGAGTTCAAGCTCGCCGAGTTCAACCTCGACCAGCTCGGGATGAACTACTGGGACGCCGCGATGATGGACTCGATCTACGACACGAACTTCATCGGGCAGCTCACCGAGAACTCGAAGAAGTTCGAGGCCGCGTGCGGGGACGTGAAGCCCAAGGCCAAGCGGGCCTCCGCCGACCTCGCCTTCTCCGCTCTGTTCGTCGCGATCGCCGCCGTCATCGTGGCCATCCTCATGATCCTGGTCACCGGCACGTTCCTCACCGCGCAGGGCTGGCTGGCCTTCGAGGCGATCCGCGGCCACTGGGCCCTCACCGCCGGCATCCTGCCCGGCGGCGGCCGCGCCACCCTGTGGCGCTGGTTCTCCGCGATCACCAAGGCAGTCCTCGGCGTCATCATCTCCATCCTCTTCCTGGCGATCTTCATCCTGATCGTCCTGGCCCTCATCGACGCGGACACCGGCGACGTCCTCGCCGTCAAATTCATCGTCATCGACGTCACCGCCGTCGCCGGTCTGGCCGGCCACAAGCGCATCAAGCAGACCGCGCAGAGCATCGCGGTCAACCTCAACCGCAAGCTCGTCAACGCCCGCGTCGGCGGATCCCGCCGCTCGGTGTTCAACAGCCCCGGCCGCTATGCCGAGACCGCCCCCGGCCTGAAGCAGATGTGGGGCGAGGCCCGCGGCGAGGCCCGGCGCGTGAGCAGGCCCGTCGGCCAGGGCATGAAGGCCGCCAAGAACGCCTGGGTCGGCTCGCCGCAGGCCAACCGCAAGGCCAGCCGACTGCGAACCGCGGCCCGGCTCGCCACCAACGCCGCCGCAGCCGTGGGCACCGGCGGCGCGAGCGCGGCCGCAAAGGTCGCGGCACAGCAGGCGGCCAAGCAGACGCTGAAGAAGCGGTTGGCCACGGCCGCCGCGAACAAGATGTCCCAGACCCGGGGCGGCAGGGCCACCATGGCCACCGGCAAAGCGGCCGCCGCCACCGCCAAGTACGGCGCCAAAGCGACGAAGTTCGCCTTCATGGCCACCGTCGGCGCGCCGGTGGGCATTCCCCGCGGCGTCGCCGCAACCAAGCGGGGCGGCGCCGCGGCGGTAGCACGTGGGAAGAAGGTCGCCGACGACCTCAAGGCCGTGAAGGCGCGCACCGTCGACAAGAAGGTCCAGGAGGCCAAGGACTTCAAGGACGAGTACGTGCGCAACGTCGCCACGGCCGGGAAGTTCGTGGCGAAGCAAGGGACGAAGGCGCAGGTCAACCTCGGTCTGGCGCAGATCAAGCCGAACCCGAGGGCCGCGACTCCTCCCGGGCCCCGTGCCGGAGCGATCGCGCCGAAGACCCCCGGGGGCGCGCCGTCGGCGGCCGGATCCAAGACCCCCGGCAAGACCGCGCCGAAGGCGGCCGGGACGAAGACGCCGAGTTCGGTCAAGCCGCCGGCTGCCGGGCCGGCCGCGGTGCCGAAGATGCCGACCCCGCCCACCCCTGCACCGCCGACACCGCCGGCCAAGCCGTCTGGTCCGCCTCGGGCCATCCGGCGAGCCACCCGGCCGCCCGGCCCGCCCAGGCCCCGGCCGTAGCCGGGGCGCGGCCGGGACCTCCAAGGTCCCGGCCGCCCAGATCACCGCACCAGAACCACCTCACGGGGGACCTCCATGCCCAAAACCGATGCCGCGCGTGTACGTGCTCAGCGCGGGACGATCGCGCTGTTCGTCGCTGCGGCTGTCCTGGCAGCTGTTGGTGTCGCCCTGCTCCTCGGACTCGGTGGAGGCGAGCGTCCCGCCGGCTCCGGATCGGCTCCGCGTACGACCGCGCCATCCAGCGCAGCGGTCGGGAACGGCAAGGACGACACACCCCCAGCCGAGGCCTCGCCCAATGCCGAACCGTCCGGGTCCCATGACGTACCGGACCCCGACCCGGCGCGGGTTCCAGCGCCGGTCGACGAAGTGGCCCGCGCCTTCACGACGGCATGGGCCAGCCACGACGCCCGGCCGGGCCGGGACTCGTCGTTCGACGACGCATCCAGGCGTGCCGCCGCCTACGCCGCCGGGGACCTCGCCGAGGACCTGCGCACCCACACCAGCGGCAGCGCCGGCACGCAGCAGTGGCTGAGCTGGAAGGACCGCCAGGTCCAGGTGACCGTGACGGTTCTGCGGGTGTCGCTGCCGGACGGAGCGCCAGCCCCCAGCGAGGACTCCAGCTTCGCGCGCGTGATCTACAAGCTGAAGGAGTCGCCGGCCAAGGGGCCCGTCACCGAGTCCGAAGAGCAGGTGGCCCTCAAGCTGCGCCGCGGCGCCGACGGCAGCTGGCGTGTCGTGGGGCTGCCCAATGTCTGAGCAGGGCGAGTCCAAGGTCCTGCGACGGGTGCTGATCGCGGGCCTTGTCTCCTCCCTGCTCGGACTCGGCCTGATCATCAGCGCCGTGCTGGCACTGTCGTCGGCGATCGGTGAGGACAACACGAGCGACGCACTGGAGAACGCGGGATTCGGCGGCGGCCTGTCGGACACCAAAGAGATACCCGACTGGCTGCGCCCCATCATCCTCGATGCCGTGTCGAGGTACGGCTGTGCGGAGGTCACTCCCTCGCTGATCGCCGCCCAGCTCTACCAGGAGTCCAACTTTCGCAAGAACCCGCCCGACGGCGGAGCCGGCGCGTTGGGCATCGCGCAGTTCATCCCCTCCACCTGGGCGACCGAAGGCATCGACGCCAACAACAAGGGTGGTGCGGACCCGCTGGACCCTGAGGACGCGGTTCCCTCGATGGTGGCCTACGACTGCAAGCTCGCTGATGAGATCCGCAGCGTGCCCGGTGACGTCGTCGACAACATGCTCGCCGCCTACAACGCCGGCGGGAACAACGTGAAGAAGTACGGCGGGATCCCGCCGTACGAGGAGACGCGCAAGTACGTCCGCGAGATCCGGGACCGGGCTGAGCGCTGGTCCGCACCGATGGACGGCAAGACGTCCGGGGGTCTGGCCAAGGTCGTGGCGGGCGCCAAGGAGGCCTACAACACCCCCTACGTCCTGGGCGGGAACTGCAAGCCCCCGTTCCAGGGCTCCAACGGGTGCGACTGCTCCAGCCTGGTCAAGTACGCCTGGAGCAAGGTCGGCGTGAACCTCCCCCGTGTCACGTACGACCAGGTCGACATCGGCACCAAGGTGAACTCGCAGAAGGACCTGCGTCCCGGCGACCTGCTCTTCTCGGGCGGCAGCGCCTCCAGCCCGGAGCACGTCGCCATGTTCATCGGCGGCGGGGAGGTGATCGACGCGCCGCATACCGGTGCCCGCGTCCGGATCAAGCCCCTCTCGTTCTGGAAAGGCCGGATTTTGATCATGAAGCGGCCCAACTACACCGAGCCCGGCTCGGGCAGCACCTCGGGCTCGTGGGTCGCCCCGGTCGCCGACAAGCACATCGGCACCGGCTACCGGGTCTCGGGGTCGATGTGGTCGAGCGGCTACCACACCGGGATCGACTTCCCGGTGCCCACAGGGACCGCGATCCGCGCGGTCGGCCCGGGCACCGTGGTGACGGCCGGCTGGAACAGCGCGTACGGCTACCAGGTGGTGATCAAGCACGGGGACGGCAAGTACTCGCAGTACGCGCACCAGTCCTCGCTGAACGTCTCCGTGGGCCAGAAGGTGAAGGGCGGCGACCGGATCGGATACTCCGGGGCCACGGGCAACGTCAGCGGTCCGCACCTCCACTTCGAGATCCGCACCGGACCGGAGTACGGATCGGACATCGACCCGCTGGCCTACCTCCGCGGTCACGGCGTCGACATCTGACCCGTCGGTCGGCGTCACGTGCCCCTGCAAGGGGTCGTGACGCCGACCGACGCAACACCGCGAAGAAATTCGGAGCGGAGTGTCACACCGAGCCGGATCCCGACACCTGTAGCAGGTGAAAAGCCCGTTTGCTCTTTGGAGGTGCCGCCGTGCTCCCGACTCCCCCCGTGCCCGCTCCGGCCGCCGCGGCGCCGCCGCGCGCCTCGTCCTCGGGCGGTGGGCGATGACCACGAACGACCTCGTCGACGGCGTGATCGGCTTCATCGGCGACCTTCCGGGTCACGCCGAGCGGCTGACGGACTCGGTGATGGCCAACGCCTGGTGGGTCGCGCTGCTCGCTCTTGCTGCCGGCGGCGGCGCTGCCGCAGTCCGCTGGGCCCTGTCCCGCGGCCCGATGGCCAAGCGAACGGCCCTGGAGGTACTGCCGACCACGGGCTTCGACCCGAAGCCGGAAGAGGTCATCCGCTTCGGACACCAGATGGCCCGCGCGCACAAGAGCGTGTCGCGCTGGCTCGTCTCCTCGACCCGCACCAGCGCCCTCCGTGTCCGCTTCACCATCTCCAACGGATCGCTGTCCATGAGGGTCGAGGGCCCGGACCGAGCGATGTCGGTGCTGCGCCACCAGGGCTACGCCCAGGTGGAGATGCGGCCGGTGGAAGCCGACGGCAGGGCTGCGCGCGAACGGCCGCAGATCCGGCTCGGCTCCTGACGCCCCGACGCACACCACAGACAGGTAGATCATGACCATCGCACCAGACACGACCGTCGCCCAACCGGTCGACCTCGCCAAGCCGGAAACAGGCGGCCGCGGCAGGCCGGCCACCCGGGAGATGCACTACGCCCGCGCCGAGCTCGCCCTGGCCCTCCCCGACCACCTCGCCCTGCGCGAAGTGCCGCTCACCCCGGATCCGCTCGAGGCCCTGGCCAACGCGGTAGCCGACGTCCGCGAGGACCTCGGTGAGAGCGCCGACGTCGTCCTGGACCTCGTGCCCGTTTCCCCCAACCGTGTCAGCAGCCGCCGCCGGCGCCTGCTGGCACAGGCCCGCCGCAACCCTTCCGACGGGCCGGCCATACCCGGCATGCCCCAGCAGCGCACCAACCGGTTCGGCTTCGACCTCGGCGCGGTGATGTCCGAAATCGCCACCGAAATGAAAGGCAACCAGGGCGGCGGCGCACGGCAGCGGCAACACCACCAACAGCGCACCACCTACCGCATCACGGACATGAAGGCCGCCATGGGCAAGCTCGTCCCCGGGGCCGAGCCCGTCTTCTCCATGCAGCTGCTCGTGCGCACCTGCGCTCGCGACGAGTACCGGGCCCGGATGCTGCTCGACCAGGTCCTCGCCGCCCTGGAGCCGTGGTCCGGCGACAACCACCTGCGCCCCGTCGGTCTCCACCTCGGAGTCACCCGCGTCCGGGCGGACCACTGGATCTACCGGGGCAGGTTCGACCGCCGCTTCGAGACCGGGCTCTTCGTACCGCGCCGGCACTCCTGGGTGACCGCCCAGGAGATCGCCGGGCTGCTCAAGCCCCCCACCAAGCACAACATGGCCCCGAACATCGCCCGCTCGGGCGGAGTCGTCCCGCCGCCGCCCGCCGCACTGCCGACGTGGACGGGACAGCGCGGTCTGCTGCCTCTCGGGTGGGTGGCGAAGTCCGGCGGCGGGGAGCGCCTCGCCGGCGTCCCGCTGAAGTACCTGCTCTTCGCCCTGTTCCTCGGCAAGTCCGGCTTCGGAAAGACCGAGATGTCGCTCGTGCAGGCGATCGCGATCGCCCACGGCGGGTTCGGCGTCCTCTTCCTTGATCCCCATGGTGACGGCTGGACCCGTGCCCGGCCGTACCTGGCGCACAAGGAACTGGCCGACCGGATTTGGGAGATCGACCTCACGAGCCCCGAGCTCGACAAGATGGTCGGCTCCTGGAACCCGCTGTCGATGGAGCGCCGGCGCGAGTCCGAGATCCCCGACATCGTCCAGTACATCGTCACCGGCTTCGCCGCGGCCTTGAACTGGTCCGACTCGGCCGGCCGTGCGAAGACCATCCTCACGCGCGCGGTCGAGTCCTTGGTGTACCTGTCGTGGCACGTCTGCCGCGCCGGCCGGCCCGACCTTGCGCCCACCGTCTTCCAGATCCGCACGATCCTCACGGACGCCGTCTGGCGGACCAACGTGCTGCCGTACCTGCCCAAGGACATCCGGGACTTCTGGGAGAACGTCTTCCCGGGCTACAGCAAGGAAGCCATCCCGGTCGTCACGAACATCATCGAGCGGTTGTCCTCCTCCAACGCGATCAAGGCGTTCCTCGGGTCGAGCCGGTCGACGTACGACATCCGGCACGCCATGGACACCGGGAAGATCGTCTTTGTCTGCCCCGCCGGCACCGGCGACGTCGACCGCATCATCAGCTCCCTGCTGATCTACGACCTCTTCCGGGCCGGCCTCTCGCGGCGGGACACCCCGCCCGACCAGCGGCGCGACTTCTACACCTTCATCGACGAGCTGACCAGCGTGGACGGCGCATCGAAGGGCACCCTCGCCCAGATCACCGAGCAGCTGCGCAAGTACAACGTGAAGTTGCTCGCCATGACGCAGATGGCGCAGCGGTTGAGCGCCACTACCAGGCAGGGCCTGCTGCAGAACCTGTCCATCCTGTCGACGACCGCGTCCGACGTCGACGAGGCGACGCTGGTCACCCGCCGCTGGGGCAAGAAGGTCGCCCCCGACACGATCGTCCAGCTCAACCGGTACAGCTACGTGATGTCCGTGACGCTCGAAGGCGGCACGACCGACCCGTTCCGGGTCCGCGGCGCCTCGGTGGAGGACCTGTACGGCGACTACTACCGGCCGCAGAACGAGGAGCGGCTGGCGCGGGCCATCGACGAGAACCTGCAGCGGCGCTCGGTCCGCGACATCCTCACCGACCTGCGCCGCCTGGACTCGCGGCTGCGCCGGTTCATCGTCACCCTCCCCGTCCCGCCGGACGACGACGAACCGGCCGGCGCCGATCTGCCGCCGGACGAGCCCGACTTCGACGAGGTCGCACCGCCCGACCCCGAGGGCCCGGACGGACCGGTCGACGGCACCGCGTCCGACAGCGGAGCGGCAAGGCCGCGCGTCCACGACAGCGAAGGCACCGTCATCAGCGGCGCGGAGCCGAACCCGGCCGAGGAAGCCCCCGACAACGTCCACCCGATCAACCCCCACCAGAACCAGTCGAGGCTCGGATGACTCTGCCCCCTGTCGAAGCGGCCGCCGCGGCGGCGCCTACGCGTAGCTTCGCGTCACCCACGCGCAGCTTCCACGCGATCGGCGGCGAGGTCCTGGAGCTGCTGTACCAGCACCGGGTGCTCTCCACCCACCAGCTGCACGTGCTGCTGACCCTGCCGGAGAAGCGGCCGGCCCGCCCCGTGTACCTGCGCTGGCAGCTCGGCGAGCTGCTCCAGGCCGGACTGGTCGACCGGATCCGGGCCCAAGGGCCAGGCGGTCGCGGGCGGGTGCAGAGCCAGCCGTTCTTGTGGTTCCTCACCGAAGCCGGCGCCGAGTCCGTGGAGGAGGCCGGCGAACTGCCCGCGCGGCCGTACCGGGTGACGCCCGAGTCCGTCGCCGGCGCCCGGCAGGCGCACACGCTCGCGGTGAACGAGGTCGGGGTCGCCTTCGTCGAGTGGGCGCGTCGGCTGGGGCACGAGTGCGGGCCGCTGGACTGGACCCCCGAAGTCGCCAACCGGATCCGCGACGGCCAACGACGCTTCGAGGACGACCACGTCATCAGCGACGCCGTCCTCAACTACGTGCACGTGGAGAACGGGCGGCGCACCATGCTCAGCTTCTTCGTCGAACTCGACCGCGCCACGATGACCTCCGCGCGGCTCGCCGCGAAGCTGCAGGCGTACGGCCGGCTGTACGAGTACGTCCCGCAGAGCGCGGATCGCACGCGACGCACGCCGAACGCGACCAGGCCGGCGTGGATGTACAACTACCCGGTTTTTCCCCGGGTCCTGGTGGTTCTCGACGCGGCGCCGCCGAAGGCCGGGGAGCCGGACCGGCGCCCGCAACGGCTGGCCGCGCGCACCGAGGACCTCTACACGCGCGCCGGTGCGGACGTCCGCCTCAGCCGGCTCAAGGGCGACATCAACATCGGCGTCACCACCCTGCAGCAGCTCCAGGAACACGGGCCCTTCGCCCCGATCTTCACCCCGCTGCTGCGTGGCACTCCGGCCACCCGGCCCGCCCCAACCGACCTCTACCTCGCCACGAAGTGACCGGCCGCTCCCCGCGGCCCTGAAGGAAGCAGTGCCATGACCAGTACCTCGTTCGAGGCTCCGCCGGACGGCGGGAGCATGATCCGGCTCACCGAGATCCTGCACCGCAGCGTCAAGCTGCGGCAGCGGCCGTGGCGGCGCTGGCCGAGATCCTCGCCACCGCCGAATAGCCCGACCTCGACAAAGACGTCGCCGACCACGGCCGCGGAAGCCGGCCCGTGTCCGCGCCGCCGGCTTCCCGCGGCGCCGGTAGCGCGGCGGACGCGAGCCGCTGACCGTCGCCGAGCCCCGGCGCGGCGAAGG
>NZ_JAAAXQ010000210.1 GCF_009916105.1 Streptomyces sp. GC420 | reverse complement strand
GACAGACCCCGAGCCCTCCCCACCCTCGCTCGCGGACGCGGTGCGGGCGTTCACCACGGGCTCGCTGTCCGCGGAGGACTTCCAGCAGATCTTCGCCACCTCGAAGGTCTACTGCCCCCGCGGCGACAACCCGGGCTTCCTGGCGCTGCACAACACGCAGCAGCCGGTCATCCCGATGTTCACCTCGCTCAAGGAACTGCGCAGATACGCGGGCAAGGAGTCCAAGTACTTCGTGATCACCGGTGCGGAGGTGATCGACCTGCTGCCCACCGGCTACGGCTTCGTCCTCGACATGGAGGGTGAGCACCGCATGGTCTTCGACGCCAAGGCGGTGGAACAGATGGTGGACTTCGCCATGCGCCGGATGTACGGCTGACCGTCCCGAACATGGTCCGGGCCCGGAGGGAATGCCCTCCGGGCCCGTTGTGTTGTGCCGGGTGGCAAGAAGTTCATTGTTCAACTAAACTGATGCCAGAAGGAGGTCCGGACCATGCCTGCCGTGACTGTGGAAAACCCGCTGACCCTGCCGAGGGTCGCCGCGCCCGCCGAGGCCGTCTCCCGGCCCGTGCTCGCCGTCAGCACCGCGCCCAGCGGTTTCGAGGGCGAGGGCTTCCCGGTGCGCCGGGCGTTCGCGGGTGTCAACTACAAGTACCTCGACCCGTTCATCATGATGGACCAGATGGGCGAGGTGGACTACGCCCCCGGAGAGCCCAAGGGCACCCCGTGGCACCCGCACCGCGGTTTCGAGACCGTCACCTACATCATCGACGGCGTCTTCGACCACCAGGACTCCCAGGGTGGCGGCGGCACCATCACCAACGGCGACACCCAGTGGATGACGGCGGGCTCGGGCCTGCTGCACATCGAGGCGCCGCCGGAGCACCTCGTCGTGTCGGGCGGACTCTTCCACGGGCTCCAGCTGTGGGTGAACCTTCCCGCGAAGGACAAGATGATGGCGCCGCGCTACCAGGACATCCGCGGCGGCGACGTCCAGCTCCTCACCTCCCCCGACGGCGGCGCGCTCCTGCGTGTCATCGCCGGTGAGCTGGACGGCCACCAGGGACCGGGCATCACCCACACCCCGATCACGATGATCCACGCCACGCTCCGCCCCGGCGCGGAGGTCACCCTGCCCTGGCGCGAGGACTTCAACGGCCTTGCCTACGTCCTGGCGGGCCGCGGCGCGGTCGGCACGGACCGCAGGCCGATCCACCTCGGGCAGACGGCGGTGTTCGGCGCCGGCGGCTCGATCACCGTAAGGGCCGACGAGAAGCAGGACTCGAACACGCCGGACCTGGAGGTCGTCCTGCTCGGCGGGCAGCCGATCCGCGAGCCCATGGCGCACTACGGACCGTTCGTGATGAACACCCGCGAAGAGCTCCAGCAGGCGTTCGAGGACTTCCAGAAGGGCCGCCTGGGCACGATCCCGGCCGTGCACGGGATGTCCGAGGGCGGACTGTAGACCCCGCCGGCGACCCCACGCGAACGAGCCCCGTCCCGGTATGGACGGGGCTCGTCCGCGAGGTTTCCGGCCCGGATGAACCACACGCTCACCGTGCTGCACGCCGACCCGGGCATCGACGCCATCGCACGGATCACCGGCCAGCCCGTCCGGAGCTTTGTCTGATCCCGTGCCCGGAGCCCGATGACGGCAATCGCCGACGTCCTGACGGACTGCCGGTAGGACATCGGCCGTTCCGTCTCCCCGGTGGCGCGTGCCCGGATGGCCTGCCGGGTGGAAGGTCTCCCTTGGCGGATTCACCGGCAGGGTCACAGCAGGGGCAGTTCCTTGAGCGTCGCCTCGTGGAGCTCGAACCAGATGCTCTTGCCCTCGCCCCGCGGGTCGACGCCCCACGCGTGCGCGAGCATCTCCATCAGCAGCAGGCCGCGTCCCGAGGACGCCATCTCACCGGGCTGTCGTTTGTGCGGCAGCTCGTCGCTGCTGTCGGCGACGTCGACCCGCAGCCGCCGTACGCCGCGCTCGCCCGTCACCTCCGCGACCAGCAGCGCGTCCCCGTCCGTGTGGACCAGCACATTGGTGACCATCTCCGAGACCATCAGCACCGCGGAGTCGGTCTGGTCCTCGTCCGCCCAGTCGTGCAGCATCTCCCGCACCTGCTGCCTGGCCCCCGCGATCCGCTCCGGCTCGGCCTGGGCGACGGTGAGGACCGTACGCCGTACCGGGTAGCCGCTCGGGCCGGGACCGCAGCCGCAGGAGGCGCCGTCCCGGGAGAGCAGCAGCACCGCGATGTCGTCCTCGCGCCGGTCCGCCAGCGGACCCGTCGTGTGGTACGAGGGCGGCCCGTGCACGGCCTGCACGAGTTCGTCGGCGAGTTTCTCCAGGCCGGAGCCGTCGTGCTGCTCCAGGATCTTGCGGACCCTGGCCCAGCCGGAGTCCAGGTCGTGGCCGCCGGTCTCGATGAGCCCGTCGGTGCAGATCATCATGGTCTCGCCGGGCTCGAGAACCAGCCGCGTGGTGGGGTAGTCGGTGTCCGGGTCGATGCCCAGCGGCAGACCGCCCGCCGTGGGCCGGGTCAGGACCGTCCCGTCGGGCATCCGGATCGCGGGGTCGGGATGCCCCGCGCGCGCTATGTCGAGGACGCCGGTGGCCGGGTCGGCCTCGATGTACAGGCAGGTCGCGAAGCGCGGTCCGGCGTAGGGGTCCGACGCCTCGTCGTAGGCGTACCCGCCGCGGCCCGCGCCGCCGGTGCCGCTGCCGCCGCCCTCCGGGTCGAAGGAGCCGAGGCCGGAGAGGAAGCGGGAGGCCCGGGACAGCACGGCGTCGGGCCGGTGCCCCTCGGAGGCGTAGGCGCGCAGCGCGATCCGCAGCTGCCCCATCAGGCCGGCGGCCCGTACGTCGTGTCCCTGGACGTCCCCCATGACGAGCGCCACCCGGCCGTTGGGCAGCGGGATCATGTCGTACCAGTCGCCGCCGACCTGGAGGCCGCCACCGGTCGGCACATAGCGCGCGGCCACCGACATGCCGGGGATGTCGGGGGTGAGCGTGGGCATCATCGAGCGCTGCAGGCCGGTGGTCAGCTCCCGCTCGGACTCGGTGACCGAGGCCCGGGACAGCGCCTGCGCGAGCATCCGAGCCACCGTCGTCAGCACCGACCGCTCGTCGGGCGTGAAGGTGACCGGGCAGGCGAAGGCGGCGAGCCAGGCGCCGATGGTCCGGCCCGCGACGATCAGCGGCAGGAAGGCCCAGGACTGGCGGCCGAAGGGGGCCGCGAGCGGCCAGGTCGAGGGGAAGCGGCGCGCGTAGTCCTCGGGCGTCGGCAGGTAGATGGCCCGCCCCGTGCGGATGACCTCCGTGGCCGGATAGTCCGTGGTGAGCGGCATGCCCTCGAAGGGGGCCTCGTCCTCCTCCTGCTGACCGTGGTGCCCGATGACCGAGAGGCGGTCGCCCTTGACACCGAACACGGCGAGCCCGTCGGGCGAGAACCCCGGCATGGACAGCGACGCCGCGACCCGCAGCACCTCGGCGGTGGACCGTGCCTCGGCGAGCGCCCGGCCCGCGTCCAGCAGGAAGGCCTCGCGGGAGCGCCGCCAGTCCCCGGTGACCCGGCCGTGGCGGGCGGCGGTGGTGCCCGGCTGCGGCTCGGCGATCTCCTGGATGCTGCCGATCACCTGCCGGAGACCGCCCTCGGCGGTGGGTTTGGAGCGGCTGCGCACCGTGCGCAGCACGCGGCCCTCCTCGTCGACGATGCGCAGCCGTGTCTCGGCGAGGGTGCCCTCGGCGATGGCGAGTTCGGTGAGCCCGTTGATCTCCACCCAGTCGACTGGGTGGATCCGCGCCCTGGTCCGGGCCTTGGTGAGCGTGACCGGCTCCGGCGGGAGTCCGAGCAGCCGGGCGGCCTCGGCGTTGAGGGCGACGGTCCCGGTCGCGTTGTCCCAGCGCCACAGGCCGGTTGCGATCGCTGCCAGGACGTCCTCGGTGCGCATTGCCCCACTTTATGAAAGCGGACGTCCGGCTCGCCAGTACGGTCCGGACGCGGGATCCGCGGGCTGTTCCGCCGCGAACGGCGGCCTATGGCGTGAGTATGCCAAAACCTTGGGGGATCCCGGACGGTAACCTGGACTGGTTGATTCCCGCCTGTCTCGCGAAGAATTGCGCGAAGAATTGGATGAAAGATGCACCGGTACCGGTCCCACACCTGCGGCGAGCTCCGCGCCACCGACGTCGGCAGCGACGTCCGGCTGAGCGGCTGGCTGCACAATCGGCGCGACCTGGGCGGCATCCTCTTCATCGATCTGCGGGACCACTACGGCCTGGTGCAGCTCGTCGCCCGCCCCGGCACGGCCGCGAACGAGGCCCTCGCCAAGCTGACCAAGGAGACCGTCGTACGCGTCGACGGCAAGGTCGTCAGCCGAGGCGCCGACAACGTAAACCCCGAACTGCCGACCGGCGAGATCGAGATCGAGGTCGAGACCGTCGAGGTGCTGGGCGCGGCCGCCCCGCTGCCCTTCACGATCAACACCGACGACGGTGTCAACGAGGAGCGCCGCCTGGAGTACCGCTTCCTCGACCTGCGGCGCGAGCGCATGCACCGCAACATCATGCTGCGCACCGCGGTCATCGCCGCCATCCGCAGCAAGATGACCGCGCTCGGCTTCAACGAGCTGGCCACCCCGATCCTCGCCGCCACCTCCCCCGAGGGCGCCCGCGACTTCCTCGTCCCGTCCCGGCTGCACCCCGGCAAGTTCTACGCGCTGCCGCAGGCCCCGCAGCAGTTCAAGCAGCTGCTGATGATCGCGGGCTTCGACCGCTACTTCCAGATCGCGCCCTGCTTCCGCGACGAGGACGCCCGCGCCGACCGTTCGCCGGGCGAGTTCTACCAGCTCGACATCGAGATGTCCTTCGTCGAGCAGGAGGACGTCTTCCAGCCCGTCGAGAAGCTGATGACCGAGCTGTTCGAGGAGTTCGGCGGCGGCCGTCACGTCACCTCGCCGTTCCCGCGGATCCCGTTCCGCGAGGCCATGGTCAAGTACGGCTCCGACAAGCCCGATCTGCGCGCCGGGCTGGAGCTCGTCGACATCACCGACGTCTTCGCGGACTCCGCGTTCAAGGCCTTCGCCGGCAAGCACGTCCGCGCGCTGCCCGTGCCCGGCACCGCGGGCCGGCCCCGCAAGTTCTTCGACGGCCTGGGCGACTACGCCGTGGAGCAGGGCGCCAAGGGCCTGGCCTGGGTGCGCGTCGGCGAGGACGGCGCGCTGACCGGCCCGATCGCCAAGTTCCTCACCGAGGACGACGTCAAGGTGCTCACCGAGCGTCTGGGCCTGGCCGCGGGCCACGCGGTCTTCTTCGGCGCGGGGGAGTTCGACGAGGTCTCGAAGATCATGGGCGCGGTCCGCGTCGAGGCCGCGAAGCGCGCCGGCCACTTCGAGGAGAACGTCTTCCGCTTCTGCTGGATCGTCGACTTCCCGATGTACGAGAAGGACGAGGAGACCGGGCGCATCGACTTCTCGCACAACCCCTTCTCCATGCCGCAGGGCGGTCTGGAGGCGCTCGACACGCAGGACCCGCTGGACATCCTGGCCTGGCAGTACGACATCGTCTGCAACGGCGTCGAGCTGTCCTCCGGCGCCATCCGGAACCACGAGCCCGATGTGATGTACCGCGCCTTCGAGATCGCCGGCTACGACAAGGAGACCGTCGAGAAGGAGTTCGCGGGCATGCTCCGCGCCTTCCACTACGGCGCCCCGCCGCACGGCGGCATCGCCCCCGGTGTGGACCGCATCGTGATGCTGCTGGCCGACGAGCCCAACATCCGCGAGACCATCGCCTTCCCGCTCAACGGCAACGCGCAGGACCTGCTGATGGGAGCGCCGACGGAGGTCGACGAGGCGCGGCTGAAGGAGCTCCACATCAGCGTCTACCGGGGCCCGTTCACGCCGACGCCGTACAAGCCGACGAAGTAGCACCCCGCCCCGGGCCCGGCGCGTGCGCCGGATCCGGGGCGGGTCCTGTCACGGGGATGTCCCCCCGGCCCCGCGCGAGGGCCGGGGGGACATCTCTGTCCGCGCCCGCCGGATTCGTCAACGGGTTTTCGCAGGTGGCGTGTTCACGCATCCTGCGGAACGGCGCGGAGTGCGTAACGTCGGACCATGGACTACTCCGAGGCCCTGCGCGCCATCAAGGACGGCCGCCGCGTGGCGCGGCGCAGCTGGATCGAGCCGGGAAAGTACATCTACTGGGTTCCCGCGAGCGAGACCACCACCCCGGACGGCGAGGTGCGTGACCTGGTCGGGCACGCGATGTTCTTCCGCCCGCAGAAGAGCCCGCGCGGCGCGGTGGAACCCTGGCTGCCGTCGTTCGACGCGCAGTCGGGCGACGACTGGTACGACGTGGACGAGTGAGGCACCTCCGGCACGGCGCCGCCCGCGCCTGACGGGGGCGTCCGGGTTCGGCCACGCACCGTGGCGTCCCGCCGTGCCGCGGACCGGCGCGGCCGGGCATGGACACGAGTCACCTCGGCACCGCGGCACGGGCCGCGCGGGGCACAGGCCGCACGGCAGGACAGGCTCCGCCGCCTCCGCCGCCTCCGTGGCCTCCGCGGCCTCCGCGGCCTCCGCCGCCTCCGCGCCCACTGCGATTCACAGCCTGCCCCCAGCCTCCTGCCAGTTCGCCGCCCTAGGTTCATTGCCCATGACAGGGACCGAAGGACCAGCACACAAAAGGAATGTGACGCGCCGTCGGGCGATCGTGGCCGGTGGCGGCGCCGCCGTGGCCGTCGGGATCGGTGCCGGCCTGGTGACCACCGCGAGCGCCGGCCAGGACACGGGGACGCCGGGCGCCGGGACGGGCGCCGGCCCTGGTGCCGACTGCTACGTCCTCACCTCGGAGACCACCGAGGGCCCGTACTACATAGACGCCGACAAGATCCGCCGGGACATCACCGAGGACCAGGAGGGCATCCCCCTGACCCTCCGCCTCAAGGTGATCGACGCCGAGACCTGCGAGCCGCTCAGGAACGCCGCCGTCGACGTCTGGCACTGCAACGCGCTCGGCGTCTACTCCGGGTACGAGGCCATGGGCAGCGGGGGCGGTGGCGGCGGCACCCCGCCGTCCGGCGCGCCGACGGACGCACCCACCGGTACGCCGACCGGCGAGCCCCCGAGCGGCGCCCCGACCGGCGTGCCCGGCGGCGGTGGCGGGCACGAGGAGCCCACGGACGACGAGCGGTACCTGCGGGGCACGTACCGGACGGACAGGAAGGGCGTCGTCACCTTCCGCACGGTCTTTCCCGGCTGGTACCAGGGCCGCTGCGTGCACATCCACGCCAAGGTGCACGTGGGCGGCGAGTGGACCGACGCCGGCTACGAGGGCGGCAACACCTGCCACACCGGCCAGTTGTTCTTCGACGAGGAGACCGTGCTCGACTCCGCCGAGGTCGAGCCGTACTCCACCAACACCACCACCCGCACCACCCTGGACGAGGACACCATCTACCCGGGCAACGGCACCCAGGGCGGTCTGCTGAAGCTCACGTACCGGAAGAAGGGCGACATCTCCAAGGGTGTCACCGGCACCCTGACCATGGGCGTCGCCCCGGACGAGACCAACGAGGGCACCGGCCTCTGAACCCGCCACCCCGCACGCGGAGGGGCCCGCGACCGCAGCGGCGGTCGCGGGCCCCCTTCCGGGCGGGCGCGGTCAGGATAGGGACTTGTAGCCGCCCCAGCCCGTGGCGATCTGCGTCCGGGATCCGAACGAGCCCTTGCCGTCGCCGTAGTTGCGGTACAGGTTCCCGGAGGAGTCACGGCAGACCAGGTCCGCCTTGCCGTCGCGGTTGAGGTCCCCCGCGCCGACGATCACGTTGTACGAGGAACCCCAGTCGTTGAAGACCTTCACTCGGGAGGCGAACTTCCCGGTGCCGGTGCCGTTGTAGCGCCACAGCTCGTTGGACGTGTCCTGGGCGAGGAGATCGCCCCGGCCGTCGCCGTTGAGGTCGCCGACGCCGACGATCTTCTTGTAGCCCTTCCAGTTCTCGTACAGCTTCACCCGCGAGGACAGCTTCCCGGTGCTCGTCGCCTTGTGCAGGTACACGGCGCCGGTCGAGGAATTGCGGGTGATCAGGTCGGCCCGCCCGTCACCGGAGATGTCGCCGGGCGAGGTGATGATGTCGTACTGGCCCCAGCCGCTGCTCGCGAGCGTGGTGTACGAGGTGGACGGCTTCGGCGCACTGCCGCAGCCCGGCTTGTAGAGCCGCAGCGCGCCGCTGCTCAGCCGCACCAGCACGTCGTTGCACCGGTCCCCGCTGAGGTCCCCGAACGGCACCGCCCTGACGGAGGTGGCCCAGCCGCCGCCGCTCAGCTTCTCGGAGAACTTGCCGCCCCCCGTACCGAGCTGGAAGGTCAGGGTGCCCGATGAGCTGAGGGTCAGGACGTCCCCGACGCCGTCTGGTTCGCCCTCGATGCTGCTGAAGTCGTGCCGTACCGGCGCTCCACCGAACAGCGTGCCGGTGCCCGAGGCCACGGTGACCGCGGTGGATGTGCCGAGGGCGGTGGCCGACAGTTTCCAGGTGAACCGCCCGTTGGGCAGGTAGGCGCCGCCGGCCGTCTTCAGGTTCGAGGACGTGGTGAGCCGGGCGGTGGCCGCGCCGCCGTTGAGGGTGTGCGTGACCTTCCCGGTCTCGCCGCTCTCCACGGAGGTGAAGGTCACGTTCCACGAGGTGACCGGCCGGGACAGCAGCCAGCTGCCGTTCCACGTCCTGGAGTCGGTGTCGGAGGACTTCGCCCACACCAGGTCGTCGGCCGTGGTCTCGAACGCCGTCACCGGCGAGGGGGTGATACCGGTGGTCGTCGTGACGTGCACCTGCTCGTAGTCCCCGACCCAGGCGACCAGACCGGTGTACTCGTCGACCGTCCAGCGGTGGCGCCGGTCGGTGCCGAGCCCGCTGTCCGGCACGTTCGAGGCGATGGTGCGGGTGGCGCCGGTGGCCGCCTCGGTCAGCACGAGGGTGTCGGCCTCGTGGTCGTGGCGGACGGTGAACCCGTCACCGAGCAGCACATCGCCCGGGGCCACGGCCTTCGACGTACCCGCCTTGGTGTCGTACACCCCGGCGGGTCCCGCGTCGCCGCAGGACCAGTAGAGCCACTTGCCCGCCGCCTGGAGTTCGGCCGGGACGCAGTTCGCGCCGGGGACGGTGACGGTGCCGAGGGTCTTCTCCTGGCTGATGCTGTACGAGGTGAGCTTCCCCGCCGTGGAGGTCGCGCTCCACAGCGTGGGCCCGTTCAGCGCCGCCGCACGGACGGACCGCTTCAGCTTCTGGCCCTGGCCGAACTCGCCGACGTACTGCATGGGGGAGGCGCCGCCGGAGTCGTAGACCGCGTAGTCGTCGGAGACGTCGACGATGGCGCCGGCGCGGGTGCCGAACTCCAGGGGCATGGTGTCGCCGTCCTCGTCGAGCGACACCAGCTTGTCCGCGTCGTCGTAGCCGGTGCCGCCTTCGTCGCCGTCGGAGAAGGCGACGCGGTGGACGTGCGCGGCGGTCGTGCCGTGGTTGCCCCACAGTTCGGCGCAGGCGACCCCGGCGTGGGGGCACTCGGCGGCGATGGACTTGCCGGCCGCGCGCGCGGAGGCGGTGAGCCCGCCGGTCGACGGGTCGGTGGACAGCTTCCACGAACCGGTGGCGAAGGAACTGCCCGTTCCCTCGGCCACACGCAGGTCGCCGCGGCTGAGGGAGATGCCCGCCTTGGGCTTCTCGTACGGGGCGACCCGGAAGACCTTGGCCACGTTCAGCGTGCCGCCCTGGGCCGCGCTCACCCGCCGCACCCACCAGTCGTCGTAGCCGGTGCCGCCGGTGACCAGCGCGTCGCCGTCAGGCGTCGGCACGGGGCTGCCGAAACCGCGGGTGAGCAGGGTCTCGGAGGAGCCGTCGGCCAGGGACACCGCCGTGAGCACGCGCGTGGCGGTGGACAGGCCGTAGGCGTCGGGCTGGAGCAGCAGCCGGTCGCCGACGAGGGCCGCCTGGGAGTCCGAGCGCATGCCGATGCCGACGGCGTGGACGGTCTCCTCGGCGGCGAGGTCGTCGCGCGGCTTGAGGTGCAGGCCGGTGTCGGTGTCGTACCAGCCGACGCGGTCCTCGGTGAGCACGAGCCGGGCGGTCTCGGGGACGGGCGTGCCGGTGGGCTCACCGGTCTCCGGGTCGACGTCCGAGTCGCCGAAGACGCGGGTCAGGGTGGCCGTCGCGAAGTCCAGGTACGACACCGCCCCGCCCGCGGCCACGAGCGCGCCCGAGGCGTCGCCGGCCCGGAAGTCCTCCGGATCGGCGTAGAGGTCGGTGACCACACGTTCGCGCTGCTCGCCGTCGACCCAGTCGATGACCGAGCGCCGGGTCAGCACCGTCTCGCCGAACGTCGCCCGGTAGTAGCCGCTGCTCAGCTGGGAGGTGGCGGTGCGCTGCTGCCCGGTGCTCGCGTCCCACAGGGTGACGGAGGTCCTCGTCGTGCCCGGCGGCAGGGCGACGAGATCGCCGCCCTGCCCGCCGTACCAGCCCGGTGGGCAGGGGGAGGAGAAGGAGCGGCAGGGCAGGACGGGAGCGTAGACGCTGCCGTCCGCGTTCTTCAGGGTGACGGACGAGCCGCTGTCGTACCGCGTCCACCGCAGACCGTCCACGTCCGCCTGCCAGTGCAGGAAGCCGCTCTTCCCGGCCGCGAGGACCCGCTCCTCGCGGATGGTCGTACTGCTCGGGCTGTCGAGCACGATCTCCGAGGGCTCGGCGAGCGTGGCCGCCTGGGCGGTGCCGCCGGAACCGTCGGAGAAGAGCGGTGTCAGTGCGGCTGCCAGGGCCAGTGAGAGCGTCGCCGCGCCGGCGGCGGCCGCGGCGAGTCCGCCGCGCTTCAGGGCGTGTCTGCCCACGTGAGATTCCCTCCCCGCGGAGGCCCTACGCCCCCGCACAAGTGTGCGGATGCTAACAGCGGGCGGTGACAGGACGATCAAGGGGGCAAAACGCGGGGGCCGGGGACCGTCCGGTCCCCGGCCCCCGCGGCCGTCGTAAGGGCGGGCGCTACTCCTCCGAGCCGCCGAAGCGCTCCTTGTACGCCTCCAGGTCCTCGTCCGTGATCTTCGTGAAGAGGACCGGCGGGACGGTGAACGCCGTGCCGGCCGGGACTGAGGCCAGGGCCCTGGCCTCCTCGGAGGTGACCCAGATGGCGGTGTCGTCCGCCAGCGCGAAGGCGGACCGCATGGCCTTGGAGGTGGCCGGGATGAACGGCTCGGAGACCACGGCGTACAGGTGGATGAGATTCATCGCCGTACGCAGCGTCAGGGCGGCCGCCTCCGGGTCGGTCTTGATCTCCAGCCAGGGGGCCTTCTCCTCGAGGTAGGAGTTGCCCGCCGACCACAGCGCGCGCAGCGCGGCCGCGGCCTTGCGGAACTGGATGGCCTCCATGTGCTCCTCGTACTCGGCGAGCAGCCGCGCGATCTCCTCGCCCAGCTTCGCCTCCGCCTCCCCGGCCGCCTTGCCCGCGGGTACGTCGTCACCGAACCGCTTGCGGGAGAAGGACAGGACACGGTTGACGAAGTTGCCGAGGGTGTCGGCGAGGTCCTTGTTGACCGTGGCCGTGAAGTGCTCCCAGGTGAACGACGCGTCGTCGGACTCCGGCGCGTTGGCCATCATGAAGTAGCGCCAGAAGTCGGCCGGGAGGATCTCCAGCGCGTCGTGCGTGAACACGCCCCGCTTCTGGGAGGTGGAGAACTTTCCGCCGTAGTAGTTGAGCCAGTTGAACGCCTTGATGACGTCCACCTTCTTCCACGGCGCCCGGGTTCCCAGCTGGGTCGCCGGGAACATGATGCTGTGGAAGGGCACGTTGTCCTTGCCCATGAACTGCGTGTAGTGGACGCTCTCGTCGGCCTCCCACCACCAGGAACGCCAGTCGCGGTGCTCCGGGTCCTGGTCCGCCCACTCCTTGGTCGAGCCGATGTACTCGATGGGGGCGTCGAACCAGACGTAGAAGACCTTGCCCTCGGCCGCCAGGTCCGGCCAGGTGTCGGCCGGGACGGGCACGCCCCAGTCCAGGTCACGGGTGATGGCCCGGTCGTGCAGGCCCTCCGTCAGCCACTTGCGGGCGATGGAGGAGGCCAGCACCGGCCAGTTGTCGGCGCGCTCGTTCAGCCATTCCTCGACCTCGCCGGCCAGCTCCGACTGGAGCAGGAACAGGTGCTTGGTCTCGCGGATCTCGAGGTCGCTGCTGCCGCTGATCGCGGACCGGGGCTCGATCAGATCGGTCGGGTCCAGGACGCGGGTGCAGTTCTCGCACTGGTCGCCGCGGGCCTTGTCGTAGCCGCAGTGCGGGCAGGTCCCGACGATGTAGCGGTCGGGGAGGAAACGGCCGTCGGTGTTCGAGTACACCTGGCGGATCGCCCGCTCCTCGATGAACCCGTTGGCCTTCAGCTCGCGGGCGATCTCCTGGGTGATCTCGCGGTTCTGGACGCTGCTGCTGCGGCCGAAGTGGTCGAAGGCCAGCTGGAAGCCGTCGTAGATCGCCTTCTGCGCGTCGTGCGCCTGCGTGCAGAACTCGTCGACGGGCAGGCCCGCCTCCTTGGCGGCCAGCTCGGCCGGGGTGCCGTGCTCGTCGGTGGCGCAGATGTAGAGGACGTCGTGGCCGCGCTGGCGGAGGTACCGGGAGTACACGTCCGCCGGGAGCATGGACCCCACCATGTTGCCCAGGTGCTTGATCCCGTTGATGTAGGGAAGGGCGCTGGTGATGAGGTGTCGAGCCATTGCAGGCTGCTCCCGAGTCGATACGAGGAGTGACGTCCGTACGAACGGTCACGTACGGGGTCGAGGATCCTGGCCATCGTAACCGACCTGTTCCGGCCGCCCGCCCGGCATTTCGCGGGACGGGCGGCCGGTGATCGGCGGAGCGCTGCGGCCGGGGCGGCTGGGACGGTAGGGCCCGGCCGGTCGGTCCCTACCGGTCAGGCCCGGGGGAAGTGGGTCAGCAGCTGCGGGTAGAGGTCCTGGTCCGCCACGTCCTTGGGCGTCTGGCCCGCGTGGAAGAAGCCGATGTTGCTCGTGCTGTCCGCGGCCGGCTTGCGGAGCAGGGTGTAGCCCTTGGTCTCCGGGTCGCCGAACGCCACGAACTGCCAGGAGATCGGCAGTTCGGCCGCGTCCTTGAGCGCCTGCTCGGCGGCGGCGCGGCCGGTGGGTGCACCGTCCGTCTGGAACACGACGAGCGCGGGCCGCGCGTCCTTGTCGCCGCCCGACTTCCTGTAGTGCTCGACGACGGCCTCGACGGCGCAGTGGTAGTTCGTCCGGCCCATGTGCCCGAGGCTGCCGTTGAGCTCCGTGACCCTGTTCTCGTACGAGTCCAGGGTCAGGTCGGCCGTGCCGTCCACGTCCGTGGAGAAGAAGACGACGTGCACGGTGGCGTCCGCGTCGAGGTTCGCGGCCAGCCCGAGCGCCTGCTCCGCGAGGTGCTGGGCGCTGCCGTCCTTGTAGTACGGGCGCATCGAGCCCGACCGGTCCAGCACGAGGTAGACCCGCGCACGGGTCCCGGTCAGCTCCTTCGCCCGCAGTGCGGCCCCGGCCGCCGTGTAGTGCGCCGCGAGCCCGGGCGCGACGGCCTCCACCTTGCCCAACGCCGACGCGGGCTCGTCCGCCTCCGCGGCAACGGCCTCCGGCTCCGCCTCCGCGGCAACGGCGGCGGCCTCCGGCTCGGCCGGGGCTGCCTCGCGCTCCGTGACGGCTTCGGCCTCGGGCTCGGCCGCAGCGGCGACTGCCTCGGTCTCGGCCTTCGGCTCGTCGGCCTCCGCCGGAGCGGCCTCCGGCTCGGTCTCCGGCTCGCTGGGAACCTGGGCCTCCGCGACAGGGGCTTCGGCCTTGGGCTCCGTGTCGGCTTCTGCCGTGTCGGCATCGGCCTCGGTGTCCGGCTTGTTGTCTTCGGCTGCGGCGGTGTCCTCGGCTGCTGCGGGGGCGGTGTCCGTCTCCGGTTCCGGGAGGGTGGCCGCTTCGGGTGCGGGAGCGGGCTGCTCGTCTTCGGCGGCTGCCTCGGTCTCGGCCTTCGGCTCGTCGGCCTCCGCCGGAGCGGCCTCGGTCTCGGCGACGGCCTCTGCCTCCGCCGGGGCGGGCTCGGTCTCGGCGTTGACGTCGGCCTTGGGCTCCGTGGTCGTGTCGTCCTCGGCCTCGGCCTGGGTGTCCGGCTTGTTGTCTTCGGCTGCGGCGGTGTCCGCGGCTGCTGCGGGGGCGGTGTCCGTCTCCGGTTCTGGGAGGGTGGCCGCTTCGGGTGCGGGGG
>NZ_JAAAXQ010000020.1 GCF_009916105.1 Streptomyces sp. GC420 | reverse complement strand
CGCATGGCCTGCGTGCGCGGGGCCGGGGCGGGGCTGGTGTTCTCGTTGATCCAGCACCGGATGATGCCGGGCTCGATCACCAGGTGGGTCACCGCGGCGGTCCGGGCGTACGCGCGGGCGCGGCCGAACGGGCTCTTCGCGGTGCCTTTGGTCCGACGCGCGAGCGCCTCCAGCCAGAGACGGCCGCCGGCACCCTCGCACAGCTCGTCGCCCGGGAGCGGGACGAAGGGGGTGAACCGCATCCGGTAGGGGTTGTTGTCGGTGAGGGTCATCCGCTACTCCTGAGCGCGATCAGGTCGTAGAGCTGCTCGTCGTCCAGCTCGGTCAATCCGCTGCTCACGTCGGAGAGGACCGTGTCGGCGAGGTCCTTCTTCGCGGCCAGGAGCTCGGCGATCCGCTCTTCGACGGTGCCCTCGTTGATCAGGCTGTGGACCTGGACGGGATGGCGGGTGCCGATCCGGTAGGCGCGGTCGGCGGCCTGGTCCATGACCGCGGGATTCCACCACTGGTCCAGGAAGATCACATGCTGGGCCCGGGTGAGGGTCAGGCCGGTGCCGGCGGCCCGCAGCGACAACAGGAACACCTTGAAGTCGCCGTTCTGGAAGGCGTCCACGAGGGTGGGACGGCCGGCCACCGGCGTGCCGCCGTGCAGGGTGCGGTGCTCGATGTGCTGCTGGCCGAGGCGGGCGGAGACCAGCTTGGCCATCTCGACGTACTGCGTGAAGACCAGCACCGACTGCTGCTCGGCGAGCATGACGCTCAACAGGTCCTCGAAGAGACCGAGCTTCCCCGAACGGCCCGCCAGCCGCGGGGAGTCGGCCTCCTTCAGGTACTGGGCCGGATGGTTGCAGATTTGCCGCAACGCGGTGAGGAGCTTGAGGACCAGGCCGCGGCGTTCGATGCCCTCGGCGGCCTCGATCTTCACCATCGTCTCGCGCACCACCGCCTCGTACAGCACTGCCTGCTCGCGGGTCAGGCGCGCGTACTGGGCCGTCTCCGTCTTGGGAGGAAGCTCCGGCGCGATGCCGGGATCACTCTTGCGGCGGCGCAGCACGAACGGACGGATCAACGTGGCGAGTTGTGCGGTGGCGGCCGGGTCACGGTGCGCCTCGATCGGTTTGGCGAAGCGGGTCCGGAACGACTTGAGCGGGCCGAGAAGCCCGGGGGTGGCCCAGTCCAGCACCGACCACAGTTCGGAGAGGTCGTTCTCGACCGGCGTGCCGGTGAGCGCGACGCGGCCGCGGGAGGGGATGCTCCGCAGGGCACGAGCGGTGGACGAGGCGGCGTTCTTCACGTGCTGGGCCTCGTCCAGGACGACCAGCGACCAGTCCACGCCCACGAGCTGCTCGGCGTCCAGCCGGGCGGTCCCGTAGGTAGTCAGGACGAAGCCGGCCTCGTCGAGCCCAGCCAGGGTGCGGCCCGGGCCGTGGAAGCGGCGCACCCCCGTCGAGGGAGCGAACCTGCTGACCTCGCGTTCCCAGTTCCCCAGGAGACTGGCCGGGCAGACCACCAGCGTCGGCCCCTGAGTCGCCCCGGCCTCCTGCCGGGTCAGGTGCAGCGCGATCAAGGTGATGGTCTTGCCCAGGCCCATGTCGTCGGCGAGACAGCAGCCAAGTCCGTTCGAGGTGAGCTGCCGCATCCAGGACAGGCCGTGCCGCTGGTAGGGGCGCAGCGTACCGGCCAGGGCCTTGGGGGGTGCCGTCTCGGGGACCGGGCTCGTGAGCACGGTGCGCAGCGTTGCCAGCCACCCGGCCGGCTCCAGCTCGATCACCTCGCCGTCCACCTCGACCTGCCCGGTCAGCGCCGCCGCGACGGCGTCGAAGCCCGTCAGGTCGGCCATCCTCCGCCGACGGGCCTTGCGCAGGACGGCCGCGTCGACACGGACCCACTGGTCGCGCAGCCGCACGAAGGGGCGCTTCGTCTCGGCCAGCCGGTCCATCTCGCCGTCGGTGAGGTCCCCGTCCTCCCCGAGCGCCGCCTGCCAGCGAAAACCCAGCAGCGCGTCCGGGCTCAGCCGGCCGGACGGCGCGGCGCCCGGCTTCTTCGGGCCCAGGACGGCCCGCACCGTCAGCGAGCGGACCAGATCGCGGGGCCAGTGCACCGCACAGCCCGCCTCGACCAAGTCGTCCACCGCATCGCCGAAGAGGTCGTCGACCTCCTTGCCGCGCACCTCCAGAGCGTCCGGCACCGGCGCGTCCAGCAGGCGCTCCAGCGGCGGCCACGCGCGCGCGGCACCGCGCAGAGCGACCAGAGTCCCCTCCTGCCGGGCCGCGTCCGACGACCCCGGCGGCGCCGGGCGCCGCCACAGCGCGCCAGCGTCCACCAGGTCCTGGGGCGGATCGACGTCCTGCACCTGGACAACGGCCCGCACACCGGTGTCGCCGACGTCCTCGATCTCCAACCGCAGGGAGATCTGCACACTGACCGGCGCCCCCGCGGGCCGTGGTCCCGCTCCCAGCGTCAGGTGCGGGACGTGCTGCGGGGCGCGGCCCGCGTACGCCCCCGAGCCGCCAGGGGTGCGCGCGAAGGAGTCGGCAGCCGCGTCGAGGAACGCGCCGAGCAGGAACGAGCGCTCGGGAACGGACAGCGGGTAGCTGTTCGCGCCGAACGGCAGGGCACGGGCCTGCGGCGGCATCGCCTCGGCGAGGACACCGAAGTACTCCTGCTCGTCCGGCAACTCAGCCGCGCTGCGCCAGGTATCGAAGCCGGCCGCCGTCACGTCCGGGTGCAGCCGGCCGCGCGCCAGCAGCTGGAGGGCGAACAGGGAGGCCGCCCCCCAGAACTGGCAGCTCTCCTCACCCTCACCGTCGAGACGGCTGCGCGCGAGTACCGGCAGTGCGGCGTCGAGGGGCATCCACCAGTACGGCGCCCGGGCGGAGCGGACCCCGTCACGGCGGGCCCGCACCACCGTCGTCTCCCGCTCCCCGAGCACGGCGCCCTCGGGAACGGTCACCTTCTCGGGCGCCCCCATCGATGCCACGGGCCTGAAGAACACCATCCGGCCCGACCGCGGAGGATCGGCAGGGTCGAACACCGCCGCGTAATCGATCAGGCGGTAGCGACCCACAGCAGACGAACTCCCCTCAACCACAACACCCTTGCGCAAGAAGGGCACAAGACAACCCGGATCTTCCCAGGGCGACCGGTCTCTCGGCGCCCAACAGCGTGGAAGAGACCCGAACGAGTGACAAGAGCATCTGCACCGGGACCACATCCTCGTCGGTGTCGTCGACCGGCCGTTCGCCGTGCACGGTGCGCCCAAGCACACGGCCCACTGGGTGGAGCGAAGCGCGCGCTGGAGGCGTACATCGGGCAGGTCTCGGCTGGCATCCGGAGGGCGGCCGGGGCGGCCGGCGGTCCGCACGACCGGGCCGGCAGTACCGCCTCTCGGCGGGTGTGCGAGCGGGGCGAGATCTCGCCCCGCTGACGCTACGCCACGGGCGCCCAGCGGGTCCACGGGCTGCACGTCGCTCGGGGCGTGGTCTGGGGGCCGCTGGCGAATTCGTCCCTGTCAGGCAAGGTCGCGCGGCCCGTACAGGGCCGCCGGCTGGTTGGTCATCAGGCCCAGTAGCGGTCGCCGTAGCTCCAGTGCCACCACTCGGTCGCGTAGTTCACCAGTCCGGCGGCGGACATGGCGGCGGCCAGCAGGGCCCGGTTCGTGCGGGCTTGGGGGCTGATCGAGGCGGCGTCCGTGTAGCAGGCGCCGTCGCTCTCTTCGGGGCTGGCGTTCACGTGCGTGCCCGTTGGCGCCCTAGTCGCGGGCGAGAGCGGGATGCGAGCCGGGGCTATTGAGGGCGTGGGTGGCGTCGCCGGCCAATGGACGGGCGGTCAACCGGCCTTGCTGTGCTCGGTCTCCGGCACCGGGGGCAGCCAGTGCACGGCGTTGTCGCGGAAGGACGCGTGGATCGGCACGAGGTCTGGGCCGCTGGTGTCGTCGAGGGCCGTGACGTTGATGCCGATCTCGGGGATGTCGCTGTCGATGGCCGCGACGCGGCTGCCGCAGGTCGGGCAGAAACCGCGCTTCGCCTCGCCTTCGAAGGTCTCGTACCAGGTTGGCTCGCCGCCCTCACCGGTCCAGGTGACGGTCTCGAATCCCACCCACCACATCACTGGTGTACCGCCGAGCTTTTGACAGTGGCGGCAGACACAAGTGGGGGAAGACCGCCGGACCTCGGGTGGTGAAGCGGATGCGGCCGCACAGGCAGCCGCCGGTACGTTCCTTGGCTGTTTCGGTTCCCTGGGCGTCGGCGGCGGGGATGGCGTTCATCAGGTGATCTCCCGGGCGCGATGGGCAAGTTGAGCCCATCAGTGTGCCATCGCTTCCATGATCGCCAGGACGCTGTTTGCAGCTCTGGCGTGGCCCCGGCCGCGTGCACCGATTGCGGAGGCGTCACGGGGCCGGGCGACGAAACCGCGGCTCAGGGGCGTCCGAGGGCGCGGACGGTCCATCCGGCGTCGCGCCAGGTGTCGGTGTTGAGGGTGCCGCGTCCGTCGATGACGCGCGGGGTGGCGGTGCGGGCGGCGAGGCGGTGCGGGTCGATGTGGGAGAACTGGGGCCACTCGGTGAGGTGCAGAAGCAGGTCGGCGTCCTGGACTGCGGCGATGGGGTCGTCGACGTAGTCGAGGTCGGGGTGTGCCTTGCGGGCGTTGTCCAGGGCTTGGGGGTCGGTGACGGTGACCTCGGCGCCGAGTTCGTGGAGTTTCTGGGCGACGGCGAGGGCGGGTGAGTCGCGGATGTCGTCGGTGTTGGGCTTGAAGGCGGCGCCCCAGACGGTGATCTGCTTGCCCAGGAGGTTGCCGTCGAGCTGTTCGCGGGCGAGGTCGATCATGCGCTCGCGGCGCCGGTTGTTGATCGCGTCGACCTCGCGGAGGATCGTCAGGGCTTGGTCGACGCCGAGCTCGCCGGCGCGGGCCATGAAGCCGCGGATGTCCTTGGGCAGGCAGCCGCCGCCGAAGCCGAGGCCGGGTCGCATGCCGCGGCGGCCGATGCGTGCGTCGTGGCCGAGGATGTCGGCGAGGGTGCCGACGTCGGCGCCGGAGGCTTCGCAGACCTCGGCGATGGCGTTGATGAAGGAGATCTTCGTGGCGAGGAAGGCGTTCGCGGATGCCTTGGCGAGCTCGGCGGTGGCCCAGTCGGTGACGATCGTCGGCGTCCCCGATTCGATGATCTTGTTGAAGCACTGCCGCAGGACGGCTTCGGCCCAGGAGTGCTCGGTCTCGAAGCCGAGGACGAGCCGGTCGGGGCGGAGGGTGTCCTCGATGGCGAACGACTCGCGCAGGAACTCCGGGTTCCAGGCGACCTCGATGCGGTCGCCAGCCGGTGCGAACTCGTGGAGGAGGTCGCGGACGCGGGGTGCGGTGCCCACCGGGACGGTCGACTTCACCGCGACGACGGCCGGACCCTTGATGCGGGGTGCGAGCTGGCGGACGGCGGTGAACAGGTGGGTGAGGTCGTAGGCGTTCTCGCCGGGCTGCTGCGGGGTGCCGACGCCGATGAAGTGCAGGTCGGCGAAGGCGGCGGCCTCCGCGTAGGAGGCGGTGAACTTCAGGCGTCCCGAGGCGGTGTGGCGGGCGAGCATCTCGTCGAGGTCGCGCTCGTGGAAGGGGGCCTTGCCGGAGTTGAGGATCGCGACCTTGTCCATGTCGCAGTCCATGCCGAGGACCTCGTGGCCTAGTTCGGCCATGCAGGCCGCATGGGTGGCGCCGAGGTAACCGCAGCCGATCACGGTGAGCTTCATGACGGGTCCTTTGCGAGGTGGGGCCGCCGACGGCCCCACCTCTGCCCCGCCCTGGGGGCGGGGTGCTCAGGCAGGCCGGGTGGCCAGGTAGCGGTTGATCCCGTCTCGGATGAACGGCGGGATCGTGAGGATGCCGAGGTGTTCGGGGGCGAAGAACTGGAGCTTGACGCCCTCGGCGAGGGGCAACGTGGTCTCGTCGCCGTCCCAGGAGGCGGCGAAGAACGTGATCAGCTGCCCGGAGCCGTGCTCGTCGCGGATCTCGAACAGCTCGGTGAGTTCGTCGACGAGCAGGCCGGCTTCTTCGTCGAGCTCGCGGACGATCGCAGCGGCAGGGAGCTCGCCGGGGTCGCAGCCGCCTCCCAGAACGCTCCAGTGGTCCGGCCAGGCGATCTTGCCGGGCAGGTTGTCACGCAGGTGGAGGAGGAGTTCGCCGCGGCGGTTGGTGATGATCGCGACCGCTCCGCGGGCGGTGGCCGGGCTGTCGGCAGTGGTGTCCTGGTGCATCCGGACACCGTAGTGAGGTGAGGGATCGTCATGCTGCAGCCCTCACGCTCTGGTTGCAAAACCAGGCGGCCGCCATGAGGGCCTGCGTCCGGGTGCGGTCGAACCGCCCGCCCGGCTTGAGTCCGCCCTCCAGCAGCGGTCGCATCGCAGCCGGGGCCTCCACCAGGGCGGTGTGGATCTGGGCGTCCGCCCAGGTCGCGAGCTTGCCGTTCAGCCAGGTGGGGACCGGGGAGGCGAAGCCGAGCTTGTCCTGGCTGCCCCAGACCTCCCGTGGCAGGCCCAGGGCCCTGGCGGCATCGCGGAGGATCCGCTTGCCCTCGGCCGGGTGGGCGATCTTGTGGTCGGCGGGCAGCCGGTAGGACAGTTCGACCAGGTCGCGGGCCAGGTAGGGGGACCGGCGTTCGAGGGCGTAGGCGGAGGCGAGTTTGTCGCTGGTCATCACCAGCGGCCGCCAGGCCGTGGCCAGGTCAGCGAGGGTGAGACCGCGGGCCAGGTCCTCGCCGCTCTTGTCCATCGCGGTGGCGACGAGGTCGCGGATGCGGCCGTCGGGGTCGGGGCCGCGCAGGACGAGCCGGGTGACCGCTTCGGCGGGGTCGAGTTCTTCGCCGGCGGCGTGCATGAGCTTGGCGGCCAGGGGCCGGTAGGCGTCCATCCCGGCGGCCAGCACGGTGTCCGGGCCGAAGAGGACCAGGGCGTGACGGACGTAGCCCATCAAGAACTCGTCCGGGCCGAGCCCGCCGACCGCGACTTTCAGACCGAGGTCGGCGATCTTCCGGTAGGCCATGTACTCGGAGAACGTGGATGCGTTGCCCATCGGGTAGTCCAGCGCGGACATCATGTGCGGCAGGGCCTTGGTGAAGTCGACCGGGTCCGGCTCGACCACGATGAGCTCGGCGCCGATCTCGGCCGCGATCCTCGCGGCGATCTTCGATTCGTCGAGCCGGTCCTGTCCGGGGTAGCGGACGGTGACGCAGACCGGCGGCCGCAGCAGGTAGGCCAGCATCGACGAGTCGAGCCCGCCGGAGAGTAAGAGGGCGAAGTCGCAGCTCGGGGCCCGCAGCGGGACCTGCTCGGCCAGGACCACGGAGAACTTCGCCAGGGCCTCGGAGTAGGTGCCCTCGAAATGCTGCCGGTCGGTCAGCGACCACCACGTCGTCTGGTCGAGGGACCCGGTGGCGATGTCGAAGGTCAGCAGGGTGGCGGGAGCCAGCAGCTGGATTCCCTGGAACGGGGTGTCGACGCCGACGGGCGTCTCGATCGCCAGCACCTCGGGCCGCAGGACGAGCGGGGCGGGGCCGTAGCGGGTGAGGGTGGTGACCTCGGAGGCGAACGCGAGCCGGCCGCCGTCCAGGCGCCAGTAGAGCGGCTTCTCCCCAAGCCGGTCGCGGGCCAGGAACAGTTTCCCGGCTCGCGGGTCATAGACCGCGAGGGCGAACATGCCGTCCAGTCCGTCGAGGCAGGACGGGCCGATCTTGGCCCAGGCCCGCAGCACGAAATGCGCGTCCGTGTCCCGAGGCCCGAGCGGGATGCCCCAGGCGACGGCCTGCTGGCGGTAGTTGTAGATCTCGCCGTTGAAAGCCAGCAGCGCCCCGGTCTCGCGGTCGAGGTAGGGACCGGGCGTCGCCTGCGGGTCGACGATCAGCAGCGTGTTCATGGCCAGCACCGCCCGGCCGTCCGTGCTGGCGGCGTGCATGGTGCCGTCCGGGCCGCGGTGGGCCTGAGAGGCGCCCATGGCGCCGACCGTGCGCTCGTGCCGGGCGGCGTCCGCTCCGGCCAGTCCTGCGATTCCGCACATATCTGGTTCACCCCCGAGTGTGGTGGTGCCTTGGCGGCGGCCGCCGCCGGGAGGAGATCCGTTCCGGTCCCGGCGGCGGCCTGGGCTCTCATCACAGCCGCCCGACAAGATCGCCGTGAGGGCTCGCAGGGGGGCTCGCAACTCGCAAACGCGGTTCGCGGCTGGGCGAGGAGGCATATCGTCAGTGACCCAACACGCGGAACGTGTACGACTCTTCGTCCGCAGTCGAGTACGGATCTCGTGCTCCACCAAGTACAGGCATACGTACTCAACTGCTTGTTCGAGTCGTGCATGGTCCGCCCGCCGGTAAAGGGAGAAGGTCGTGGCATCGACCACCCGCCGGACCCGTCCGCCCAACGCGGACCTGGCCCGGCTCATCGAAGCCAGCGGCGCGAGCCACAAGTCCCTGGCTCTGCGCGTCAACCAGCTCGCCCATGCCGCCGGGATAGAGACCGACTACTCACACACATCCGTGGCGAACTGGTGCAAGCGGGGGATGACGCCGAAATGGCCGGTCCCGAAGCTGTTGGCGCAGGCCATCGGCGAACGGCTCGGCCGGCCTGTCAACCTCGGCGAGATCGGTATGGGCGAGGCGGAGACAATCGACGCGGATGTGGGGTTGGATTTCCCGCGAGACCCCGCCGACGCCGTCCGCGTCGCCACTTCGTTCTGGAGCTCCGTGAACCGCCGCGACTTTCTGGCCGGATCCGGCTTCGCCGCCTCCGCCTTCACCACCCCCGTCACCAGATGGCTCGTCACCCCCGCCGACGAGACCGCCGACCACCAGGGCAGCGGGCAGGTCGGCCGGACCGACCTCGACGAACTGCGCGAGGCCGCCGACGACGCGAGGCGGTGGGACTCGAAATACGGCGGTGGAAACTGGAAGGCCAACTCCGTCACCGACTGCCTCGACCACCGCGCGGGCCCGCTGCTGCAGGGCTCCTTCTCGGACGAGATCGGCCGTGAACTCTTCAGCGTGACAGCCGAGTTGTCCAGACTCGCGGGCTGGACGGCCTTCGATGTCGGCCAGCACGATGCCGCCCAGCGGCACTTCATCCAGGCCCTCCGCCTCGCCCGCGCCGGCGGCGACGTGCAGCTGGGCTGTTACGTCCTGACTACCATGGCGATGCAGACGCTCATGCGGGGCTTCGCGTCCGAGGCCGTGGACATGGCCCAGGGCGCCTTCGAGCGAGCCAAGGGCCAGGCCGTCCCCAGGGTGCTGGCGTTCACCAAGCTCATCGAGGCCCGAGCCCATGCCCGGGAGAACGACGCCAAGGCCGCCTCAAAGGCCCTGAAAGCCTCCGAGGACCTGCTGGGGCAGGCCAAGGACGACAGCGGCGACGAGCCTGCGTGGATCGACTTCTATCACCACGCCCGCCTCTCCGCGGACGCCGCCGAGATCTTCCGCGACCTGAAGAACCCCAAGATGGCCCTGACCTGGAACCAGCAGGCCGCCGCCATGCCAACCGGGGCGTTCACCCGCTCCGTCGGCATGCGGCTCGCCATCGTCGGAACCGCCCACCTCCAGGCCCGCGACCTCGACCACGGCCTCGAGCTCGGCAACCGCAGCGTCAACATCCTCGCCCGTGTCCAGTCGAGCCGGGCGAAGGACTACGTCCGCGAGTTCAATGCCGCCCTTGTCCCGTGGCGGCGCGAGCCGGCCGTCCGCGAGTTCGTCCACCGAACCCGCAAGGAGCTCGGCGTCGCCGCGTGACGGCCTGCTCCCTGCATTAATCGCTGGACGGGCGGAGCGGGATGACGTTGCTGGGGGCAGGTTGGTCCTGGCTATCGGGTTGCCGGAGGATGAGGACGGCTGCCGCGAGGGCCATCTGCTCGGTCGAACGTTGTGGTCGCCGGGCTACGCGCGGCCGGGGGTCTCGTACCGCTGGAAGTGGGTGGGCGGGTGGTCGAGCGGCAGCTTCGGGTTCCAGGCGGTCAGGCACTGGGCGCTCGGTACGAACAGCGGGGCGGGCAGGCCGTCCAGGGGCCAGAAGCGCCAGGCGCCGATGGCCTCCTCGCGCTGCTGCGGGAGGCCGGTCCACCGGGTGATGACGACGGGCACCGTCACCCTGACGACGTCGCCTACCCGGTCAAGGAGCGTGCCCAGCACCTGTACGTCGTCGGGCTCGGCGACGAGTCCGGCTTCTTCCCAAAGTTCGCGGACGGCGGCCTGGGCGAAGGTCTCGCCCGGCTTGACGGTTCCGCCCGCGAGCTCCCACGTACGGCGCCGGTGCCGGCCGAGCAGGACTCCGCCCGTGCCGTGGACGATGATGCCCACGCCCACCGCCGCGTGCGGCGGTGGCGGTGCGCTGGTGCGGGGGTGGCTCGGTACGCGGTTCGGGCGGCGGGCGGCGTAGAGCCGGTAGGAGACGCGGTTGTCCGGCTTCGGGGAGTCGATCGTGGTGACCTGCTCCATGGTGAGGCCGTGCTGGACGAGGAGGCCCTCCCACAGATGGGCGGTGAGGACCCACATGTCGACGGGGTGGTCGTCGGTGGTGCCGGGCAGCCGCAGGATCTCGGGCCGCGGGGCGACCTCGTTCGAAGGCCCGGTGCCGGCCGAGTTGGTGTGGAGCGCGGAGAAGAGCAACAAGCCGCCTGGTTTGAGGCCGGTGGCCAGGACGGGCAGCAGCCGTTCGGGGTCCAGGTAGGGGACGGAGCCGACGGAGTAGATGAGGTCGTACGGGTCGGCGTCGCGCAGGTGGGCCACGGCGTCGGCGCACGCCAGGCGCAGGCCCGGGGTGTCGGGGTAGCGAGTGGCGGCGCGCTGGTGCTGGGCGGGGGAGGCGTCGACGGCGGTGACGTCGGCGCCCCGGGCTGCGAGGTGGGCGGCGTGCCGGCCGAGCCCGCTGCCGAGGTCGAGGACGCGCAACCCCGCCACGTCGCCGAGGACTTCGATGCCGGGGCCGGTCTCCGGGAGGCCCCAGTCCCACCGGTCCAGTTCGGGCAACTCGAGTCCTCTGGCGAGCTGGTGGTTGCCGTAGGTGTTCCAGGTCTCGACGGTGTCCTGCTCGGTGGTCACCGGGTCCTCCATCAGATCGCGGGGTGGACAGGGGTTAGGGGCGTAGGGCGTAGCAGCGCAGGACATCGAGGTCGGCGGTGGCTCCTTGTTCGTGACAGGCGGGGGGTGGTGCGGCGTTAGGGCAGTTCCGCAGGGCCGTAGAGGGCGGCCGGTTGCCTGGTCTGCAGCGCCCAGTAGCGATCTCCGTACGACCAGTGCCACCACTCGGTGCCGTAGTTGATCAATCCGGCGGTAGACAGCGCCCGGCCCAAGGTGACCCGGTTCGTGCAGGCCCGGCTGCTGAGGCCGGGTGCGTCGGTGTAGCAGGCGCCTTTGGACTCCTCCGGAGAAGCGTTGACGCGCGTGCCCATGTCCAGCTCGCGGCCCTGGTAGTCGATCAGGGTCACGTCGACGGCTGCGCCGGCGGAGTGAGGGGCGATCTCCGGAGGCGACACGAAGCGGCTGGCGGCATCGCGGAGCTCGGCGGGCGGCCAGTCCGGGTGGGCGCGGGCCAGCTCGTTGGCGTACTCCTCGAAATACCGCTGTTGCAGGGCTGGAGGGCGGAAGCCCTCGACGAACAGCAGCAGCACGCCTGTAGGCAGCAGCGACTGCGCGTGCAGCAGTCGGGTGAGGACCCCTTGTCGGATGTGCGCCCAGGCCCCGGCCTCGTCGCATTTGCGGTCATCGACCCTCAGGCCGTGCGTACGGACGTCGACGAGGTCCTCACCGCAGTCCTGCAGCGGTATCGCGGCAACCCTCGGGTCTGACATCAGCACGATATTGCCGGTCATTCGGTTCCCCCATCCCAGGTGCCACGCGCCTCGCCGTGCCCCTTCGAAGCTGATGCCTCACCCCGCTCTCTTGAGTCTGGTAGGCACAGTCGAAGTGTCATGACCGCGTGGTCGGTCAGATCGGTTTCACGGGCCTCCTGGTGGTAGTCGCAGGCGAGGACGTGGCCGGCGTGAGGTGTGGAGACGAAGAGGTGGTCGAAGCGGAAGCCGTTGCCGCTGCGCCCGTACCAGGAGTGGGCGATCTGGTCGGGGTGCAGATGGCGGAAGGCGTCGGTGAGGCTGGCCGCTTCGAAGGAGTCGTAGAAGGCGTACTCCCACTCGCCAAACACCTTGTGCGGGGGCTGGTGGCGGCGCTCGATGATGTTGAGGTCCCCGGCCACAATGATCGGCATGTCCGGGAAGGCTGGGTCCAGCTTCGGCAGGGCCTCGGTGACCGCGTCCTGGAAGGCGCGTTTGGCGACGTTGCGGTGCTCCTTCGGGCCGCGGGAGGGGACGTACAGGCCCAGCACGCCGATGTCATGGCCGCCTACGGTGACGCGGGCGGCCGGGGCGCGGTGGGGCGTCACGCGGACCGGGCTCTCCACCGGCTGGGCGTCGGCGGTGCGGCAGGCGATGACCGTGCGGTAGTCGGGCGTCTGCGGCTGCGGGGCGATGACGGTGGCGTACCCGTGCTCGGCGAGCGCGGTGACGAGAGCGTCGCCGCCGTGGGTGGAGGACACCTCGGTGAGCACGGCGATGTCGGCCTCCTCCTGGCCGGCGATCCATGCGGCCTGACGCCGGGAGCGCTCCGGGGAGGCGTGCTGGGCGTTGAACAGCAGCAGCCGTACGGCGTCGTCAGCCGGCCGGTGCGCGGGTTCTTCCGGGGTGATCAGGGACAGCTGCTCGGCGGGGGAGATCATCGGCCGGCGTCCTTCTCGTCGAGGAACACCTCGCTGTGGGCGTCCAGGTTCTGTTGGAGCTGGCCGAGGGTGGTGCGGACGAAGGCGAGCTCGTCGCCGGTGAGCGGGGTGCCGATCGCGGTCAGGTTTTCGGTGACCTGCTCGGGCCGGGTGAAGCCGACGAGGACGGCGGCGTTGTCGGCCTGCTGCAGGCAGTACTGCAGGGCGACGCGCGTCAGCGCGGCCGCGGTGCCGCCGAACCGCTCGCGCAGCGGCGCCAGGCCGTCCTGGATGATCCTCAGCGCCCCGGGGGTGAACCACGCCTTGCGCAGCCGGTGGTCGCCGGGCGCGAAGACGGGCGGCTGGTCGGGGTCGTACTTGCCGGTGAGCAGCCCCTGAGCCAGTGGCTTGTTGATCAGCACGCTCGCGCCGAGCGAGGCGGCGAGGCAGAAGATGTCCGGACGCCCGCTGGCGGGCGGCGGGGTCAAGGCGTTGAACCGCGCCGCGAGGTAGTCCGGGCGGATCCGCACCGCGAGGTAGGCGAACCGCGCGTACTTGTCGCCGCGCTGCTCCTTGGCGACGGTGACCCGCTCGGTGGCGTAGCGGTGCGGGCCGCGCATCCCGACCGCGGTGACCAGGCCCTGGCGCTGGAAGTCGCGCATCTGGGCGACGGCCTCGTCCAGGTAGCGGTCGTCGGGCCCGAAGTCGGCGTTGTGGAAGAAGTAGATGTCCAGGCGGTCGGTGCGCAGGTTCTCCAGCGTCGTCTCGAGCTGGCGGCGCATCGCCGAGGGCAGGTAGGCGTGCCGGGCGGTGCCGCGGTGGTAGCCGACCTTGGAGGAGAGCACCACGCTGGCGCGGTCGACGGTGGCGACGAAGTCGCCGACGACCCGCTCGGAGTGCCCGTGCCCGTACACGTCGGCGGTGTCGATGAGGTTCGCGCCGAGCTCGTAGGCGGTCTCCAGGCCGCGGCGGGAGGCGGTGTCGTCGGCGGTGCACCAGCCCATCGGCAGGCCCAGGTTGTGGTCGGAGCCTCCCAGGGCCCAAGCACCGATCCCGATCGGATGAACTGACAAGCCGCCGGCGAGCGTGCGGCGTGCGAGGGATGACGGAGCACTCACAGGAAGTACCTCTTAGTTCTCAATTAGTAGCAAACACTGATGAATCGATTCGGGGAGTGAGTATGGTGCGTCGCGTGACGACACAACCCCCCTTCACCGAACTTGACTTGAACGCGATCGCCGAGCGGCGCTGGGTCGACCGAGACGACTTCACCGACGGCGAGTTCGAAAGCGCCCGCGCCTTCTACGAGCAGATGCGCGCCGACGACGACCGCCTGGAGCACGTGCGTGCCGATGCGGCCGCCCTGATCAGCGAGTGGACCGGGCACAAGCCGCGCGACGTCGGCTCCTTCGGCACCCGGCTCAACCTGGAGACTTCCGACCTGGACCTGGGCATCGGCTACCCGGTCGAGGACCGTGACCGCCTGCGGGAGGTCCTCCAGCCCCACACGACGTTCCTGGGCGAGCGCAAGACCCGCTTCTCCACATCCCGGCTCGTCTTCTCCTTCAAGCTGGACGGCATCGAGATCGATCTGAGCGCCCTGACGGTCGAGGACTTCGCCGTCGCCTGCCGGATGCTCGACCAGATCGACACGACCATGACCCCGGACGAACGCATCGCGCACACCTGGGTCAAGCACCTGCTGCGCAGCTCGGGCCGGGTCGAGGAGTACGCGACCTGGAAGCTGACGACGTACGCCCGCTTCTGCCCGGAGTTCAACTGGGTGCCGATCCCGGAGAAGACCGGCGCGTGAGCGCAAGGTCCCAGGTGCCGCGGCCGCCAGGCGGTGACGGGGCACCCGGGCCCGGGTCAGGCCCTCATGCACAGGACTCGCCCGCGTTGATCAGCTCCCAGCTCGCCGCGGACGCCCACCGGCCGTGCTCCCGGGCGAGCGTGGCCGCGTGGGCGCCGGTGAGGTGCCGACCGACCTCGCCCACGGTGGTGGCCATCCGCCGGCGCAACATCCCGGCCCGCGCCTCCAGCGCCGCCTCGATCCGCACCGACAGCGCCGCCTCCTCCTCGGGCCGCTCCAGGCCGTACTCCCCGATCACCGCGATCATGTCGCCGAGCACTTGGTAGGCGGCATCCTTCAGCACCACGCGGGCCTGGCGCACAGCGTGCCGGGGCACGTCGTCGAGGACCTTCTCCAGGCTCTTGAGCGTGTAGTCGAGGGCGAAATGGCGGTCCACCCACCGCTGCGCCCAGCTACTGGCGATGCCGATCCGCCAGTCCCGGTACCGGCAGGCGACACGGCCCATGAGCGGCTCGGCCTGCCCGGTCAGCCCGGCGGCGGTCGCCTGGCGAGTGTAGGCGGCGCCGATCAGGCACTCCATCGACACCAGCATGTAGCTGATCCCGGTGTGCAGCGGCCGGCCAGTGGTGTGCGCGGCCACCCACTCCTCGTCGCGGACCCCGCAGACGATCTCCTGTGCGTCCAGGCCGGGCTGGGGGCGCAGCAGCAGATCGGTGCGTCCCTGGAAGGCGTGGGTGGCCTTCAGCTCCGCCAGGCTCATGAGCGGGTCGAAGGTGATGTAGGTGTAGCGGGTGGGGACGTTGAGCGCGGACAGGGTGCGGATCGCCAGCGCGTTCTGCTCGGCGCAGGTCTCCTTGTTGAAGCGGTCGAGGATGGAGTCGACGCCGGACTCGACGCCGAACAGCATCCGCCGAAGACCCAGGTCGACGAGGGTGCGCCACATGCGGGCTCGCTCGACGTGCCACGCCTCGTCTTGGTCGATGCGCACGGTCTGGTCGATGCGGCAGCTGGACTCCCAGGCAAACCCGGCCTCATGCAGAGTGCGTGCGAGGTCCAGGACCCGGGTGACCGCGTCAGGCCCGGCGCCGATGATCTCCTCGTCGACCAGGTACAGGGTGCGGGAGATGTCCGGGTGCCGGTCGAAGACCCGGCGGATCTCAGCGAGGATCCAGGGAAGCAGGTCCGGGGCGGCCCCCGCCCACAGGCCCTTGTGGCCGCGGGGACAAAAGGAGCAGGTGTTGGTACAGCCGCGGCTGGTCTCCAGCTGGGCGACGCCGTGACGCTCGAAGGTGGCTGGCAGCAGATCGAGTTCGGGCAGGATGTCGCTGCTGGTGTCCCGGGCGACGGGCTTGGCGGTGCGGCGCCGCCCGATGGCCATGCCGCCGCCGCGGGCGGCGCCGGTGTAGCCGATGCCGGGTATCTCCACGCGGGGGATGTCGCCGTGCCAGTGGGTCAACAGCGCCTCGATGGTGGCCTCGCCCCCGCCGCGGGCTACGAGCAGCTCGGGGTAGCGCTCCAGAAGCAGCCGCTCGTTGCGAGCGGTGAGGCTGCCGCCGGCCACCACCATCGGCGCCTCGGGCAGGGCGAAGGCCGCATCGAGGAGCTGGAGCATCAGATCGTGCTGGCCGAACGTCGCCGAGATCCCGACGATGTCCGGCGCGCCGGTGGTGAGCTGCTTGAGCAGCTCCTCCACGGTGACGCCTAACTGCATGTCGGACAGCGTGACCTTGCCCATCAGGGTGGTGCGGGCCGCGCGGGCCACGTCGCTGATCCCCAAGGGGAAACGCGGCAGGGGGAAGAACTCCGGGTGGTACAGGGCCATCAGGTGCACGTCCGGCCGGGTGAGCCGGTAGACGGCGTTCTCCGTCAGCTCGGCGTGCGACAGCCAGGAGTCCGCCGTGCCCAGCCGCACGTGTTCCTTGGTCCACCGCGGCCAGTGGCGGGAGGCGTGCTCGGAGCCGGAGAGGTCGGCTGCGACCCACCCGCCGTCGGGGCGCTCCAGGAGCAGCAGGCGCCGGTCCAGGGTGCCGGTGACCCTCACCCGCCCTGCCTCGCCGGCCAGGTGGGTCTCCAGCCACGACCGGAGGTCGTTGGGGGAGATGAGCAGGGGCGCAAGGGCGGTCCGGTCGGCGTCGGTCAGCGGGCGGCTGTCAGGGTGTGCAGTGGTGACGGCGCGGGCCAGCCGGCCCAGGGCCGCTGTGTGCTGTTGACCCATAACGTTGCCCTCCAGGAGAGAAAAGCCCGCTGGGGTTGAGCGGGCGGCGGGGTCCCCGGCGCGGGGTGATCTCAGAGCTGGGCTTTCTGTGGGGCTGGCCAAGCCCGTCCGGAGTTGGGCTGGGCGAGGCGGGCAACGACCGAACGCCAGCCGTCGCTGCTGGCCATCACCTCGGTGAGATGGTGTGGAGGCGGCAGAAGAGCGTCGCTGGCCTCCAGAGCCATCAGGCGTTCCATCGGGCGCTCGATCGGCTGTCGACGAACCGACAGGCCGCGTATACGGATCACCTGGCCCTCCCTGCCCGATCACCGGGCACGACACGGTCGCCATGGGACTGGGGCCTTTGCGGCGCTGGTGAAAGCGCATCCGAAGCTCGACTGTCGCGTTGGCTGGTGCAAGGCAGTTCGGCTGTCTCCCGCGCTCCGGCAGCCTGGCCGGTGCTGCCCTTCGCGTTGCTCGTGTCCCATGAGGTGAGCGCCGTACCCGTCATGCCGCACACCTGCCGATGTCGGCGAGAGATGCCGGACGGACGTCGGATACGGAGCGGGACGGTGCGGTTTCGTGACGGCGACGCAAGCGCTCGTAGCTGTCCTCATACGGGGGCAAGCCCACGTGCAAGCGTCGGACTTCGAGCCCTTCCGGTTCACAGATCGGATGCGCTACAAGATGGCCGTCCGACTGGAACCAGTGCTGCGTGCCGTACACCTGTAGGTCACCGGACCTCACTCGGCAGCGGTCGAGCAGGTGAGCCCACTGGGCCGGGTGTGCCTCTCCCGCCGTAACAGCTGTATGGAGTTGGCGGAGCAGCGTGCGCTGGAACGGTGGATCGAAGTCACAGTGCACGGCGATCTCTAAGGCTGCTTGGCAACCTGCTTCACCCACCATGCTGTGACCTGGCCATCCGAACCTGGCCACGATGCGGCGAAGAATCTGGCCGTTGACGCGATTGGTGAAGTCCACGGCGGCGTGCTCGTCGGCCGACATTGCGGCCAACTGAAAACCTGGTCGTTGCCAATGTGGGCGCGCCGCAGCAGCACGGGCTGCGAGGTCCTGGCCAAGGGTGATGCGGTGAATGGGCGGGTACGTCACGGTGCTTCCCTGTGCGAACGACGGGTGAGTGAGTGCAGTCCGTCTGTACGGAAGGAGGCGAACGGACCAGTTGGGTCGCAGCCCGGTACCGGAAGACCCGCTGCGGCCGCGACAGGGAACGTGGCAACTGTGAATCGCCACCGAGCCTCCCCGGCCAGCAGCTTCAGGCGGCTCAGTCGTGCTTTCGTCAGCCTCGCCCTGCATCGGGGCCGACGCAGGCCGAGGTCGCCGCCGGTGGACAACTCGGAAGGTCTGCCCGCCGACCGGGCTGCAGAGGTGGGTGTATGCACGGGTACTCCCCGGAGTGGTGTCAGAGGCTGGTCTCACTGCGGGCCAGGGCGAGGAAGCCACCGCGCGCCCGCAGGAGAGTGAGGGTGTCGGCGTAGACGTCATGAAAGGTGCTGACGTCGACCTGGGAGACCGCGACGATGCCGTGGATTTCACCGCGGCAGAGCGCGGTGTAGAGCCGGGCCATCTGCGGACGGATCGCCGGGTCGCTCACGCCCGTGTCGTCGAACGTGGTGATGGTGTCCTGCCAGCCAAAGCGGAGGACAACGGCGAGAGCCTGGACCAGGCGGTCGGCGGGGTCCTGGCGCGGCTCGACCAGGGTGTACCGACCGATCCGCACGGACGTGCCGCTGGCGGCGTGGCGCTCGACCGCACGGCGGACGTCGGCTTCCCGCATCGCACGCAGCTCAGCCGCGCTGCACCGAGCCTTCTCCCGTAGGGGAGCCACACCGGTCTGGGCTGCCAGCCGATTGTCCATGGGCAGGCCGCCAGGCCGGGCCAACGGACGGGGTATGGCCGACGGGAGAAGGGTCTTCACGAGGCTTCCTTCGAAGTGGGCACGATCTGGCGAGTGGTCTGAGTGATCAGGCGGAGGGCTTCGGTCATGCGGCGGCGGTGTCTAGAACGAGGGCTTCGTCGCGGGCTGCGGTCTGTTCGGTCGAGGCCAGCCGGAGCGCGGCGGATACCAGGGCGAAGTGGCTGAAGGCCTGAGGGAAGTTGCCGAGCTGCCGTCGGGCAACGCAGTCGTACTCCTCGGCGAGCAGGCCGACATCGTTGGTGAGGGCGAGGAGCTTCTCGAACAGTGCGGTTGCCTCCGCGGTCCGGCCGATCATCGTCAGAGCCTCGACCAGCCAGAACGAGCACGCGAGGAAGGCGCCCTCGTCGCCTGCCAGACCGTCCGCTCCGGTCGCGGCTCCCGCCGTGCGGTAGCGCAGGATCAGCCCGTCACCGGTCGACAGTTCGCGCTGGATCGCCTCGATGGTGCCGATGACCCGCTTGTCATCCGGCGGGAGGAACCCCACCAGCGGGATGAGCAGCAGGGAGGCGTCCAGCTCGGCCGAGCCGTAGGACTGGGTGAAGGTGTTCCGGACCGGGTCGTAGCCGCGGGCGCACACGTCGGCGTGAATGGCGTCCCGCAGCTTGCGCCACTGTTCGACGGGGCCGGTGGCGCGCCCGGACTCGATCCGGCGGACCATCCGGTCAGCGGCCACCCAGCCCATGATTTTCGAGTGAACGAAGTGCCGCTCGGGGCCGCGCATCTCCCAGATCCCCGCGTCCGGCAGGTGCCAGCGGGCCTCGACCTGGGCGAGCAGAGCGCTCTGGAGGGCGAAGGCGTCGTCGCAGGGGGCGAGGCCGGCTTCTTCGGCGAGGTGGAAGGCGTCGAGGACTTCTCCGAACACGTCGAGCTGCGGCTGGTGGGCGGCACCGTTGCCGACGCGTACCGGCTGGGAGCCTTCGTACCCGAGAAGGTGGGGCAGCGTGCTCTCAGGGAGGTCTCGGCCGCCCTTGATCGAGTACATGATCTGCACGGTGGCCGGGTCGCCGGCGATGGCCCGGGCAAGCCAGTCCCGCCAGGCGGCCGCTTCCTCCAGGTGGCCGGTGAGCACCAGGACGCTCAGCGCGATCGCGGCGTCCCGCAGCCAGGTGTAGCGGTAGTCCCAGTTCCGCTCACCTCGGATCTCCTCAGGTAGTGAGGTGGTGGGTGCAGCGACCATGCCGCCGGTGGGGGCGTAGGTGAGGGCTTTGAGGACGATCAGCGAGCGGTGCACCGCCTCCTGATAGGGGCCGGTGTAGGTGCTGCGGGCGGACCAGTCGGACCAGAACGCGATGGTGCTCTCCAGAGCGGCCGCGGGATCGGGCCGAGGCGGGGAGGGCAGGTGGGAGGGCTGCCAGGAAAGCGCCAGGACCTGCCGTTCACCGGCACGGACGGAGAAGGCTGCCTTCACGGTCCCGTCCGCGTGCTCGCTCAGCGCTATCGAGGAGTCCAGGTAGAGGGCGTCCGGTCCGGCAAGCGCCGCGTACCGGTCGCCGCCGAACTGGTGGGGGTGCCGCACCAGGCGGGGTACGACCTTTCCGTAGGCGAAGCGGATCAGGATCCGCGAGGACATCTGCACCACACCGTGAACGCCCTGAACGACGCGAATCAGCTGGGGATTTCCGCAGCCGGGGGCTCGGGTCGGCATGAAGTCCAGGACGCGCGCCTGCCCGTCGTGCGTGGTCCAGGTCGTCTCCAGCACGAGCGTGCCGGGCAGGTATCGACGTCGCACGTGCGCGTCGGGGTCGGTCGGACACATGTCCCACGAGCCGTGCTCCGAGGTGCCCACCAGCGAGGCGAACGCGGCGGGCGAGTCGAAGTCGGGCAGGCTCTGCCAAGTGACGGAGCCGGCGCGGTGGATCAGGGCTGCGGTATGCAGGTCGCCGACGAGGGCGTGGTCCTCGATGAGCGCGGTCATGAAGGGTCCGTTCAAGTTCGCCGCCGGCGGGGAGAGGCCGGCGAACCGTGCGGGTGCGGGAAGCAGGTGTGGTCAGGGCGTCTGTCGGCGGCGAGGACGCGTGCCGGCGAGGGCGATAGCCCGGGCCAGACGCCAGCCGGTGCCCTCGGGGGCCTCACCGATGCGCCCTAGATGTGCGGCGCTGGGTCAGGCTTCCGGGAAGAAGTGCTGCAGCGCGTCCGCCGTGCCCGGGACTTCGACCTCCTGAAGGTCGAGAACCTCGGCGAGGACGGGACGTTCGTGGCCGACCCGGTCCGAGTGCTCGGTGGCGGGCGTGATGGCAGGCGCCGACGACGCGGTGAGACAAGCAGCGGGCATGGTCAGGGCTCCGGATCACAGTTGCTTGGGCGGGTGTGGTGGCGACGGACTACACGAAGTGCAGAGGACGGTTGACCACGCTCACCTCGCGGCCTCTTGAGGTGAGGGCGGCGGGAACTTCAGCTGGCGGCAGGTTCGGCGAGCCTCGGGAGCGACCGGACCAGAACATCCGGGTGCGCAGCCTTGAGGCTCTGGAGCTCGCCCCGCACGTGTGCCCGGAACTCCGGCCGACCGGACCAGATACTGCTGCCGGCGTAGGTGTCCGAGCGCGCCCAGTCCTTCTGTGACCGGCCGTCGTCCTCGCTGCTACCGAACAGTGCTTCGTACATGTCCGTCCCCGGGAAGGGGGTGAAGAAGTGGTGTTTTTGCTGGTTGTACGGCAGGTGAGCGAGCTCGGATACCAAGGCGAGAGTGAGGTCGCTGTCCTCGCGCGTTTCGCCGGGCAGGTCGTGGATCCAGCTAGTGAGCTGGATGATGCCGGCGCCGGAGAGGAGACGGATGCCGTCGATGGTGTCTTGCACCGTGGCGTTCTTCGTCATCCGCTTCAGCATCCGATCGGATCCGGACTCGCAGCCGACGAAGATGGCGCTGAAGCCGACGTCACGCAGTCGCGCGAGGTCGATGTGGCGAGCGAGCTGGACGATGTCCTTGGCGCGCATGTTGGCACGAAGCTGAATGCACAAACCGCGACGTTCCAGCTCCTCGACGATCTCCACCACCCGGTGGATGTTGGTCGAGAAGTTGGGGTCCATCAGGCTGATCTGGTCAGGTTGGTACGTGCTCCACAGGCGGGCGACGTCGTCGACGACCCGTTTGGCCGGTAGGCCCTTCCAGCGCCTCAGGCTCGTCTTGGGCTCGCTGCAGAACCCGCACGGATGCGGGCAACCCCAGCTGCTGAGGTAGCTGATGTCACGGACCTCACCGGTGAAGTACCGGTCGACCGGCAGCAGCGTGTAGTCCACGGGTGCCTGCTCAAGGAAGCTGGCCAGCGAGCCGTAGGCAGTCTCGATCACTCGGTCGGTCACGGCACCGCTGCCGGAGATCTCTCGTCGGCCGTCCCGAAAGGCCAGGTTGGAGATCTGACCGAGCAGGTCTGGGTCGCTCATGCGACCGTTCGTGGCCACGAGATCGGCCAGCGCAACCGCCGCGGATTCGCCAGGACCACGTACCACGACGTCCACCAGACGCTCACGGAGAATGCTGCGGTAGGCCAGTGACGCGTGATAGCCGCCCCACACGAGCGGAGTCGCAGGAGCGTGCTGGCGCACCGTGGCGATGGCCTCGAGCACGTTGCCGATACTCGGGCCGGTCATGCACGAGACGCCGACATAGAGCGCGTCGCGGGCTTCTTGTGCCAGCCGGGCCTTCCATCCGGGCTCGATCTGGCAGTCGATCAGAACCGGCTCATGTCCAGCGGCTCGCAGCGCCGTGCCGACCGTCAGCACGGACAGGGGGTGCCACGGGTAGGTGGACTCGCCTGTAGACAAAGGGTCAACCCCGGCGAACAGGATGACTTTTCCCACGGCGTTCACACTCCAGGGGACGAGGGCCGTGAATGGCTCGGTGGCGAACGTCCTTCAGCCTGGACGGTGCGCGATGGCGTCGGTACGCCATTGGTTTGCCACTCCACTGCCATTTCGCCGCGCAGGCGCGAGCTGTTGCCCTCCTGGTCGAGTGGACTCGCCGGGCTGTGCCCTCCTCGCCGTCGACAGGCGGCTGAGGGGAGGGCGTCAACGCCGTACCCCTGGCTGGGCCGAGGCGGCCCGCTAAAGGGATGAATGCCCCATCGGTATCGCCAAGGGGAGGCCCGTGCACGCAAATGGCAGTTGAGTGGCAGACGAATGGCGTACCGACGCCACTCACGGCCCGGAACGCTGGTGTTGTGCGCGCGGCCAGTACCTGTGGCGGGACGTCTGGTTCCTCCGTGCGCCGGGTGAGAGCCGATCCGTGAGAGGAGGGGAAGGCTGCAGTGGTCGTGAGCATGTCCGCAGCCGTGTTCTTGCTGCTCCTCTTGATCCGCAAGAGCGGCCCACCGCCGACGCACGCCGTGGTCAGCGCCTTCCTGGGCTTCTACCTCGCTCGGTCGCAATTCGCACCGACCACCCAGGGCCTGACATCGAACGCTGCCGAATGTTCGCAAAGGTCCGCTCTTGAGACGCCGCCGCGTTGGGCCGGCTCGCATCCCCCGACGAGTGTCAGTCGCCCGACGCGGCGGTCCCCACCACGCTGCTGCCCCCTACCGCTGACGACGGGGTCTTCCGAGACCCCCACCCGCGCCTCCTCGCCGACTCCCGAGGTACTTGATGTCTGTCGCTCCTTCACCTCCGTCACCGGCCGACCACCGTCGCAGCCGAAGTCGGCGCCGAACGCCGGGTGCTGAGGCGTTGCGCACGCCGGAAGGTCTCAGGCTGCGGCTCCGACTGCTGACGGCCGCCGCTGGAGCGTCTGCGTTCCTCGGCGTCGCAGCGGCTTGGTCGGCCTGCGCTGCGGGTGCGGTGACCACCTGGGGAGCCGCCGTGGCAGCCGCACTGGCGTTCGCTGTTGCCTGCGTCGCCGCTGACCGCTGGGCGATGTGGATGGCGAAGACCTTGAACGGTCAGCGCGCCCAGCGGGACGCTGCAGCTGCCGACGCGACCGAGCGGACCGAGCAGTGGCTCAACTACTTCATGGCGATGGTCGTGGAGAGCGACAAGGGTCTTCGCCTCGCCGCCGAGCAGATGAGTCGGGGGGAGACTCCCACGGCGCCTTCGGCGGGGTTGGACGCGACGGCAGGCAAGGGCGACGCCTGGAGGGAACTGGAGACCGCCCTGCGCAGGTCTCACGCATCTGCCTGGCATCTGCTGGTCAACCGCCGACAGGTCAATGCCGACATGTCGCAGGTCTTCCTCTACCTCGCGGGAGGCCTGTTCGCTCTGGTGGTACGCGCGTTGAAGATCGTGACGGAGCGGGAATCCACAGTCGAGGATCCCGACACCATGTACGACCTGCTGGACGTCGACAGCCTTCTGCGGCGTATCCGGCGACATGCCGCCCGGTTCGCGGTGCTGGGTGGGCAGCAAGCCCGTTCGGTTGATGAGCCGGTCCGGTTGCTGGAGCTGCTGCGCGGCGCGGTCGCGGAGGTCGAGCGCTACGACCAGGTCCGGATCGACACGCCGAAGTTCGATCTGCGCATCCCTTCCGGAGGCGTGGGTCCGGATCTGATACATCTGCTCGCCGAGCTGATCGAGAATGCGACGAAGCACTCCCGGCCGCAGAACAAGGTGACGGTCAAGGCCAGTGAGGTCCAGGCGGGACTGCTCGTCGAGATCGAGGACCGCGGGCTGGGGCTGGCTGATGACCAACTCCTCTACTTCAACCGGCTCCTCGCCTCCCCCCAGGAAAGCGATCTGGCGGAGCGGCTGGCCGAGCATCAGACCGGCCTCTTGGTCGTTGCCCGGCTCGCCGCCCGCTACAAGGTCGGAGCCAAGCTCGAACGGAACTTCTTCGGCGGCACCACTGCGTACGTCGTGATTCCCAAGGCGCTGTTGCTGGAGCCCGCCGCTGTACAACCAGCACGCGCTACGGCCCCGCCTCCCTCGACTCGGCCCGAGCGGCCGGCCGGAGGGCCTCGTCCCAGCCCGGTAGTTGCCACCCCTCCTACGACGTCTCTTCCACAGCGTCGCGCGCAGCTCACGGCATCGGCAACGCCCACCGCCGATGACCAGCCGGCAACCAACGGGTCCAAGCCTCGGCTGCCTCAGCGGGTGCCAAAGGAGTCCGACTCGCAGCAGCGCGCCGCCCCCGGCCCTTCCACCGGGGCCAGCGCCCTCGATGTTGACCCCGGCTTCATGGCGAACTTCACCGCCGGGTTCGCCGGCAGAGCAGACGAGAGCCAAGCGCCCCAGCCGCCTGCGGAAGCCCCGCAGTCCGCGGACGGCTGATCCACCCCCCCCAGGTGCCCGGCCCTGATGCCGCGGCGAGACCCGTACGGAGAGACCCGTACGGAGAGACGGAGCCTTTGTGATGACCGACAACACGCCCACGCCCCAGCAGCAGGGGAAGTCCCAGGATCTGGAGTGGCTGCTCACCCCCCTGCTCGATGTGCCAGGAGTGACTGGGGCGCTGCTCGCCGCCCAGGACGGCCTGCAGCTGGCCTACACCCGACGGACCAGCGAGTTCGCGGACCAGGGCCTCGATGCCGAGACGGCCGACCGCATGGCCTCGGTGATCAGCGGCATGTACGCGCTGACCAACGGCATGGCCTCCATGGCCGGCGGCTCGGCGCGTGATCTCCAACTGTGCTTTATCAAGCACAAGGACTGGACGCTCTTCGTGGCCAGTGCTGGGACGGGAGTACCGAAGGGAACGCCGCTCGGCCTCGGCCGCAACAAGCCCGAGGATGTCGAATGCACCCTTGGCGTCTTGACCCGCCCGACAGCCGATGAAGGAGCCATCGGGCATGAAATGCAGCTGCTGGTCAAGGGCATGGACCGGCACCTAAGGACGCCAGCCCGGCAGCCGGGGGTCGGCCAGGACGACGGCCAGTGACATGGCGTCTTCCATCCGTCGGTCTTGGACACGCGAGCCTGCCGAGGGCCCCGCCCACTTCGTCCTGACCGGCGGCCAGACCCGCCCCCGCCACGATCTGAGAGTCGAGACCCTGCTCACGGCCCAGGATCCGGCGCCGACGGCGGACACACCGATCCCCGAGGCTGAAAAGGCCCTGGCCCTGTGCCGGGGACAGCCGTCGTCAGTGGCGGAGATCGCCGCGCTGCTGGCGCTTCCCGTGCAGATCACCAAGGTCGTGCTGTCCCGCCTGATGGAAAGCGGCGCGCTGGCCGTCGCCGATCAGCAAGTCACCCGTACCAACGATGAATTCATCTCTCTTCTGGAGGCTGTCCGTGACGGGCTACAAACCCTCTAGCAGGGCCGCAGGTCCCGTCGCGATGAAGATCGTCGTAGCGGGGGGCTTCGGCGTTGGCAAGACCACCTTCGTCGGTTCCGTCTCGGAGATCACCCCCTTGAGTACGGAGGCGTTGATGACCTCCGCGTCCGAAGGTATCGACGACCTCAGCCTGCTCCCCGAGAAGTCGGATACCACCGCCGCTCTGGACTTCGGCAGAAGGACATTCCCCGGTGCCGTTCTGATGATCTTCGGAACCCCCGGGCAGGACCGGTTCTGGTTCATGTGGGATGAGCTGACCGAGGGAGCGATCGTCGCAGTCGTCCTCGCTGACACCCGCCGACTGGATGACAGCTTCCCGGCTCTCGACTACTTCGAGCGGCGAGGCACTCCCTTCCTCGTCGCGGTCAACGAGTTCCCCGACGCCCACGAGTACAGCCCCGAAGAGGTCCATTCGGCCCTGGCTCTCCCGGCTCACGTGCCGGTGATGCTCTGCGATGCCCGCGCGCCAAGTTCCGCCACCGCTGTCCTCGTACGGGCCATGGACCTCGCGATTGAGCACGCCCGGACCTTCCAGCCGTCCTTCCAAGGAGCCTTGACATGATCCACGGCAGCGTCCCCGAGACCCCACTGCACCAGGCCGGCGCCCTATCCGACTGGGCATCCCGCCTGCCCGACGTCATCGATCTCGCAAACCCCCCGGTGGGAGCGTTCGACGCCTTCGCCGAGCTGCTCAGCGAGGAGAGCGGCCTGCCCTGGGCGATGGTCAACTGGTTCGGCGTCGTACCGGAGCAGCAGCTCTTCGTCGGCCTATCCAACCCGGCCGGCACCGACATGCCGCAGGCGGACCGCACCATGCCCGAGCTCACGCACGGTTGGTGCCCCGACGTCTACACGAACCGCAGGACCCTGATCCTCAACGACACCCTGGCTTACGCGAACTTCGCCACCAACCCGGTCATCGACGAGTTCGGCATCCGCACGTACCAGGGCTCCCCACTGATCGACCACCGTACTGGTCAGGTCTGGGGAACCATCTGCGCCATCGGTCAGAACCCACGCCCCAGGGACGTCGGAAGGCCCGCGCGCGTACTCATGGAGCACTATCGCGACCTCCTCATGACTGCGGTCTACGAACGCACCCCGCATCCGTAACTTCCCCTCGCCCGGTGGCATTTCCTCCGACATCGAACCCGCGCCGGCGATCCGTCCCCCAGAGCCCACCGACGACATGCCGGACCCGTCCTGCCCCGACGAACCACCTGAGCGCCCGGAGCAGATGCACCCCGCCGCCTGCCCAGAAAGAGGGGACCAGACCATGACAGCCGACACCCTCGTCCACCCGTACCGGACCGAAGACCATCAGCACCTTCACGAGCTGGTCACGTCGCTCGCGCAGCGCGAAATCGCACCGCTCGTTCCCCAGTTGGAAGCCCTCGGCCCGCACACCGACCGCGAAGTACGACGGATCTGCAGCGACGCGGGACTCCTCGGGGTGCTCATCGGATCCGATTTCGGCGGCATGGACGAAGGACACGTCTCCAAGACGATGACCCTCGTGGTGATCTCCCGGGCCAGCGCGGCCGCCGGCGCCATTCTCCAGGCCTCCATTCTCGGCGCGGCTCCCATCATCGAATGCGGGAGCGACGAGATGCGCAGCCAGTGGTTGCCCGAGATCGCCGCAGGCCGCGTCTGGCCGACCATCGCCTCCACAGACCGCCACTCCGGAAGCCACCTCCGCGGGATGGACACCACAGCCCGCCGCAAAGGTCGGGACTTCATCCTCGACGGTGAGAAGGATCTGGTGGGCAACGTCGATCTCGGAGACATCCACTGCGTGGTCGCCCGCACGGGCAAGACCGGTGACCCACGAGGTCTCACGGCCTTCCTGGTGGAGAACGGCATGCCCGGAGTCGAGGTCATCCGCCGGCCCGTAAGCGGGCTGCGGGGATTCTCTGCCGACGGACTCCGTCTGACGGGAGTCCGCGTCCCCCGATCCCATGTCATCGGCGAAGTCGGTGACGGTGAGGACGCCGCACTGATCTCCTCGGTGGTCTACGGACGCTTGAATCTCGCCGCAGTCGGCCTGGGCATCCAGCAGGAGACCTGGGACGTAACGACGAGGTGGGTATCCGAGCGCGAACGCCGCGGTGGACACCTTTCAGACGTACCCGCCGTCCGCCGTCGAATCGCGGAGATGGCGGTCAGGATGAGACAGGCCGAACTTGCTGTCTTCCACGCCTCGTATCTGCTCGACGCAGGCGAGCCATGTGACGAGTGGCTCCTCGACGCCAAGCTCGTCAGCAACCGGACGGCGGTCGCTTCCGCCGAGGACGCCCAGCACCTCCACGGTGGCCACGCCGTACGCCTGGAGAACCCGATCGAACGGCTCCTGCGCGACGTTCGCCTCATCAACGCGCCGGCTGGCTCAGACGACATACAGATCAAGTACATCGCAGACGCCGCACTCGGTCCCTCGCGAACGCAGTGGTCCGTTCGGCACGCCCTCCGCCGCCGAAGCTGACGCACAGCTCCCGCCTCTCTGTCAGCAGTCGGCGGCCGACAGAGAGGCGGGTCCCCTCCGGTGCGGGGGCCACACAGCCCATTCGCACCCCCAGCCCTCCGCACCGGACATCCCACCCGCCAAGCAGTGAAGACGCTGTCGAACACCAGAAAAGACCTGTGCCGAACCATTCCGCCACCGCACCGCCCGCCCACTGGGGGCAGCCGCCTCCCGCCGTGGGGTCGAGGGGGCTCATCAGCATCCCGATGAGCCGCCACGTGGCGATCGTCGCCGCCGTCACCGTCAGATGGCACTCCGGACCACCGTCCGCTACCTCATTGCCCGCACCCGACCCGAAAGCCCGCGCATGACCACGATCAACGTCCGGGACGAGACCGGTCGGAACTCGCAGCTGGCAGAGGACATGAGCGTCTTCCTCACCAAGGCGGCACCGTACGTCGAGCAGATCACCGGGCTCGCGCTGCCGCACACCGTAACGGTGAGGCTGCTGACCGTCCCCGACCTGGCCAAGGACTTCTCGGCCTTCATCCGCCGTCAGGTCGAACGCGACACCACGGACGCCGAGTTGACCGCGCGCGAGCGGAAGAAGGTCGCGGCACTCCCCATAGACGCAGGCCGGGCGGCACGCACGTTATGGGCGGTTGACGCATCCGTCCTTGTCGCCAACACCGTCGGCTGGCCTTCGACGTTGGTCGTGCCTAAGGCGCTCGCGCATCAGGGCCTGCTCTCCGACCCCGACGGACTCTGCGAGTTACTCGTCCGCGTGCTCACCGAACAAGCGCAGGTCGAGGCGTGTCGCGGAGTCCTCGTCCCGGGTGGTGCTTGGCCACCGGTCCGGGAAGACCAGAGTCCGGTCGTCCAGCTGAGCACCGGTCATGCCTGCTGGGCAGGCCGTAGGACAACGCCGCTCGTACTGGGCAAGCCAGTGTCCGACAGGCAGCGACGGCCTTCCTGGACCTATCGGCGTCAGGCGGCGCTTGTGTTCCTCCGCGAACGTGGGCAGCGCGGCCGGCGGCTGCTCCGGTCGACGGCGTTCGTCGAGCAGGCCATGGACTCGATCGGTTCTGAGGGCTTCAACCGTCTGTGGACGATGCACGAGCTCGTCCCCACGCTCGACGAACTGCGTCACCCCGATCAGTGGCTCCGGCGTCAGCCTGCCTGAAGGGCCACCGCGTGATCACCATCCGACGCACCAAAGCCCGGCGGCCCGCCCCGGCCGGCGTACAGCCGAAGGCCTCTGCCCAACGACCGTGGACCATCCCCACTGCCGCCGAGGATGATCCCGGCCGGGAGGCGTACGCACTGCTGGGCTCGGCGTGGCGCAGCTCCGCGGCCCGTTTCATTGAGACCGGACGCTGCTTCGACGTGGTACGGACACCGCAGCAGATCGCCAGTTTGGCCCTCGATCAGTTGCGGTCGCACGGCGAGCGGCGCGGCGCGGTATCCGCTGAAGGTAGTTGCTGGAACTTCTACGTCCCGCTGCGCTCCGGCGGTCTTCCCTGGCCGCCCTGGGTCACCTACCTCAGCGGGCCCATGGTGCAGATCCCTCCGCGTGCCGCCCGGGACGACGGCCTCAGCCTGCGGTGGATCACTCGCGGTGATCCGACCGGGCGACTCCTGACGGCGCCCTTCGCGCTGTGCCCCATCCTCACTGCTCTCGCGCCCCCCGACCCCCGATCTGGTCCCTGACCGGGCACGACTTCCGGAGAATCCCCGTGGAAAACAAGATCGACACGTCCGTCCCCCATTCAGCCAGGACCTGGAACTACTGGTTGGGCGGCAAGGACAACTACCCCGTCGACCAGGATCTCCAAGGGCAGCCGCGGCGACACCACGCAGCAGTAGGGACGACGCCAGCCGTACAGCACGCGCCGTCCCCCGCCTCGCACAGCGAGAACCGCTACTCACTCCTCACCACACAGTCCTAGGAAGACATGCCTTCGCTTCTTGCCCGCAGCCAACTGCTCATATCCGGGCAGCGACCCAGCTCTTGGAGAGCGGCACACGGGTACGCCGCAGTGCTGACCCTTTACGCCTTCGCGGCCGGACCTCACCTCGCGGGGGCCGTCCTGGCCGCCGCGGAGCTGTACGACGTCGATGTGCCGGTCGCGGCGCTTCGAGTCGAGGAGATCGGCCGACTGGCCGGGCTCGCCGGTGCCGCAGTTTGGCTCTGGTGGCTGATCATCACACGGCCCCAGCCCGACAAGATGGAGCATTGGTGGCGGCGTGCCGTCCCCCTCGTGGGCGCGCTCACCGTGATCACCGCCGACGAGGCCGGCGAATTCACGGCCAACGGCACCTCGACACAGATCGCCGGACATCTCAGCGAGGGCTGGTGATCTGGATATGGCTCTGCGTCGAGGTCACCGCCCGCTGGGGACTGTCCATTCAGCACCTGAAGCTGACCGGGCCGAAGCGGCTGTTCCGCAAGCGCACCAAGGCCGAGCGGGCGACACGGGCGCAGGGCGAGATGGTCTTCTACGCCTACGCGGCGGCGGTGTGCGCGGCCGTTCTGCTGCTCAGCGTGCTCCAGCGGCTGCCCGGCCCCGTCATGGAGGGAGATCAGGCGACCGCGGCCGGAGTACCGGACCTCGGCCCGCATCTCGTCCATGGCATCTGGTCGGCCTGCGTCGAAGAGCTTCTGGCCACGGCGGTGGTGGTCGCGGTCCTGACCGCTGCGCGGCGGCCACTGTGGGAGTGCCTGGTCGTCGTCGCCCTGATGCGTACTCTCCCGCACGCCTACCTGGGGCTGTGGCCCATGCTTGCGATGCTGCCCCTCGGCATCACGGCGGGATGGCTGTATCACCGCTACCAGCGGGTGATCCCGCTCGTTCTCGCCCACGCCGCATACAACACGCTCAACACCCTGTTCGGCGTGCCGCTCCTACCTGTGCTCGCCCTCGCACTCGCGGCAGCCTTCTGGGCCTGGCGGGAGACGCGGACTGGCGACGAGGCACACGTATGAGCAGCGACACCGCACCGGGCCATCGGCGCACGCCCCGGGAACTGCGCGTCAGAGAAGCCGTGCTGAACATCGCGCTTGGTCTACACGCGGATGGCGCGTGGGACCGGACCTCGATGGAGCGGATCGCGTCCGCCGCAGGCGTGTCACGGCAAACCCTCTACAACACCTTCGGTGACCGGAACGGCATCACCCAGGCTCTGCTCTGGCGGGAGACCGACCGGCTGCTGGACGGAGTGGACCTGCGCTGGCGCCGAGCCCGCGGACGGGGTGCGGAACCCAGAGACTGCCTCGTGGCCGCGATGAGCTGGATACTCGCAGTGAGCCATGATCACCCCTTGCTCCACGACGTGCTCACCGGCCATGCCCCCCAGGCAGCAGACCTGAGTCTCCTCTCGCCACGGCACACCCCGGCAGATCAGCGGGTCAACCTCGGCCGAGGCCTGGCCGCAGTTGTGGGCGCGGTCGCGGAACGCTGTCGCCGCTTGTATGCCGCCGAGCCCGGCGGACACCCCGACCGGATCCAGGAGGTCGAGGCCATCGTCCGCATGACGGTCTCCTACCTACTCTTGCCCACGGCAACCATCCAGGCTCGTTGGGAAATCACCCACACCGCTCGGAGCCTGCTGCCCGACAGCCGGTCTCCCGCCCGCGCACCCGGCAGCGGCGCAGCGACGACGCTGAAGAAATCAGGGAGCGAGCCGTCGACACCTGCACGCCCATTAGCCCGCCCGACGCGGACCGTTGACGCTCGCCCTCAGCTGGCCACCGCGCCTTCCCCGCGCCGCCCTTCTCCACCCCAGCAGGCCCGGAGGTTCGCATGATGCCAAAGTCCGGTGATCGTATCCGTCTCCTGAACTGGAACTTTGAGCGAAACGGCGGCCCCAGTCCGGCGCCCGGGATACTTCCCGAACTGTGTCGCGAGGCGTACGAATTCCTGGCCCAGCTGGAAGCGGACTGGATCGGCATGCCGGAGCTCCCACACGTCCAGACCGGGCCCGATGCTTCTCCGGAGGAGGCGGCCGCCGCCAGAGATCGGCTTGGTGCCTCCGAGGACATCCTGGTGGGCATGCGCGGCCTCCTCGGCGGGATGGGCGAGGGCAACAACCCGACCGGGCTCTTCGTACGCGAAGGCACGTTCACCATCGGGCCCCAGCGCCACCACCGCACCGGGTTCCACACGCCACCTACCCACGTCCCCCTGTACCTGGACGAAGTTCCCGATGTCGCGATCCACTCGGCCGTCTTCCACAACGCGTACTGCTCGCCGCCCGACCGGCGGCGTGAGACGTTCAAACTGACGCGCCTGGTGGACAGGGTCAAAGCCCACAACGGCCACACCGCCCCGTGGGCGGCGTGCTGGCTGCTCGGCGATACCAACGAAATGCCCAGCCCTCACGGCGAGCTGGTCCCGACCATCGACTGGTCCTCCCCCGAGATCACGGATGATGTCCACCGGCTGCACCGTGCCGAGCAGTTGCCGGACGGCTCCTGGCGCAGTTACACGAACTTCGACGACATCATGCTGGCGGCCGGCATGCACGATGCCGCCCGCTGGGCGGCCCACCACGGACAGCTCAATGCCATGGCTGCCACGGCCGGCCGTGCTCGCCCGGAACAAGGCGGCCCTGTCCGCCTCGACCGCGAGCTCATGGACTCCTTCAGTGTCCAAGGCGTGGAGTACGTCTGCGTCATCGACATGTCCGGGCTCAGCGATCACGACCTCGTCGTGATCGACCTGTCGCGCCGCAAGCTCGTCGAAGCCCTCCTCCGTCAGACCATCCGGCCGCTGGCCAAGTGGAGCGACCAACCGCTACTGCCGATGCCGGCCCTTCTGTCTCGCCAACAGTTCGTCTCGATGGGGCCCGGGCAGCCACTTCTGGTGCCGCCGCGCGTGTCCTGACCGCGTGACGCAGGACCCCGTACGCGCCCGTGAGCGCCTCCTTCTCCGTACGGCCCCGGCTCGGCCGGGCAGTGCAATCCGCCCGGCCGAGCCGCCACCAGGAGCAGCCCCGTGATCCCATCCCATCCCGCCGACGGTCCCCGAGCCGGCCGCGCAACCTCCAACCAGCTGGCCGACAGCACGGTGAACGGGCCCGTCATACAGGCCGACAGCATCGCCGATGTCCATGTGACCGTGCATGAAGCGGTGTTCACTCCGCCCACGCCCCGCCAACTTCCGCCCGTGCCCGCCGTCTGGACGGACCGGGACTATGACCTGGTCCAGATGGCGGCCGCCGTGGACCACCTGTCCGCCGACTCCACGCGCATCATCGCGATCAGCGGCCCCAGCGGTATCGGCAAGACCGCCCTCGCCAACAGGTTCCTCCACACGCAGATGGAGCAGTTCCCCGGCGGAGCGCTGTACGCCGATCTGCGCGGCTATGCCCCCGGGGGTCCCGCCTCCACCCCGGAGATCCTCGCCCGTCTCCTGAGGTCCGTCCGTCCCGGCATACGCGCCACGACAACCGACGAACTCAGCGCATGGTGGCGTACGGCGACCGCCGACCCCGAACGTCCGGTGTGCGTCCTGCTGGACAACGCCACCGACGCCGACCAGGTGCACGCGCTGTTGCCCGGCGGCCCCGGCCACATCGTCGTGACTACGAGCCATCACGTGCTGGAAGGCCTCGCCGGCCACGGCGCGCGGTTCCACACGCTCGCGCCGCTCGACGACGAGGCCGCGCAGGACTACCTCGTACGCCAACTCGGCCGGGACCGGGTCACCGGAGACCGCCGGGCCGCAGACCGGATCGTACGGCTGTCCGCCGGCCTGCCGATGGCCCTGGCCGTGGTCGTCGGCGCCCTGGCCTCCCGCACCGACCAGTCCCTGGCCACCGCGGCCGCCGACCTGGTGCGCACCCAATCCGCAGTGCGCACCGCCCGTCCCGTTCTCAACCCTCAGGAGGTGGCTGTGACCACAGCCCTCGACGACCGCTACCAGCAACTGCCGCCCCCCGCCGCCGCCGTGTATCGGCGCCTCGGCAGCCTGTTCGCCCTGGACTTCGACGCCGCGCTGGCCGCGGCCGTCTCCGGGCTGTCCCGGTCGGCCGCGCAGGAGGCGCTGGACGTACTGCTCGTGGCAGGCATGATCGAAACCGCTCAACCGGAGGAGCACGTCGTCCGCGGCGCCGTGCTCCGATTTCACGACAGCGCACGCGAGCACGCCGCCAATCTGTTCGCCATCGAGGAACCGGCGGACAGGGGGCAAGTGCTGCGCATGGCGCTCGACCACTACCTCGACACCATGACCCGGGTCGAGCGGCTCGTCACCCCAACGCACCGCCTGCTCCCCCGGGATTTGCGCTACCAGCCCGGGGAGCCCGTCGAATTCGACACCGAAGGCGACGCCCTGGCCTGGCTGGAATCGCAGCGGGACAACCTGCGTGCCGCGGTTCGCGCGGCGGACGACGCCGGGCTCGGCTCGTCGGCAGTGCAGCTCACGCACGCTCTGTGGCCACTGCTGCGTGCCCACCACGACTACGACCTGTGGGAGGAGACCCACACCATCGCCCTCCGCGCGGTCCGCAACGGCCGGGACCAGGGCACCATGGACCCCGCCTTCGAGGTGGAGATCCTCGGCACATGGGCGGTGGGCATGCGCGGCGCCGGCCGACACCCCGACGCGATCGAGGCGTTCGACGAGGTGCTCCGCCTCGCCCGGAGGGCCAACGACGGGCGGGCTGAAGCGCAGGCACTGCACGAGCTCGGCGCAACCCACCTCGCGGCGGGCCGCCCGCAGGACGCCGAGCCCTTCCTGCTCCAGGGCCGCCAGCGGCGTACGACGCTCGCCGACCTGGCCGTCTCCAGCGGAGACAGCAGGAACGAGATCACGTTCCGGCGTGCTGTCGCCATCACCGATGTGTGCCTCGGCCAGGTCCAGGCCCTCCTCGGACGGCCGGGCCAGGCAGTCGGCACATTCGCCTCCGCCCACGCCACCCTCATCTCGCTCCCCGTCCCGGACCTCATCGACGCGGCGCGGGCACTGGCCTGGCAGGGCCGCGCCCACACCCTCGACGGCGACCTCGTCAAAGGCGAGTTGATCGGGCGGCAGGCCGTCGCCGAGTGCGACCGCGCCGGTTCACCCCGCTGGCGGGCGCGCAGCCGCGAAATGCTCGGCCAGGCCCTCCAGGCCGCCGGCCGCCACGACGAAGCCGCAGACCTCTACCGGGAAGCCGTCGCCATCTACACGCCCATCAGCCCGACTGATACGGACCGCGTACAGCAGCGGCTCCGTGCCCTGGCCGCGTAGCCGGCCTCGCATCCAACCGGCCACGTCCTCGGAGGGGGCATCCATGACGACATATACCGACGCGACAGACCTTGACCTGCTCGGCTGGAACGTACTGAACGGGGGGATGGACGGAGACCAGGAGTACCGCCGCGAACGGCAGATCGACTTCCTCGCGTCCCTCGCGGACCTTGATGTCTTGTGGATCATGGAGGGCACCAACTGGCATGAGGGGAACCGCTTCGCCGACCTCGGGGACGCCACGGGGCTGACCGCGCTCCCGTACGTGACCTCGGCCAATGGCGACGGCATCAACCACAGCTGCCTGTACTACAGAGCCGACAAGCTCCGCCTCACCTCCCCGTCCAGGGAGCTCGCCCGCGGTGCCTTCCACCACGGGGCCATCCGCGCGCAGTTCGAGGTGAACGGCGTCCGCCTGCTGGTGCTCGGGGCACATCTCACGTACAGCAGTCCCGCGGCCCGACTGCTGGAAGTCCCCCACCTGGCCGACTACGGGCAGTCGTTTCCGGGCTGGCCGGAGGACGGTGTCCTGATCATGGACTCGAACGGCCCCGACCTAGACGATCCGGAACCGGAGGACTGGTCAGCGGTGCCACAGAACCTTTGGCACCGATACCGGGAGTGGCGGCCCGATGGATCGTACGGCGGCTGGGACACCCAAGCACTGAAGATGCTGATGAAGGCCGGCTGGCGTGACCCGCAGGCCGACGTGCCGATCCGGCGGAAGCCCACCGTCGGCTACTGGTACGAGAACGAGAAGGTTCCCCTTCACCTCGATCAGGCCCTCGTCACTGGCCGGCGGATCGAGGTCGTGGACTACCGCACGCTCGGCGCACCCCGCTCCTTCGCACCGGATATCCCCACCCCGGACATGCCCGGCACGGATCTCGCTCTGACAGACCTGACCGATCACCTCCCGGTCCACCTGCGAATCCGCCTCCACCGCGACCCAATCCGCACGGCGAGTTGAACCGGAGCAGGACACATCCCGCCCCGAGCGCTCCTCCTCCCGGGACCTGGAGCCTGGCTACAAGGTGGGCCAGGCCGTCGTGGCCGCTGCCTTGCGCGGTCTGGTCCGCGACGGCCTGGTCATCAGCCCGCGCGCCTTCGGCATCTATGCGCCCATCCGACACGGACCGAGTACGGCAGCGGTTCCGTACCCATCAACGACCAGTTCATCAGCCTGGCGTCGCTGAAAGCGAATGCCGTTGCCTGGAGCTGATGTTGGCCGGGCGGATGCGGCGTGCCGCGATTGGTGTGAACAGCCGCACGCCCTTACGTTAGACCCCAACATCTTGTGGTCAATTGCGAGTTGATGCCCACAGGTTGTGTCCACAGGTGCATTCTGTCAGTTTCGATTACGAATGAGGTCCAATCCATGGCCGAGCAGATCGGTGACGGTCGAACGGGAACGCGCGCGGAGGGCAGGGCGGTCTGGCCGGCTCCGCCTCGCCCTCCGCGCCAGATGCAGTCGACGACCCGGTCGTTCATTGTGGGCGAGGGCAAGGGCTACCTGACTGTCGCGTGTACCCCTGACGGGTCCCCCGCCGAGGTCATGATCCGCATGGCCAAGCAGGGCTCCACGCTCGCCGGCATGATGGATGCCTTCTCCGCGACCATCACCGAAGGGCTCCGACACGGCGTACCGCTCGAGCGGTTCGTCGCGCAGTACGTACAGATGCGGTTCGAGCCCGCTGGCCTCACCAACGACCCGGAGATCAGGCAGGTCAGCTCGGTCATGGACTACGTCGGCCGCCGTCTGGCACTGGATCACTTGCCGTACGACGCGCGGGTCGGCCTGAACGTTCTCACCGCCGAAGAACGTGAAACCAAGCAGACCGTCGACGGCCTTGGCAACGAGGTCTGGACCGACCTCGTGGGGCTGTCCATGTCGGCTCCGGTCGTCGCGCAGGCACGGCGGGGATAGCCGCAGAGGCTCCCCTGGGGCCGGATAGACGCGCTGTTTCCGCGTCTGTCCGGCCCCTTGGCGTTTCGGCCACGTCAGCGGTCAGCCCACCCGAGCGCCGTCTCCACTGCTGCCTCGACGTCTGGAACGAGGACGACTTCGGGTTCGGGCAGCATGTCGAAGGAGCACCTCGGCTCCCCGACGTAGATCACGGGGATCCCGGCAGCGAGCGCGCAGCCCATCTCCACGCTCAGGCCCGCGCTGCGCCGGCTCATGCCCATCGCGATCAGCACTCGGGAGCGTCGTACGTCTTCGAGGCAGAGCCGGGCAGCGAGCCGGTTGAGTGCTATGCCGGCGTCGAACTGACAGCTGGGACGGGTGAGGGGATCCAGGTCGAGCCAACGCGCGGTCGAGTAGAGCGGGGCTGGAAGCCGGTCGCGAAGGTTCCGGATCTCGTTGCGGTGCCGCAGGGTGGCGGCCAGGTACACCGGCACGGCATCAGCGGGGACCGGTTCAGCAGGCGCGGGGAAGCGTGCCGCCGACGGCAGGGGCGGTCGCGCCCCGCGATCCGGCGGGGTGAACGAGTTGCCCTGCGTCGTGCGACCTGCGCCGTAGGGGGTGATCGGGCTGTAGGCGTGGGTGAGATCCTGAGAGAGCAGCGGCATGCCGATCAGGGCCCGTCTCCCGTCGACGTCCGCGAAAGTCCCGTCGACGGGGTACAAGAACCGAGGTTGATCGTCCCGAACGATCACGAAGGTGCCGTACCGCTGGCTCGCCCCCCTGAGGGACTGCACGCGGTCATCGAGCAGTGCCAGGTGCCGTCCGTCGATCCGGCGGCTCGCGGTCGCGCGGGTCGCCTCGGAGAGCAGCTCCTCACGCGCCTCTTGGGCGAGGTCGCCGTGCTGCATCAGCAGCCAGACAGCGTCTGCCGCAGCTGCGCCGTCCCGGTCGACCCGGGGCCAGCCGTGGCGGGCGACGGATTGCACGACGTCGGCTGTGGCGCGGGCCGAGAAGTCCAGGTAGCAGGCCAGCTGCTCCGTGGCAGTGACCAGTTCCGGGGCGATGGCCGACAGCAGGGTCAGTGGTTGCGGCCACTCGGGGTAGCCCAGGGCCTTGCCGACCTGGCGGTCGACGTCCGGGGCGGCGAACAGAGAGGCCAGGGCGCCTTCCAGCAGGAGCTGCTCCTGCTCGGCCGTGTAGATCAGGTGCTGCCAGGCGTCGGATCGGTGAGCGCGGGCGTCGCCGGATATGGGTGGGTCCTCGGGTGAAGGAGCGGCTTGGACAGCGCGCTCAGCGTATGCGCGGGCGGTTGTGCTGTTCAGCTTGCCTGCGGCCGTCCGGGGAATCGCGTCGACGCGCACGACCAGCCGAGGGACCTTGTAGGGGGCGAGACGCTGGTAGAGGAAGTGGCGCACGCCCTCCGGGGTGCCGTTGGTGAGTTCCATGAGGGCGACGAGTGTCTGCCCTCGCACGGGGTGGGGCAGCGGGACGATGGCCGCGTCCCGGACGGATGGGTGCTCGAGGGCCGCCTGCACGATCTCGGGCAGGTAGACCTTCTCGCCGCCGATGTTGACGCACTCGTCGGACCGGCCGAGGAGCAGAACACGGTCGTTGTCCAGGCGGCGGGCGTGGTCGCCCGACAGCAGGTAGCGGGTCCCTTCGACGGTCGCGAAGCGGGACGTGGGGAACGCGCTGTCGACGTGGGCGCCCAGTGGATGGGGTTCGGCCACGCCGAGAAGTCCCTCCTCTCCGGGCGCGGCGAGCCGACCGTCGCCCCTGACCACGGATGCGTGGGGTCCGAGGTCGAACGTGCCGGTTGCCGGCACGTTCCCACGGTCAGCGACCGAGCTACCGAGACCTGTGGCCTCGGTGGCTCCGAGCGTCTCGACGAGGCGCAAGTGCGGAAGCTGCTCCAGCAGCCGCTGCTTCTCGACGGCACTCCACACAGCGCCCGAGGAGGTCACCGTGCGCAGCGCGGTCAGGTCCCAGCGATGCGGCTGGCGAGTCAGGGCGTCGGCCAGCGGCCGGGACATGGCGTCGCCGACGATCGCCAGAGTGTCTGCTTCGTGGCGTGCCGTCTCCTGCCAGATCGAGGAGGGAGCGACCCGCGGCACCGTGATGACCAGCCCGCCGGCGGACAGTGCGCCGAGGGCCCGGGTCTGACCGGAGCCGTGCATCAGCGGGCTGGCGACAACGAGCCGGGCCTCGGCCACGGTGATCGGCTCGCCGACGGGCACATTGGTGTCGCTCCGTGTGAGCCAGGGACTGTTGCGGCAGATGTTGCGGGCCACGTCTTGCGTTCTCCACCGGACGGCAGCTGGACGCCCCGTGGTGCCCCCCGTGCACTTGAGGAAGATGTCGTCGGGCGAGGACAGAATGTCGAAAAGGGGGGTGCTGCTTTGGAGTACGTCGCTCAGCGCCGCTCCCCATGGCGGTGGCGGTCCGCCGTCAACGATCCAGACCGGAGCACGGTGGCTGCCCATGAGGTCGCGGGCACCACTGGCAGCCGTGAGGTTGCTGGCGTCGAAGAAGACGGCACGTGGTTGTAAGAGCGTGAGCAGGTCCGCCAGCTCGGCGGCCGTGTAGCGGTAGTTGACGTTGGCGGGCGTCAGCCCGAGACGGAGGCAGGCCACGAGGGCGACGAGGTGTTCGGGCCGGTTGAGCAGGGCCAGGGCGGCGATGTCTCCGCGGCGGAGCCCGCTTGCGTACAGGTGGCCGGCGAGGGCCGCGGCCTGGTTGTCGAGCTGCGCCCAGGTGACGGCGCGGTCCCCGTGGAGCAGGGCCGGCCGGTCGGGGTGGTCGGCGGCGATGCGGGCGAAGAGCCGGGCGAAGTCGAACGTCATCGCGGCTGTCCGGCGTGAGCGGTCTGCCGCGGTGGGGCGGGCCGGAGGGTGACGGGCTCGTGCGGGGCGGGCGCAGAAC
>NZ_JAAAXQ010000209.1 GCF_009916105.1 Streptomyces sp. GC420 | reverse complement strand
GTCCCGCCCTCGGTGCACGCGGAGAACGGCCGCGGGCTCTGCCTGATCGAGGAGCTCACCGACCACGCCGACTTCAGCAACAAGCCCGGCCGGGGCGCGGTCGTCAGCTTCGACAAGGTGCTGAAATGGCGTGAGGACGCCCTGCTGAAGGTGTCCTGACCCGCGCCCCTGATCTGCTCTGATCTGCGCCCCTGACCCGCGCCCCCTGGCAACCGTCCCCCGGCAGCCGTGAGGGGAGCCCGGTTCTCCGGGGGCTCCCCACACCGTCCGTCGCGGGCCCGCCCGGCGTCCGGTCAGCCCGTGAGGGCCGCCATCCACGTCTCGACCTCGTCGGAGCGACGCGGAAGGCCCGCGGAGAGGTTCCTGTTGCCGTCCTCGGTGACGAGGATGTCGTCCTCGATGCGGACGCCGATGCCGCGGTACTCCTCGGGCACCGTCAGGTCGTCCGCCTGGAAGTACAGGCCGGGCTCCACGGTGAGGACCATGCCGGGTTCCAGCGTCCCGTCGACGTACGCCTCGGTGCGTGCGGCGGCGCAGTCGTGGACGTCGAGGCCGAGCATGTGGCCGGTGCCGTGGAGGGTCCAGCGGCGCTGGAGCCCGAGTTCGAGCACCCGGTCCACGGGGCCTTCGAGCAGGCCCCAGCCGACGAGCCGCTCGGCGAGGACGCGCTGCGCGGCGTCATGGAAGTCGCGGTACTTGGCGCCGGGCCGCACCGCGGCGATACCGGCCTCCTGCGCCTCGTACACGGCGTCGTAGATCTTCTTCTGGATCCCGGTGTACCGGCCGCTGACGGGCAGGGTCCTGGTCACATCGGCGGTGTAGAGCTCGCGCGTCTCCACGCCGGCGTCGAGCAGCAGCAGGTCGCCGGAGCGGACCGGCCCGTCGTTGCGGACCCAGTGCAGGGTACAGGCGTGCGGTCCTGAGGCACAGATCGTGCCGTAACCCACGTCGTTGCCCTCGACCCGCGCGCGCAGGAAGAAGGTGCCCTCGACGTAGCGCTCGCTCGTCGCCCGTGCCTTGTCGAGGACCTTCACGACGTCCTCGAAGCCGCGCACCGTCGAGTCGCAGGCCTTCTGCAGCTCGGCGATCTCGAACTCGTCCTTCACGAGGCGGGCCTCGGACAGGAAGACGCGCAGCTCCTCGTCGCGCTCGCGGGTGACCTTGTCGGTCAGCGCGGCCTCGATGCCGGCGTCGTGGCCCCGTACGACGCGGACGGGGCCGGTGGCCTCTGCCAGCGCGTCCGCGAGCTCGCGGACGTCCTTGGCGGGGATGCCGAGCAACTGCTCCGCCTCGGCGAGGGAGTGGCGACGGCCGACCCACAGCTCGCCCTGGCCGGAGAGCCAGAACTCGCCGTTCTCGCGGTCGGAGCGCGGCAGCAGGTGGACGGTGGCGTCGTGTCCGGTGGCCGTGGGCTCCAGGACCAGTACGCCGTTCTCGGTCTGGTCGCCGGTGAGGTAGACGTACTCGGTGGAGGCCCGGAAGGGGTATTCGGTGTCGTTGGAGCGGGTCTTCAGGTTGCCCGCCGGGATCACCAGCCGCTCACCGGGGAAGCGGGCCGACAGTTCGGCGCGGCGACGGGCGGTGTGCCCGGCCTGGGCGATCGGCTCCAGACCATGCAGCTCGGTGTCGGCCCAGCCGGACCTCATGCTTTCGGCGAGCTCGTCGGAGACGCCCGGGTACAGGCCGTTCTTCCGCTGCTTGACGGGCTCGTTCCCGGACGGCTCCGGCTCTTCCGGGGTCTCCGGCGTGAGCTCCTCGGCCACGGTCTGCCTCCTCGTTACGACACTGGACCACTGTCCATCGTATGGGGGAGCCGGAACGTGGCCGGCCTCACTCGAAGCGCGCCGCCAGCAGCACCACGTCCTCCGCGCCGCCCGAGGCGTCCGGCCCGTCCAGTCCCTCGGGCAGCATGACGCGCAGCACATGGTCCACCAGGCTCGAGGGGTCCGTGCGCAGCGCGCGGGGGGCCGTCGCCGTGGCCGCGTGCAGCCGGGACAGGGCACGGTCCATCCGGTCGCCGGTGCGGTGCAGCAGACCGTCGGTGTAGAGCAGAACCGTCTCTCCGGGCTCCGCGTCGAGCTCGACGCTGGGCGCCTCCCAGCAGGCGAGCATGCCCAGCGGCGCGGAGAGCGAGGTCTCGACGAACTCGGTGCGGCGCTCGCCGGTCACCAGCGGCGGGCAGTGGCCCGCACCGGCCAGCACCAGCTTTCCCGCCGCCGGTTCGCAGTACGCGAACAGGGCGGTGGCCGAACGGGCGGGCTCGGCCAGCCTCAGCAGCAGCTCCAGGTCGGACAGGACGGCGACCGGGTCCTCCCCCTCCATCACGGCGTACGCGCGCAGGCTGGCCCGCAGCCGGCCCATCGCGGCGACCGCGCCGGGCCCCGAACCGCTGACGGAGCCGACGGCGAGGCCGAGCGCGCCCTCGGGCAGGGGCAGGGCGTCGTACCAGTCGCCGCCGCCGCGCGGACCGGCCCGGTGCCGGGCGGCGATCTGCACCCCGGGGATCCAGGGCAGCCGGCTCGGCAGCAACTCCTCGGTGAGGGTGGCCATGTCGGCGCGGGTACGGGTCAGTTCCAGGACGCGGGCCAGGTGCTCGGTGGCGTACCGGATGTAGAGGCCGGCGAGGTGGCGCTGCCGCTCATGCGGTTCGGCCGGCTCGTCGTACAGCCAGACGGCGGCGCCGAGCCGGACCGAGGAGCCGGTCGACAGCGGCACTGCGTAGCTGGCGGCGAAGCCGAGGCGGGCGGCGACCTCGCGGTGGCGCGGGTCGAGGTCTTCCTCGCCGAGCAGATCGGGGTCGGCGTGTTCGCGGGGACCGCCGGAGCCGCCGGCCGGGTCCTCGGGCAGGCCGTCGAGGATCCGGCCGAAGGAGGTGGCGGAGCGGGGCACGGTCTCGATGTGGCCGAGGTCGGCGCGTCCCAGGCCCAGTCCGATGGTGGTGGCGGGGCCGAGGCCGTCCGCCGGTTCGAGCACGGCGAGTCCGCGGCGGGCGCCGACCAGTGACGCACCGGCCCGCAGCAGTTCCTCGAGGGAGCCCTCCAGGTCGCCGGTGCGGGCGAGGCGTTCGGTGAGTTCGTGCAGCGTGGTGAGGTCCGAGACCCAGCCGGCGAGCCGGTCCTGGATCAGCGCGGAAGGGGCGGGCCCGGGATCGGGGGCCGCAGGAACGGGCGGCAGAGCGTCGGAAAGGGGCGCAACAGTGTGAGCGGGGATGGGGACCGCAGGATTGATTCCAGCCACTTTCGGCAGGTGCGGGGCGCTCATGGCTGCCGGCTTCCCGGCCGGTGCGCATTGCTGGATAGCATCGCAAACCCCCATGTCGTTCTGCGCCGCTAGCAATGTCTCCACATGTACACGCACTCGTGACGTGATGTCCAGCATTGTCCTGCTGAAACAGCTGGTGTCCGCGCGAATTCAAACTTGGCCAAAAACCGCACCGTGGAACGGATATTTGAGGTCGACTGGGGGCGCTCCACAGCGCGTCATGCCGAGCGTGACGGGTACGTACTCGTAAGAAGGCCAGGGGCAGTTGGGATCGCCCGGAACCCGGTGGCGGGCCCCGGACGTCCTAGACGGTGACGGCCGTGCCCCATCCCCGAGAGGCGAGGGCCGCGACGCGGCACCAGCGGGAGAAAGCGCCATGGGTGCGCCACCCCTCGCCACGTTCCACGCCCGGCCAAGTACGTGATGCGCTGCCAGGTACGTGCGGTGATACGAGATCCACGTAGTGTGATGACCTCGAACGATGCGGGCTTTGTACGGGTTCTGTGACGTACGGGGTCGCGTCATCCGATCGGTGCAGTATCGAGGCCGATGCAGTGTTGATACGTATGAAGTGTTGAGACGCGGTGTTGAGTCTCGAGCTCGATCTTGAGTTGGACCTGGATGACCTTGAGAGTGCAGCCCTCGGCGTTCAACGGAAAGGAACGAGCGCAGATGCGCGAGATCCTCGGAAGGCGACGCAGGCTCCTGTCCTGGCTGGGTCTCCCCGCGGCGAAGACGCCCAAGGGAGGAAAGCGGCCCGCCCAGCTCGGCGCGGCCCTGACCTACGCCACCGACTGGCAATGGCCCGTGCTCCCGGGCGCCGGACTGCGGTCGGGCCGCCCCGGTGGCGCTGCCGCGCTGCTGCGCGGCCGCCGCGACTGCGCGTGCCCCGATCCGGAGTGCGTCGTGCCGGGCGCCCACCCCTTCGACCCGGGGCTGCTGGCAGCGACCACCGACGAACGCATGGTGCGCTGGTGGTGGTCCAACCGGCCCGGCGCGCCGATCATCCTGGCCACAGGAGGACACGCGCCCTGCGCGGTCAGCCTTCCCGCCGAGGCCGGGGCGCGGGCGCTCGCGGACCTCGACGCGATGGGCATGCGGCTCGGCCCCGTGGTGGCCACGCCCACCCGCTGGTCGCTGCTGGTCGCCCCGTACTCCCTGGAGCGGCTCGGAGAGCTCCTCTACGCCAAGGACTGGGTGCCGAGCTCCCTCCGATTCCACGGCGAGGGCGGATACATCCTGCTGCCCCCGTCCGTGGCCGGCACCGGCCAGGCCTACTGGGAACGGGCGCCGCTGCCCGGGTCGGCCAGCCCCTGGCTGCCCGACGTCGAGGCCGTCGTGGACGCCCTTGTCGAGGCGAGCACCAGCGCACCCGACGGCGGTAGCCGACTGGCGTACTGATCCGGGGCCCCACCGCCGGACTGTCCGGGGCGTTGGCGTCAGGTCCCCTGCCCGCCCTTGGCGGCTGCACGGGTTGCCGATGACATCGGGACCGCGGGGATTGCCTGCGTGGGGACGCGCGGGCCGCGGGGCGGGCTCCGGAGTGCTCTTGCGTCCGCCGGCGCGGACACGGCGGAAAACGGCCCCGGTACGGCACCGGCTCCGGGCGAGGGCCCGTACGGCACCGGCGGCTGCCCGGCACCGGTCAACCGCCCGGCGGGGGCAGGACTCGCGCCGCGGCGTGCACAGGACGCGCGGCCGTGAACGGCTTCCCGGCGTGATGGCTTCCCGGCGTGATGGCTTTCCGGTGAGACGACTGTCCGGCGTGGTGGCTTTCCGGTGAGACGGCCCGGACACGGCGCGGGAATGCCCGGACGCGGGGCCGTTGCGTCAATTCCGCATTCGGTGGAGCGCTGTGTACGGAACGCGCGGGGAGTCCGGCATGCACGGCTACGGCAGTGCGGGCGCAGGCCCGCCGCGGCCTTGATCCGGAACCAACTCATCCGGCCCGGGGGCCAGTTGGCCGATACCCCGGAACGCGCGGTGGCTCCGGGCATGGAAGCGCCCGGTCGCTGGCGACGGGGGATGCACCAGCGACCGGGCTTCTAGAACGGTAACAAGAGATCGGCTGTTCGCAAATTCGATCTCGAGTATTCGGACATGTATTGACCGGCCGGTACGGGGAGTTGTGACCGGACTCACCCGGTACCGGCCATCTCGTGCCTCACCGCCGCGGGCGGCCGCGGACGACCGCGGGTCGGCGGTCAGCTCAGAGTGACCTGACGGTTGGTCAGCCCGCTGCGTGCCCGGCGTTCGTCGGCGCTCAGTGGCTCCTCCGAGGCGAGCGCCGCCGTGAGCCGCTCGGCGAACTCCGCGGCCGGCTTCTCGATGTCGTCCGCCTTGATCTCCCCGGGCAGGTCCCAGACCGGCACCACCAGGCCGTGCGCCCGGAAGGAACCGACCAGCCGGGTGCCTTCGCCAAGCGAGGACGTACCGGCCGCGTGCAGTCGGGCGAGCGCGTCGAGGAGCTTCTCCTCGGGGTGCGGCATGACCCAGCGCAGGTGGTTCTTCTCCGGCGTCTCGCACCAGTACGCCGCGTCCACCCCGGACAGTTTGACGGTGGGGATGGCGGCGGCATTGGCCCGCTCCAGCGAGGCGGCGACCTCCTTGCCGGCGTTCTCCGAGTCCGGAATCCAGAACTCGAAGCCGGAGTGCACGACCGGCTCGAAACCGCCGCTCGGGTCGAGCACGTCCTGGAGCCTCGGGCCGTCGGCCGGCGCCTGCCGTGCGGAGACAGGGTTGCCGGGTTCGGCGCTCAGCGCCCGGAGCAGGGTGTCCGCGAGATCACGGCTGATGTCGCCCGACGGCGTGTCGTTCTGCAGGCCCAGCAGCACCGAACCGTCGTCGCGGCGCAGCGCGGGCCAGGCCATGGGCAGCACCGTCGCGAGCGTCACGGACGGCACGCCCTCGGGAAGCCCGTCCTTGAGGGCGAGTTCCACGGTGGCGGCGGGCACCAGTTCGCGCAGGGCGACCCAGTCGCACTCGCCGGGCAGCCCCTCGAAGGGACGCCGCACGAGCTCGGTCACCGCGTGCGCGGCGGCGCGGCCGTGGCACGCCTTGTAACGGCGCCCGGAACCGCAGGGGCAGGGCTCGCGTGCCCCGACGACGGGCACCTGCTCATCGGCGCCCGCGGCGCCGGCCCCCTTGTTGAGCTGCGACTTCCCTGCCCTGGTCTGGGGGCGCTTCTTGGCCATGGCGTGGTTTCTCCCGATTGCGGCGGTGCTGGCTACGTGTGCTTGCTGATGTGCGGGGTCCTTCTTGCCGCCGTGAGCCTAGTCGCACCGGGCCGCCCGGGGAGCGGTCTCGGCATCAGCGGGGGATACGTCGTACGTACGGCCGAGGGGTGCGCGGACCGTATGAGGGACGGGTGGACGTGATGCGTGACACGTACGGCCCCCGGCACCCGTACGGTCCCCGGCCCTCTGCCTGCCGTCCACGGGGTGCGGTCCGCCCGGCCGGCGTGGTGAGCGATCTTCCCGGCCCTGCGCGGCCCTGCGCGACGGAGTGTCCCGCCTGTTCGGGGACACATCCCGATCACGCGGCGCGGTCGTCGCCGGCCGACGTCCCCACGGTGCCGAGTCCGGTCCTCCTGACCCCTTTGGCCCCGCGGCGGTCCGGTGCGCCAGGTCGGCGTTCTGTCCGCGGCCCCGGCGCCGCGGCGGTCCGGTGCTGTCAGTCCAAGTCGTCGAACGCGTCCCCGAAGTCGAGCCCCGGCACCCCGACGCGTGCCGCGAAGTCCTCGTGCCGGTGTCCCTCGTTCACCACGACCCACACCGTGACCTCGCCGGACGCCAGGTTGTCCCGGACTCCCCAGTCCTTGGCCAGGGCCGAGATGATGTTCAGCCCGCGGCCTCCTCGTGCGGTGACCGAGGGCGTGGCCGGAACAGGGCGGGTGGGACCGCCTCCGTCCGTGACCTCGACCGTCAGCCGACCCGCCGTGTCGACCCGCCAGGCCGCCCGGATGTCGCCGTCCCCCGCTTCGCGGTCGCCCAGCGGTCTGCCGTGCCGGCAGGAATTGCTGAGCAGCTCGGAGAGGATCAGTACGGCGTCGTCGATCACCGCGTCGGACACGCCACTATCGTGCAGTTCTTCGCGCATCCTGTGTCTTGCCCGGCCCACGCCCGCAGGGCCATGGGGTACGGCCATGCTCGACGACGTGGGCACCTCCTGTGCCACCACCAACGCCACCCCCGAGACCTCCTTCGCCCCACGCCACCGTGTGAATGCCCCAATGGCCTGGACCGGAAACCGGCCATCCATGCTCCGGTGACGCACTCGTGACGCTCGAACACAGAGCGAACGCGCCGGTGCACTCCCTGTCACTGTTGAAGGCGTTGCGTCCCGTGTTTCCCGGGCCGGGCGAGTGGCCGTGGCCCGGCGTTCTCAGTGCGGCAGGCGCCCGAGCTGGGACAGCACCTGCCGCGGCCGGTTGGTGATGATCGCGTCGACTCCCAGCCGGGCGCACAGTTCGACATCGGCCGGCTCGTTCACCGTCCACACGTGGACCGCATGCCCGGCGCGGTGCAGCCGCGCGACGTACTCGGGATGGCCGCGCAGGATCCGGATGCCGGGCCCGGCGATGCCCACGCCCGCGGGCAGCCGTCCGTCGCGCAGCCGCGGGGTGAGGAACTGCATCAGGTAGACGGTGGGGATGGCGGGTGCGGCCACGTGCACACGGTGCAGCGAGCGTGCCGAGAAGCTCATCACCCGTACCTGCGAGGGCTCGTCCGGGCGCGGGGCGTCCAGGCCGAAGCGTTTCAGCAGGAGCAGCAGCCGCTCCTCCACCTGCCCGGCCCAGCGCGTGGGATGTTTGGTCTCGATGGCGAGCTCGACGCGGCGCCCGGCGTCCGAGACCAGTTCGAGCAGCCGCTCGAGGGTGAGGACCGAGGTGTGGTCGGGGTCCCAGTCGAGGGCTTCCGTGGCGTCCTTGGTGTCCTTCCCGGCCTTCCACTCCTTCCAGGAGCCGAAGTCCAGCGCGGCGAGATCGGCGAGTTCCAGGGCCGAGACGGCGCCGCGGCCGTTCGAGGTGCGGTTGACGCGGCGGTCGTGCACGCAGACCAGGTGGCCGTCGGCGGTCAGCCGTACATCGCATTCCAGCGCGTCCGCCCCGTCCTCGATAGCCTTCCGGTAGGCGGCGAGCGTGTGTTCGGGGGCGTCCTCCGAGGCTCCCCGGTGGGCGACGACCTGGGTGGTGTGCTGACGTGCGTGGGTCACCGCGTCATGGTGCCACCGGGTGGCGGGCGGGCGCGCGCGCGGCGTCATTTTCGAGTACGTGACCGTATTGCGCATAATGCAGGCATCTCATACGGAGTAAATGATGCCGGCGGGCGCACAGCTACCCCTTACGGTGCCCTGACGCCCAGTGGGAAAAGCTGACCGCAGACACTTGCACAGCTGCGCCGCGACTTACGCGTTCCAAGATTGCTGTGGACCGAGGAGAGAAGAGCTGTGAGCACCGAGAACGAGGGATACGCCGTTCCGGCGGCCCCGACCGCGCCGCCCGCGCCCGCCGCGCCCCCGGCGCCGGGAGCCGCGCCCGCGCCGGCAGCACAGCAGAGCGCACCGAGTCCGTCGCCGGTGTCGGCGGACTGGCCGCCCCCGGTTGCACCCGCAGCCGGCGAGCAGGCCCCGGGCTCCCCCTTCCCGCCGAACGTGCCCGAGGATTCCTCGAACCACCCCCACGAGCGGCCGGCTGCCGCCCACGAGCAGCCGGCGTCCACGCCGCCGCCCCCGGCCTCCTCCGCGTCCGGCGGCTGGCCGCCGCCTCCTCCCGCGTCCCCGGGCCACGGAGGCGGCGGCAGCGGTGACCATGCCTGGGGCGACCCCGTCCCCGGCCCGGCGGGTCCGTCGGGGCCGGGCTCAGCACCCGGCGGGCGGCGCACCGGTGGCCTGGTGGCCGCCGTGCTCGCCGCGGCCCTGCTCGCGGGCGGTATCGGCGGAGGCATCGGCTACTGGGCCGCGGACCGGGGCGACGACGCCGAGTCGACCACCGTCAGCTCCAGCACCAGCCCCGGCGACGTCAAGCGCGCGGACGGCACGGTCGCGGCCGTCGCGGCGAAGGCGCTGCCCAGTGTCGTCACCATCGAGGCCAAGGGCGACGAGGGCGACGGCGGCACAGGCACCGGCTTCGTCTACGACCAGCAGGGTCACATCCTCACCAACAACCACGTGGTCGCGTCGGCGGCGGACGGCGGCGAGCTGACCGCGACGTTCTCCGACGGCAAGGAGTACGACGCCGAGGTGGTCGGCCGTGCCGAGGGCTACGACGTCGCGGTCCTGCAGCTGAAGAACGCCTCCGGCCTCGCCCCGCTGCCCCTGGGCGACTCGGACAAGGTCGCGGTGGGCGACTCGACGATCGCCATCGGTGCGCCCTTCGGGCTCTCCAACACCGTCACCACCGGCATCATCAGTGCCAAGAACCGTCCCGTCGCCTCGGGAGACGGCACGGGCTCCAGCAACTCCTACATGAGCGCCCTGCAGACCGACGCCTCCATCAACCCCGGCAACTCCGGCGGCCCGCTGCTCGATGCCACCGGAGCCGTCATCGGCATCAACTCGGCGATCCAGTCGACCAGCAGCCCCGGCGCCTCCCAGTCCGGCTCCATCGGCCTGGGCTTCGCCATCCCGGTCAACCAGGCGAAGAACGTCGCCGAGCAGCTGATCAAGACCGGTGAGCCGGTCTACCCGGTCATCGGGGTCTCCGTCTCCATGGAGGAGGACTCCGACGGCGCGACCATCTCCGAGGAGGGCCAGGGCGGCTCCGAGCCGGTCACTCCCAACGGGCCCGCCGACAAGGCCGGCCTGCGGCCCGGCGACGTCATCACCAAGCTCAACGACACCTCCATCGACAGCGGCCCGACGCTGATCAGCGAGATCTGGACCTACAAGCCGGGCGACAAGGTGGAGATCACCTACGAGCGGGACGGCAAGGAGTCGACGGTCGAGCTGACGCTGGGCCAGCGCGAGGGTGACGACTGATCCCGGACGCGTACGACCGAAGGCCGAGGGGCCGCCGACGATCCGGCGGCCCCTCGTTCCGTACCGGTCACCCCCGGGCCGTCTTGGCAGTCCTCGCCTCCTCCGCAACTCCCACTGCCTCCGCAGCCCTCGCAGCCATCGGCGCCCGGCCGGTGCTCCGGTGGTCGTCCGGCGGTCCGGGAGGGGCGGCGGCGAAGCGGTCGGACGCCAGTGCCCGGCTCAGTGAGCGCAGCGCCTTGCTGCTGCGGGACTTGACGGTGCCGGCGGGGATGTCCAGCTCGGCCGCGGTCTCCTTGACGCTCAGATCGAGCAGGAAACGGTGCACGATGATCTCGCGGTGAGCGGGGGCCAGCGTCGCCAGCGCGCCCTTCAGCACGAGGGCGGTCAGGGTGCGCTCGCCGGAGTCGGGGACGACGTGGGACTCCATCGCGGACACGTGGCACTCGGTCGGCCGGGTCCGCCGGGTGCGGTGAGTGTCGATCGCCAGACGGCGCACGACGGTGAAGAGCCACGGCCGGGTCAGCCCGGGGGTTCCGCGGAGCCGGTCGGAGTGGCGCCAGGCTCGCAGGACCGCCTCTTGAACGATGTCCTCGGCCAGGTGCGTGTCGCCCATCACGAGGCTCCGGGCGAACCGCAGCAGCGCCTTGCCGTGCAGGCGGTAGATGTCCCGCGCGAAGTCCTGGTCCCCGTGGGGTGGCGCGGTCGCGGAGGTGCGGGGCTCGGTACGCATATGGGGACGGCCGACCTGTCTCTTCCTCGACTGTTCGGAGCCCTTCGATCCTCACTGCCCGTGATCGCCGCCCGATCGTCATCTGATGGACAGTCAGTCATCGCAGTCCCGTGCCGGCGTTGCGGGTCCCTCGCACCCCTGACCACGCGGCTGCCCCGGACCCGGTTCGAGTCGGCGGACCGGCTCGCGGTCGCGCGGACCGGATTCGAGTCGCCCTCACCGGGTTCGAGTCGCCCTCACCGGGTTCGAATCGCCCTTACCGGGTTCGTGGTCACGCGGACCGGGTTCGCGGTCACCGGTAGCGGGACTCGGGAGACAACCGGTGATGGTCACGGTTGGGTCTCGGGCCGACGGGTTGAGAACCCCGCCGACGCCGGTTCCGTAGCACCGGGTGGCTGCTCCGGGAGCGATCGGAGCTTCCGGCCCCGTCGCCCGGGCGGGCGGTGCACCCCCGTGAACCCGTACCCGCCCGCCCAGGGGCACACCGAGCAGCGTCCACAGCACCAGCCATCCGAAGGACACCATGACCCAGCCACCGAAGAACGGCGCGGACGTGCGCGACATGCTGGTCGTGCACGAGAGCTTCCGCGAGGAGTACGCACGCATGCCCGGGCTCGTGCTCGGCGTCGCCCAGGGGGACACGGCCCGCGCGAAGGTCGTCGCCGACCACGTCGAGTTGATCGAGACCTTCCTGCACCTGCACCACAAGGGCGAGGACGAGTTGCTGTGGCCGAAGCTGGCGGAGCGCGCCCCGGCCGCCCTCGCCGGGACCCTGGCCCTGATGGACGAACAGCACGTGGCGCTCGACCGTCGACTGCGAGAGACCTCGGCCCTGCTCGCGACCTGGCGGCAGGACGCCGATCGGACGACGGGAAGCGAACTCGCCGACCGGCTGACCTCCCTCGGCGGTCTGCTGACCGAGCACCTGGCCGTGGAGGAGAAGGAGATCCTGAGCATCGTCGACCAGTACGTCACGGACAAGGAGTGGCACCAGCTGGGTGACCACGCGATCAACGGCCTGCCCAAGGCGAGGCTTCCCGTCATCTTCGGCATGCTCGCCTCGCGTGCCGAACCGGAGGTGGTGAAGCTCATGCTGTCGACGGCTCCGCTGGTTCCGCGCCTCATCATGCCCGCGCTCGGTCCGCGCGCGTACGCCTCGCACGTGAAGCGCGTGTACGGCGCCGGGTGAGCCGCGCCCGAGGCCCGCGCCCGAGGCCCGCCCGGGCGGGCTCCCGCACGGCGGAGAGTGCGCGGGTGGCTCGCGGGTCCTCAGTCCCGGCCGAGTTTCCGGAGCCGTGCGCGCACGGACCCGGCGTCCGCGTGGCCGAGCCGCTCGAGGATGGCCAGGGCCTCGGTCCACGTGGCGCGGGCACGCTCCGGGCGGCCGGTGCTCAGGTAGGTGTCGCCGAGCCGGCCGAGCGTGTCCGCCTCGCCGTACGCCACATCGATCGTCCGGTAGGCGGCCAGTGCGTTCTGGTAGGCGGTGACCGCCTCACCGTACTGGCCGAGCCTGTGATGTGCGTATCCGATGCTGTCCCAGGTGTCCGCCTCCCCGTACGGCTGCTTGTGCCTCTGCTGCAGCATCAGCGCCGCCTGGCAGTGGTCCAGTGCCTCCCGGTGCTGCCCCAGGAGGGTGTGGCACCAGCCGACGGCGTTGAGTGCCGCGGCCAGCCGCACCGCGTCACCGTTGTCCCGGTGAATGGCCAGTGCCCGCCGCGCGTGGCCGAGCGCCGCCGCCAGATCACCCTGGCGCTCGGCCACCCAGCTGGCCTGCCGGTGGCTCTCCGCGCAGGCCGTGCTGTCGCCGACCCCGGCGAACAGCTCCGTGGCCCGCTCCATGTGCGCGCGGGCCTCCGCCACCCGGCCCAGCTCCGTGGCGGCCCTGCCCAGCCCGCGGTGGGCGTGAGCCCGGGCGACCGGATCGCCCGTACGCACGGCGGCGTCCATGGCGGTCCGCTGCGTCCTCTCCAGGTCGTGCCACAGCCCTCGGCGGTCCAGATGGTGCGCGACGGCCCAGGCGAGCTGCCAGGTGTGGCGGTCGAACCCGTGGGCCGCCGCCTGTTCGACGGCCGCCACCAGCACCGCCTGCTCCGCGGCGAACCAGGCCCCGCCCTCCTCGCAGTCGGCGAACTCCTCCGGTCTCACGTCCCGGACGGGCGGCGGCAGGACGATCGCCTGCCGGTGGGCGGAGTACCCCTGCCCCGCGCTGTGCGCGCTGTGCAGGTAGTGGTCCAGGATCCGGCGGCGCGCCGCCTCCCGCTCCGCCGGCGTGTCGAGGGCGCGCGCCAGCTCTCCGGCGTAGGCGCGCAGCAGGTCGTGGGTGGTGAAGCGGCCGGGGAGGGGCTCGTACAGCAGATGGGCGCCGACGAGTTCGGCCACGAGCCGCCGCGTCCCGGCGGCGGGGAGGCCGGCCAGGCTCGCGGCGGCGGGCAGCGCGATGCACGACCCGGGGTGGACCGCCAGCAGCCGGAACAGCCGGGCCGCGGCAGGGGTGAGGGCCTGGTACGACCACGAGAAGACCGCGCGTATGTCGGCGGCGCCGCCCGGCTCGGTGTCGCTGAAGGCGTCCAGGCCTTCCGTCCCGTCCCGGCAGCCCCGCAGTTCCTCGGCGACGGCGGCCAGCGGGAACCCGGGGCTGACCACCGCGCGGGCCGCCGCGACGGACAGGGCCAGCGGCAGCCGGGCGCACTCCTCGACGATCGCCTCCACTGCCTCGGGTTCCGCCGCCACGCGTCCGGCGCCGACGCGGCGCTCCAGCAACTCCCGGGACTCCCCGGGAGAGAGCACATCGAGGTGGAAGGGGTGCGCGCCGTCCGCGGCCACCAGCCCGGTGAGCCGGTTGCGGCTGGTGACGATCACCAGGCAGCCGGGACGGCCGGGCAGCAGCGGACGCACCTGCCGGGAGTCCCGGGCGTTGTCGAGCAGGAGCAGCACCCGGCGGCCGGAGAGCAGGGTGCGCCAGCGCGCGGCCAGCGCGTCCACGTCCTGCGGCAGGGTCTGCGGGGCGAGGCCGAAAGCCTCCATGGCGGTGCGCAGGGCCTGTTCGGGCGTGACCGGCGGACCGGCCGGGTCGAAGCCCCGCAGATTGAGGTAGAGCCGGCCGTCGGGGAAGCGGTGGGCCACGCGGTGGGCCCAGCGCACCGCGAAGGCCGTCTTGCCGACGCCCGCCGTGCCCGCCACGGCACCGACCACGACAGCGGCCGTTCCCGGCTCGCCGCCCGTGACCAGGCGCTCGGCCTCGGACAGGAGGGCTTCCCGGCCGACGAAGGCCGGCAGATCGGCCGGCAGCTGGGCAGGGACCGGGGCGAGCACGGGGGCGG
>NZ_JAAAXQ010000208.1 GCF_009916105.1 Streptomyces sp. GC420 | reverse complement strand
GCCCTGACCCGGCCCTGACCCCTCGGCCCTGGCCGTTCCGCGACATCGCCGACCGGGCTCCGCTCCGGGGACGCGGCTGCGTCCCCGGACGTACCGAGGTGCTTCGCGATGGCGTTGTCCGCGGCCGAGCACCCGGCCGCCACCGCGACCCGTGCCGGTCTGCGGAGCCCGTGCCGTCCGCGGCGTCACCGCGGCCAGTGCCGTCCTGCCGTCCTGCCGTCCTGACGGCCGCCGGCCGCCCGGACAACTCCGGACGTGCGTCCGTCGATGGCACGCCGCGGGTTGCCCGGCGGCTTTCCGCGAGAGGCGCCGGCAATGGATCCGCATCAGCGGCTGATGCCGGAGACGTCGTGGGAGGCGCCGGAACGGGCGGGTGTCGACCCGGCGACGGCGACGGACCCGGGACAGTCGCCGGGCTGCGGTCGGCGGGGGGCCTCGCGGGTGCCGGAGCCGGGCCACCGCAGCCCGGACGGACCGCGGTGGGCCGGTCGCCGGACGCCGCCGGCCCGGATCCGGTCGAACCGGCTGGAACTGACCGGAACGGCCGTCAGGGCGTGCCGACGTCGGCGAGCAGCACGGCGAGGGCCCTGCGGAACATCAGACGGCCGGCGCGGGCCAGCGGCGGGTCGAGGAACGCGGGCACGCCGCGCACCCGCACGCTCTCCGTCCACACGACCCGGGAGGTCCTGGCCGTGTGCGGGCGAACCTCGATCTCCGCCCACCCGGTGACGACATGTCCGCGCTTCTCCAGTCGGCACCGCCCGGCGCCGCCCGAGGCGGCCGGCGGGCTCCACTCGACGACCTCCATCGGGTCGTCGAAGCCCAGCGGCCCGGCGCCGGTGCGGGCGACGAAAACCGTGCCGCGGCCGGCGGACCGCCCGGAGGCCACGGTGACGCGGGTCAGCGGGACCGCGCCGCCGTGGCGTTCCCAGTCCGTGACGCGCCGCCAGGCCTCGTCGACGGTCAGCGGGGCAAGGTGTTCGAGCCGGAAGAGTGCCACCCCGCGATCGTAGGCACGCCCCGGTCCAGAAGGGCGTCACCGCAGGTCACCGGGCGTTGTCAGTGGACGGGGCTACGTTCTCGGCCATGACGCGATCGGTACAGAGTTACGCCTATCTCGGCCCGTCGGCCCTGCTGCCGTCAGGCGACGGAAGCCTGCTGGGGCTGCAGACCTCGGGCGGGCTCACCCCGTCCGGCGCCGAGGCCCACCCGCGCTTCTTCGACGGCTTCCTGACCAGCCCCCAGGCCGCCTCCGCCGGGCTGCTCGCGGTGGCCGACGTGGCCGCCGCCCGCTACTACCAGCGGCAGTCGCCCGCGTCTCTCGACCCGGTGGTGTCCGGCAACGGCGACAGGCTGCGCTTCGAGTCCTTCTCCGGCTGCTGCGGGGTCTACGCGCGGCTGGACGTGCTGCGCGACGGGCTGGACGGGGGCGAGGCCGGGCACGGCACGACGAACGTAGACGTCAACAACCCGCTGCGCGAGGCACTTTCCCGGGTGGGGGCGGGTGACCCGCTTCATCTGCGGGTGGGGCCCGAGGAGTTGCGGGTGACCACGCTCGACGGCCCGGTCGTGGAGAAGAAGGTGCCGCTGCCCGACCGCTGGCTGCGCGGTTTCGCGGAGGCCCAGGTGATCGCGTCCGGTTTCGACCTGCGTGCCGAGCTGACGGCCGCCGAGGCCGTCCGGTTCCTGCGGTCGCTGCCGAGGGGGGCGGCGGCGCGCGGAGCCTCCAGGGGCGCCCGGTGGGTGGTCCCCGCCGGCTCCGGTCTGCGCCCGACGAGCCGTCCGGTCCCCGGCGCCGTCTGCCTGCCCGGGCCCGAGCGGCTGGCGGCACTCCAGCGGGTGCTGCGCCACGCGACGGCGCTGCGGGTCTACGGTCCGCCGGTCCTCGCGGGCGGCGCCCCGGCCGCGAGTGCCTGGGAGGTCGTCATGCCGGGCATGCGGCTGACGCTGACCCTGTCGCCCGAGACGGCCCGGGGCTTCTCCGGCGAGGGCGGGGTGCTGGAGGCGCTGGCCACGGACGAGGCCGCGGGTGACGCGGAGCTGATAGCGGTGCTGCTGGCCTGGGAGCCGCGCATCGACACCGGGGATCTGGCGGCGGCCTCCGGGCTCGGCCCGGCCCGGGTGCGGGCGGCGCTGACCCGGCTCGGCACCGCGGGCCGCGTCGGGTACGACACGGCGGACGCGGCGTACTTCCACCGCGAACTGCCGTACGACGCCGACCGGGCGGAGCGGCACAACCCGCGGCTGCGGGCCGCGCGCGGGCTGCTGGCCGCGGGTGCGGTGGCCCTGGAGGGGGCGCAGGCCACGGTGACGGCCGAGGACGGCCATGTGCACCGGGTGCGGGAGGACCACGGCGTGCTCAGCTGTACGTGCCTGTGGTGGGCGAAGTACCGCGGCGGCCGCGGGCCGTGCAAGCACGCGCTCGCCGTCCGGATGGCCCGCAGGGGCGCGCTGGTCGCGGGGGGTGCGCGGTGAGTGCCGTGACCCTGATGGACGCGGTGCGGGCCGGCCGCACGGCCGAGCTGTCGGGCATCCTGCGGACGATGACCGGTCCGGAACGCCGTGCGTGTCTGCCCGAGCTGCGGGCGCTGCGCAAGGAGACCAGGAACTGGGACTGGTCGCCGCCGCGCGGTGGGCGCTCGCCCCGCCCCGCCGTGCACGCGGCGGGGGCCGCCTGCAACACCGGCGCCGCCGCGGCGGCGGCCTGGATCACGGCGTCGGAGACGCGGTGGTGGCAGACGCCGGACGGGCTGCTGCTGGACGTGCTGGCCGACCGGGACCCGGCGTGGCAGACCGATGTGGCGCACCGGCTCGCGGCGCACTCCGCGGCCGAGGACCGGTACGGGCTGATCTCCGGGCTGGTGCGGCTCGCCGGCTGCCCCGTACCGGCCACGGAGGGGTACGTACGGGGCTGGGTGGACGCCCGTATGGGGGACGGGTGCCGGGGCGGCACGCTGCTCGCCCGGCTGCGCACCGACGCGGAGCTTACGGTCCTCCTTCCCCTGCTGTTCGAGGCCGAGGGCGTCGCCGACCGCATGCGGTGGATCAGCGGGGCGGACGCCGCCAACAGCTGGCCCCACGTGCTCGCGGCCCTGGCCGACGAGGGCGTCCTGGACCGCAAGATCCTCGTGGACTGTGCTCTGGCCCGGCTGCTGCGCGGTGGCAGCCAGGTCGAGTACCGCTGGTTCCTGCAGGTCCTTCAGGCCCTGGAGCTCACGGAGGAGGAGCGGCGGGAGCGGATCCCCGACTGGCTGGCCCTGGCGGCCGACGCCCCGTCGACGGTGGCGGGGCACGCCCAGAAGGTGCTGGGCGGCATGGCGCTGGGCGGGGACCTCTCGGCGTACCGGCTCGCCGAGCTGAGCAGAGCCGTGCTGTTCCGTACCGAGAAGAAGCTCTCGCGGGCCCAGCTCGTGCTCGTCGGCAAGGTGCTCGGGCGCGATCCCGCCCAGGCGGACGAAGTGCTCCCAACCGTCGCCGAGGCGTTCGGGCACGACGACTCCGACGTGCGGGAGCGGGCGCTGAAGCTCGTCGGCCGTCATCTCGGTTCCGTCGGCCCCGGGGTGCGGGAGGAACTGGCGGGGGCGGTCGGGCTGCTCGGTCCCGGACTGCGCCCGCGGGCCGCGGAACTGTTCGGGCTTCCCGCGCAGGCCGGGGAGCCCGAGCCGTACGAGGAGGTGCTGCCGCCGGTTCCGGTCCCGGTGCGGCTCGAGGCGCCGTTCGCGTCCGTGGCGGAACTCGCCGAGCGGGTGGGCGCCCTGCTGGCGTCGCCGGGCACGGTGGCGGAGTCCGAGCGCGTTCTCGACGGGCTGGTGCGCCACGCGCACCGGGACCGCGACGCGCTGGTGGAGGCACTGCGGCCGGTCACGGCCAGGTGCCGGTGGGGCGAGCAGTCCGTCTACTGGGCGGAGGCCTTCGACGTCGCTCCCTGGGGCATCGAGGCGGTGGCCGCCTCCCTGACGGGGATGGTGAGGAGGAGGACACTGACCGAAGCGGGGCGGCGGGGCGACTCCGGAGTGCGCTGCGCCCACGAGGCGCTGGTCCGGGCGCACAACGAGCGGGTGCGGGAGGCTGCCCTGCTGGTGCGGGAGCGGCGGGTGCCGTTCCTGCTCGCCACGCCCACCTGGAGCACGGGAGCCCTGGACACGGGGGAACTGATCGACAGGCTGGGGGAGTTCGCGCGCCTCGGCGTCCCGGCAGCTCCCGCGGACTTCGCGCAGGCGCTGCTGCGGCTGCGCCCCGGCCCGGACGAGGAGCACGCCCGGCGCGCGGAGGCGCTGGGCACGGAGGAGGGCCGCCGGCTGGCGGCCTGGCTGACGACGGGCGGCGCCGGGCGGCCCGCGGAGGAGAGACAGGTCGGCCGCCGCGCCCGGCGGTACTGGGCGGACGTCACGGAGGCCGTCCCTCGTCCGCTGATAGGCCTCGGAGGGTTCACAGAGCTGCTGGGGCCGCCGTTCCCCGCGGCGTTCCACGGACTGGGCCGTCCCGTCGCGCCGTTCGACGAGTCCCACTGCCGGCACTGGGGCGAGTCGCCCTTCCCGGACTGGGCGGCGGTGCTCCCCTGGCATCGCGACACCGTGGCGGCCCGGCTGCTGCAGGACGTGGCGGACGCGGCGATCGAGGACTCGCGCGGAGGCGCCGCCCATCTGCCCCTGCTCGCCGAGGGCGAGGCGGAGGGCGAGGGTCCGGCGGGCGGGGCGACGCACCTTTCGGTGGCGTACGGCCTGGCGGCCCGGCACGCCGAGGACCGGATCGCCTCGGTGGACGCCATGCTGACGCTGGCGGCGCGCGGGCAGCTGGACCCCGGGCGGCTCGCGGCGGATCTGGCCGAGCTGGCGGGCCTCGGCGCGATCAGGACGAGCCGGCTCGCGGACGCCGCGCGCACGGCGGCTTCGACGGGGGCGTACGCCACGACGTGGGAGGTGCTGCGGGGTGTGCTGCCGGCGCTGCTGTCCGGTGACACCCCGGTGCGCGGGGCGGGTGAACTGCTCGCGGTGGCCGCCGACTGTGTGGAGAGGTGTGGCACGGGGCAGGCGGCACCCGTCGGTGTACCCGGGCTGGAAGAGGCCGCCGGGCGGCGGGGCTCGTCACAACTGGTGACCCAGGCCAGGCGTTTGCGCGAACTACTGGCACGGAAGAATGGTTGAAACGGGCATAAAGCCCCCTAAGCACACTTAACCCGTCAGTCACAAAGCGTTCGTGATCGCGCAACACCACTCCTTCACAGTGTGGTCATGACTCACACGGCATCCGCGAAAAGAACGCGCCGCTCGCATCACTGGCGGCGCGACCTGGTCGAGCTGGCCGCCCTCTTCACGGCCGTGGCGGTGGCCGACTCGATCGCAAACATGATCGTCCACGGTCCGGACGGACCGGTCCTGCTGGTGGCATCGGCGGTGGCGCTGGCCGGCACGGCGCTGTTCCACACGTGGTGGGCACGCCGCCACAGCCATGCGCCGCCGGCCGCGTCCGATACCGGCGCCACGGCACCCGGCCCGCTCCGCTCCCCTCTCCCGGGCGAGGCGGAGGACGAGGGCACGGCGCTGTGGCGGATGCGGACCACGGTGCGCGACGAGCCGGGCAGCCTCGCGGCCCTGTGCACGGTCCTCGCCCTGCACCGGGTGGACATACTCACGCTGCAGACCCACCCGCTGGGCGACGGCACCGTCGACGAGTTCCTGCTCCGCGCCCCGGCCTCCGTGGGGCCCGAGGTCCTCACCCGGGAGGCGGGCGCCGCGGGCGGCCGGGACACCTGGATCGAGCGGGCCGACGCGCACGACCTCGTCGACACCCCGGCCAGGGTGCTGTCCCTGGCCACCCGCACCGCGCTGGATCCCGCGGAACTGCCCCTGGCGCTGCGCCAGTTGCTGGGAAGGTGCAGTATTCAGTCGGTGCCCGTGACCACCCTGACGGGCCGTCCCACTCCCGACCCCGTGCCCGCCGAGGGCGTACTGGAGGAGACCGTGATGCGCCTGCGGGATCCCTCGGGCGGCTGCATCACCATCACCCGCCCCTATCTCCCGTTCACCCCGACCGAATTCGCGCGGGCCCGCGCCCTGGTCGACCTCGACACCCGGCTCGGCCCGCGCATCCCGCTCGCCCAGGACGTGCTGACCCTGCCCGAGGGCAACGAGATCACCCTGCGCCGCGCCGACCTGTCCGACGTCCCCGCGGCCCGCGCCATGCACGACCGCTGCTCACGGGAGACGCTGAGCCTGCGCTACCACGGACCGGTCGGCGACGCGGACCGCTACCTCAACCACCTGCTCAGTCCGCGCTTCGGCCGCACCCTCGCCGCCGAGACCGCCTCGAAACGGCTGGTCGCCCTCGGTCATCTCCTCTGGGACGGCGACGAGTGCGAGGTGGCCCTCCTCGTCGAGGACGACTGGCAGCACCGCGGAATCGGCGGCGAGATGCTGGGCCGGCTGGTGACGATGGCGCAGGAGACGGGCTGCGAGAGCGTGTACGCCGTCACCCAGTCGTCCAACACCGCCATGGTCGCGGCCATGCGCGCTCTCGGACGGCCGCTGGACTACCAGCTGGAGGAGGGCACGCTGGTGATCACGGCCCGGCTGGACGTCAGGCAGGCACGTGCCGGTCTTCGGTCCGCGCACTCCGCTGCCCCGGCGCACGGTCTTCCGCCGTTCCCCGGGCACTGAGCGCGGCGTCGAGGTCCTGCCACAGGTCCTCGACGTCCTCCAGACCCACGGACATCCGCAGCAGCCGGTCGCTGACCCCCGAGGCCTGCCGGTCCGTCTCCGCCACGATGCGGTGACTGATCGAGGCCGGGTGCTGGATGAGGGTGTCGACGCTGCCGAGGCTGACCGCCGGGGTGATCAACCGCACCCCGGCGATCACCTCGTGCGGCTCCACCCGGTCGCCGTCCACCTCGAAGGCGACCATCGCGCCGCCCAGCCTCGGGTAGTGGACCCGGGTCACCCGCGGGTCGGCGCCGAGCCTGCGGGCCAGTTCCGCGGCGGTGGCCGAGGCGGCCCTGACCCGCACCGGCAGCGTGGACAGGCCGCGCAGCAGCAGGTATCCGGCCAGCGGGTGCAGCACTCCCCCGGTGGCGAACCGCACCTGTCGCAGCTTGCGGGCGAACTCCTCGTCGCAGGCGACGACGCCGCCGAGCACGTCGCCGTGCCCGCCGAGGTACTTGGTGGCGCTGTGCAGCACCAGCCGGGCGCCGCTCTCCACGGGCCGCTGGAGCACGGGGGTGGCGAAGGTGTTGTCGGCCAGCAGCGGGACGGAGCCACAGGCGTGGGCGATCGCCCGCAGATCGAGTTCCGCCAGGGTCGGGTTGGCGGGGCTCTCCACCATCACCAGTCCGGTGTCGGGTCTGATGGCCTCCTCGATTCCGGCCGGGTCGACCCAGGTGACCTCGGAGCCCAGGAGCCCGGCGGTCAGCAGGTGGTCGCTGCATCCGTACAGGGGGCGTACGGCGACGACGTGGCGCAGGCCCATGGAGGCCCGTACGAGCAGCGTCGCGGTGAGGGCGGCCATGCCGCTGGCGAAGGCGACCGCGGCCTCGGTGCCCTCCAGCCTGGCCAGGGCGGTCTCGAAACGCGCGGTGGTCGGGTTGTCGAGCCGGGCGTAGACGGGCGGGCCGTCCAGCCGTGCCCCGGTGGCGGCGAACTCGTCGATGCGGGCGGCCTCCGCCCGGGAGTCGTACGAGGGGTAGGTGGTGGACAGGTCGAGCGGCGGGGCGTGCAGTCCGAGGCCGGCGAGGTCTTCGCGGCCGGCGTGCACGGCTTCGGTGGCCAGGGCCCGGGGTGCCGGGCGGGCGGCGGTGTCGGTACGCGTGTCCATGGCATGCAGACTGAACAGTTACCGGATGGTAGCGGAAAATGACCGTGCTACGTTCGACATGTGACCGAATCTGTCGTACTGGACCCGGTGGACCTGGAGATTCTGCGGCTGTTGCAGAACGACGCCCGGACCACCTACCGCGAGCTGGCGGCGGAGGTCGGCGTGGCTCCGTCGACCTGTCTGGACCGGGTGACCCGGCTGCGCCGGTCCGGGGTGATCCTCGGGCACCAGCTGCGACTGGACGCCGCGAAGCTGGGGCGCGGGCTGCAGGCCCTGCTCTCGGTGCAGGTCAGACCGCACCGCCGGGAGCTGATCGGTCCGTTCGTCGAGCGCATCCGGGCCCTGCCCGAGTCCCGGGCACTGTTCCATCTGACCGGGCCCGACGACTATCTGGTGCATGTCGCGGTCAGGGACACGGCCGATCTCCAGCGGCTGGTTCTCGACGAGTTCACATCGCGGAAGGAAGTGGCCAGGGTGGAGACCCGGCTGATCTTCCAGCAGTGGGACTGCGGTCCGCTGCTGCCGCCGCCGTCCTGAACGGGTGCCCGCCCGTCGTACCGGACCGCCGCCGTCCCCGGACGGGCCGCCGCGGTGCCGAACCCGCCACGCCACTCGTAACAGGCCACTCGGCCGGGGACGGTGATGACGCGAGGCCCCCCGGCATACGAGTATGGGCCGCATGTCCGACACGAAGAGCAGCTTGCTGCCCCGCCAGGTCGCCGACGCCTATGTCGACGACCTCATCAGCCTCGACCCGATCCTCGGCACGTACCTGGGCACCGCCGACAGCCACCCCAGGCTTCCCGACTTCTCCCCGGCGGGCCAGGAGGCGGTCGCGGAACTGGCCCGCACGACCCTGGCGAAGCTGGACGAGGCCGAGCGGCTGCCCGGCGGCGACAGCGACGCCGAGCGGCGCTGCGCGCGGCTGCTGCGCGAGCGGCTGACCGCCGAGCTCGCCGTGCACGAGGCGGACGAGGGCCTGCGGGCCGTCAGCAACATCCACTCTCCCGTGCACAGCATCCGCGAGGCGTTCACGCTCACGCCCACCGCGACCGAGGACGACTGGGCCGCGGTCGCCAAGCGGCTGCGGGCCGTACCGGCGGCGGTCGAGGGCTACCGGGCCTCGCTGGACGCCGGACTGGAACGCAAGCTGTTCGCCGGCCCGCGCCAGACGGAGACCTTCATCGGCCAGCTGACCGAATGGGTCGGCCAGGACGGCGGCTGGTTCGCGGAGTTCGCGGGCGGCGGCCCGCAGTCCCTGCGCACCGAACTGTCCGCGGCGGCGGCCGCCGCCACGGACTCCTTCGCGCGGCTGCGCGACTGGATGCGGGACGTGTACGCCCCGGCCGTGGAGGGCGCCCCCGACACGGTCGGCCGCGAGCGGTACGCCCGCTGGTCGCGCTACTTCAACGGCACCGACCTGGACCTCGACGAGGCGTACGCGTACGGCTGGTCCGAATACCACCGGCTCCGCGCCGAGATGGAGACCGAGGCGCAGAGGATCCTGCCCGGCTGTGCCTCGCCCTGGGAGGCGCTGGCCCACCTCGACGAGCACGGCACGCACATCGAGGGCGTCGAGGAGGTGCGCGACTGGCTCCAGCGGCTGATGGACGAGGCCATCGAGGCACTGGACGGCACGCACTTCGAACTCGCCGAGCGGGTGCGGAGAGTGGAGTCCCGCATCGCTCCGCCCGGCGGCGCCGCCGCCCCGTACTACACCGGCCCCTCGGAGGACTTCTCAAGGCCCGGCTGCACCTGGCTGCCGACGATGGGCCTGAACCGGTTCCCCGTCTACGACCTGGTGTCGACCTGGTACCACGAGGGTGTGCCGGGCCACCACCTCCAGCTCGCGCAGTGGACGCACGTCGCCGACCAGCTCTCCCGCTACCAGGCCACGGTCGGCATGGTCAGCGCCAACTGCGAGGGGTGGGCGCTCTACGCGGAGCGGCTGATGGACGAACTCGGCTTCCTCGGCGACGCGGAGAGGCGCCTCGGTTACCTCGACGCCCAGATGATGCGCGCCTGCCGCGTCATCGTCGATATCGGCATGCACCTGGAACTGGAGATTCCCGCGGACTCCCCGTACCGGCCCGGCGAGCGCTGGACCCCCGCGTACGCGCAGGAGTTCTTCGGCAACCACAGCGGCCGCCCGGCGGACTTCGTCGAGAGCGAACTCACCCGCTACCTGTCGATGCCGGGCCAGGCGATCGGCTACAAGCTCGGCGAGCGTGCCTGGCTCCTCGGGCGCGAGGCGGCCCGTCGCGCCCACGGTTCCTCCTTCGACGCGAAGGCATGGCACATGGCCGCGCTCTCCCAGGGGTCCCTGGGGCTGGACGACCTGGTGGACGAGCTGTCCAAGCTGTGACACGCGGCGGTCCGGGCGCCGTTCCACCGGCCACGGCCGCCACCCGCCGGGTCCGCGTGCCGTGGCCGCGGACCCGGCGGGTGCCTTGGCCGGTACTCGGCCAAGGCCACCCGCCGCGGCCGCGTGCGCGAAGCGGTCGGACGTACCGATGACCAAGGTGTCGAAGCGCTTCAGAGCCCTCCTCCAACATCGTCGCCGGCCGGCGCGTACGCCGCGCGCGGTGGCACCCCCGGCCCGCTGGGTGCCCAGCCCGCGGCCGCGGGCGGTCCCGGTGAACCGACCGCACGCCTCAATCCGAAGTGCCTCGCGGCCGGACACCGGGGCGGACGGCCCCGCCGCCGACCGGCCCGCAGACCCGTCCGACGCCGTCGCCCGGGCGGCCTCGCCGCCCGGGCACGGAGCAGGCGGGTGCGTCAGGACGGGCCCAAGGGACCGCCAGGACGGGCCGAGGCGCGGCAGGGCCGACCGCGGTGGTCAGGACGAGCCGGGGTGCCGCGGGCCGGGGCCGGGCCCGTGGGGAAGGATCAGCGCCGAGTCCGCGTGGACCGTAACGCGGACCGGCGCGAGACCGACGGCGTCGGCCGCCGGCTCCCCGGTGCCGGGATTCCGGGCGAAGCGGGGGTGGGCGCCTCCGCTGATCTGCCAGCGGATCCGGTGTCCGGCGGGAAACCGGTGGGCCGCGGAGCCCATCGGCACGGTGACCTCCGCCGGCTCCCGCCCCGTCGTGCGCAGCCGGACCAGGCCGTCGCAGACGTTGACCGAACGGCCCTGCCCGTCCACGTCGCACAGGCGGGTGAAGACGTCACAGTGCCCGGTGTCCGCGGACACGCCCAGCCGTGCGGAGACGGGGCCGAGTATCTCCACGGGCTCGTCCAGCGGTGGGCCGGTGAACGTCAGGACGTCGTCCCGCGCCTCCAGGTCCCGGTTGTCGCGGGGGCCCGCGGTGCGGGAGAGCAGCGGGCCGCCGACCGAGGGAGTGGGGTCGGCGGGGTCGTAGCGGAACACCGTCAGCGGCGCCGCGTCCGACGGAGGAAGTCGGGTGAGGTGCCCCTGCGGCGTGGGGAACCATGACGTGACGGCCGGCGACAGCGGCCATTCGCCGAGGTCCCGCCAGACGTTCGCGCCGCCGACGTGGACGCGCACCGCCGTGCGCCGCAGGCCTGAGGCGTCGGCGCACAGGTGTGCCCGCAGCCAGGCGAGGCTCTCCGCGAACACCTCGGGCCAGCCCTGCTGGAGCGCGGACGTGTGGGTCCACGGGCCGACGAGCAGCGCGGTTTCGCACCCGGCCCCGCGCAGGCGGCGGTACTGGTCGAAGGTCTGGTCGGCCAGCACGTCGTACCAGCCGGTGATCAGGGCGGTGGGCACGCCGAGCCGCTCCGCCGCCTCGCCGGCGGACGCGCCGCGCCAGTACGGGTCGCCGGCGTCCTGATGCGTCATCACCTCGTCCAGCCAGGGCACCTCCTCCCCGAGGGCGTGCACGTGGGCGCCGCGCAGCGGTCGCGCCGTGGTGATCTCGCCCAGCCTGCGCCGCAGGCGCAGCGTAGCCCTCAGGAAGGGGCCCGTCCCCCGGTGCTGGAAGGTCATGCCCGCGCCGACGGCCAGCACGTTCTCCAGTCGGAGCGCACCGCCCTCGTGGAAGAGGGCGTGGGGGTCGCCCAGGCCCACCTGGACGACCATCGCCTTGAGCTCCGGCGGCGGGTCGAGGGCCAGCGCCCACTGCACGTATCCCAGGTAGCTGGGGCCGACGGTGCCCAGGGTCCCGTCGAACCAGGGCTGTTCGCGCAGCCAGGACACGGTGGCCAGGCCGTCCGCGGCCTCGTTGTGCCACAGATGGAACCGCCCGCCCGAGCCGCCGGTGCCGCGGCAGCTCTGCAGCACGACGTGGAAGCCCTGTTCGGCGAAGAGCATGCCGTACATGGGTGACCACGGCAGGCCCCTGCCGTACGGGGAGCGCACGAGGAGGGTGGGGAAGTCGCCCTTCGCCCGCGGGAAGTAGTGGTCCGTGATCAGCGGGCTGCCGTCGGCGGCCGGAACCACCAGTCCCGGCTCCAGGCCGGCCTCGTACCGCCGGGCCGGGAGACGGCGCCAGGTCGCCCTCATCATCCGTGAGGACAGCGGCGGTCTGCCGGGGGGCGGCGCCCAGGCCGGTCGCGGCACGGCGTCGTGCGCGGGTGATGTCATCGTTCCCCTCCATCATTCTCGTACGCCGTACGAGAATAGGCCATGCTTGGATGCGCGTGTCACCTTCCGCACGAGCCGCGGTGACGGGGAGAGGAGTACGCAGACGTGACCCGGGAGAGCGGGTCCGGCGCCACTGGCGTCGACCCGCAGCAGCTCTGGCTGGCGCCGGCCGGACCGCGCAGGGGGCGCAGGCCCGCCTTCAGCCGTGAGGCGATCACGGCGGCGGCCGTCGCCCTGGCGGACACGGAAGGGCTGGACGCGGTCACCATGCGGCGGGTCGCCGCGCAGGTCGGGGCCGGCGTCATGTCGCTCTACAGCTACGCCCCCGACAAGGAGACGCTGCTGGAGCTGATGGTCGACCACGTCAGCGGCGAACTGCCGCTGACGGAGGTCCCGACCGGCGACTGGCGCGCCGACCTGAGGGCCGTCGCCCGCCTTCAGCGCGGCCTCATGCTGCGGCACCCGTGGCTGCCCGCCGCGCTGTCCACCCACCGGACGCCCGGCCCCAACACCCTGGCCTTCCTGGAACGCGCGCTCGCCGCGCTGCGGCCCACCGGGCTGGACGGCGCGGCCAGGCTGGAGGTCTTCGCCCAGCTCACCGCCTTCGTGGCCGGGCACGTCGGCTACGAGATCGCGCAGGCGAAGGCCGCCCGGGCCCCGGACCGGGCAGCTGCCGAGGCCCGCTACCTCGCCGCCGTCGCCGCGGACGGCCACCATCCGGAACTCGCCGAGGCCCTCGGCGCACCCGGGCGCCCACTGGCTCCCGAAGCCACGTTCAACCGGTTCCTCAACCGCCTGATCGACGGCGTCGGCACCGACTGATCACGCTGGCCGGGCGTCCTCGCCGCCTCCGGCCGCGACGGACCCGACGACGGCCCCGGCGGTCTCGGCGGTCTCGGCGGTCTCGGCGGTCTCGACCGCCCCGGCGCCCCGGCGGCCCCGGGAGTCGGCACCCGGGCGGCCTCAGCGGCGGAAGCCGCCCTCCGAGTCGATGACCTGACCGGTGACCCATTCGGCCTCGTCCGTCGCCAGCCAGGCGATGAGCCGCGCCGGGTCGTCGGGCATGCCCCAGCGCCCGGCCGGGAACATCGCGGCGATGGTGTCGTAGTCGTCGCCCGTCATGTAATCGGTGTCCACCGGGCCCGGATTGACCGCGTTCACGGTCACGGCACGGCCGGCGAGCGCGGTGGCGAGCGTACGGGTGGCGGAGGCGAGGGCGCCCTTGGCGAGTGCGTAGGCGATCTCGCCCGGCATTCCCCCGCCGAGGTCCTGACCGGACGTCATCAGCATGACGCGCCCGCCGCGAGGGCGCTCCCCACGAGGGCGCAGCCGCGCGTACGCCTGCACCAGCAGGATCACCGAGCGCGTGTCCACCGCCCAGTGGGCGTCGAGCATCGCCGCGTCGATCGTGTCGAGGTCACCGTCGCGCCCGCTGAGCGCGTGGTTCGCGACCAGGATGTCGAGCCGCCCGCCCAGCGCCTCCGCCGCCGCCCCGACCAGCCGCGCCGGGGCCCCGGGGCCGGTGAGGTCGCCCGGCCCGTGCGCGACCGTGGCCCCGGGGTCGCCCAGCGCCTCGCGCACCCCCTCGGCCACGGCTTCGGGGCCGCCCGGATCCGCTCCCCAGGGCTGTGCGGCGTCGTGCGGGACATGGTGGTGCAGATACACGCTCGCGCCGTACGCGGCGAGCCTGCGGGCGACCGCATAGCCGATGCCCCCGCGTCTGCCGGCCCCGGTGACCAGGGCGGTGCGGCCGCGCAACGGCAGTGGGTCGCGGCGGAGTTCGGCGGGGGCCGGTTGCGGGAGGCGTGGCACGGACGACGATCCTGCCGGGGCGCCTGGCCGGTGTCACGCGATTTACCGCCCGGGCGGTGGCGCGCCGGCTGTGCAGCGAGCGCCGGGCATCTCCGGCGCCATCCACGTGGGAACGGCCCACGGTCGGGGGTCCGGGGCCGACGTCCGCGCCCGACGGGCGGGGCGGGACGGACGACGGCCCCGGACCCCCG
>NZ_JAAAXQ010000207.1 GCF_009916105.1 Streptomyces sp. GC420 | reverse complement strand
CGTCCGTACCGGGCCCCGGCGTGCCGCCGCATCCCGCCCCGGGGCCGGGGCCGGGGGCGCCCGGCGCGGGGTCTGGTGGTCACGTGCCGAGCGCGGTGCCGTCGCCGCAGGTGGGTTCCGTGCCGGCTTCCGGTGGAGAGACCGCACCGGACTCGGGAGTACGCGCCGGTGGTTTCGCGCCGGGTCCGGGCGCCGCACCGGCCCCCGGCGGTGCGGTTCCGGGCGCGCACGCCCAGGTGCCCGGCGCCGCTCAGCGGCCCGAGGGCCCGGCCGCGGCGCATGCCCGGCCCGGTGCGGAGCAAGCCCCCGGCACCCCCGTGCAGCCCGGCGCGGGCAGCCACGTGCCGCGGCTTGGGGGCGTGCCCGGCGCGTCCGTACCGGGCCCCGGCGTGCCGCCGCATCCCGCCCCCGGGCCGGGGACGGCCTCCCACCGCGCCCCCGACTCGCGCCCCGTCGTGGACCGGGGGCTGGCCGCCGCGGTGCGTGGGCCGCGGCGGGGTGAGCCCTTCGCCGCGCGGGCCGCGCGCGCCGTGCGGCGTACCGTCTCCTCGTCGGCCGCGCGCGAGGTCGCCGAGGCCACCCGCGTCGCCGAGGCGCTCCAGCAGCCCGTCACGACGGGCCGCCAGATCGCCGTCACCTCCATCCGCGGTGGCGCCGGGAAGACGACCGTCGCCGCGCTGCTCGCCACGACGTACGCGCACTACCGCCAGGACCCGGTCCTCCTCGTCGAGGCGGACCCGGCACTCGGCTCGCTGCCGCTGCGCCTCGGCGCCGAGACGCTGCGCTGGACCGCCGGCGATGTCGCGGGGATCGTCGAGCCGCAGATGTCGCTGCTCGACGTCACCGGCTACCTCGTCCAGCTCCCCGACAACGCCTGGCTGCTGCCCGGCAGCCAGGGCCAGATCGGCGCGATGCTGGACACGACGACGTACGGCCGGGTCATGGTCACCCTCCGCCGCTACTTCGGGGTGACCGTCGTCGACTGCGAGACCCTGCCCGCCGAGGTCGCCCGGGTCGCGCTCTCCGCCTCCCAGGCCCGCGTCCTCACCACCCCGGCCACCCTGGAGGGCATCACCAGCACGTACGCCGTGCTCCAGTGGATGCAGGGACTGCCCCGGCACGTGATCGCCGGGACGGTCGTCGTACTCACCGAACTCGTGCCGCACACGGGACTTGACGTCGCCGAGGCGGCCACGAAACTCGAATCGACCGGGGCGAGCGTGCGCGTCCTGCCGTACGACCGGCACCTGGCGGCCGGCGGCACGATCAGGACCGACCTGCTCGCCCGCCCGACCAGGCAGGCCGCCACCCGTATCGCCGCGGACGTCTTCCAGCTCTCCCAGCAACGCCACTGACAGGCGAGCGCCACTGACAGGCACAGCGCCAGCGACAAGGTCACCGACAGCGACAGGGTCACCGACAGATGCCGAGCCAGAACGCGAACGACGGACGACGATGAGCACCCGACTGATCCACCGCCCGGCCAGGACCACCCGGCCGCCGGCCGCCTCCGAGGCACGCACCATAGAGGCCCCGCCCAACCTCCCCGAGGGCAAGGCGGGCAACATCGCGATGTCGCTGCTGCCCGTCGCCGGCGTGATGTCGTCCGTGGTGATGATGACCGTGGTGCGCAACAGCCAGTTCGCCGTGCTCGGCGCGCTCATCCTGGTCGTCACCGTCATCGGCTCGCTCGGTCTCGTCTTCTCGCAGCGCGGCAAGGCCCAGCGCACCCGCCGCACCCAGCGCGAGGCCTACCTCGCCTACCTGGAGGAACTGCGCGAGGAACTGTCCTCGGAGGAGCGGGAGCGGCGCGAGCGAGCCGACATCCTCAACCCGCCCCCGCACGCCCTCTACGACATCGTGCGCGACCCGGCCCGCCTGTGGGAGCGCCGCCGCACGGACGCGGACTTCCTGCGGGTGCGGGTCGGCACCGGCGAGATGCCCGTACGCGACCTGAGGATCGCCGAACAGGGCTCTTCCGTCCTCACCCCGCCCGACGAGTTCATGCTCAACGAGGCCTCTGCGCTCACGACCCGTTTCCGCACAGGCACCGAACTCCCGCTCACCGTCCCCCTCGACCGCGTCGGCGACATCAGCGTCATCGGCCCCCGAGAGGACTGCCTGCGCGTCGCCCGCGCCCTGCTCGTCCAGGCCGCCGCCCTGCACGCCCCGGACGACGTGGGCTTCGCGCTCGCCGTCCCCGGCGACCGGCTCCCCGACTGGGAATGGGCCAAGTGGATGCCGCACCTGCTCGACACCGAGCAGTTCGACGGCCCGGTCGCCGCCCGCCGCATCGCCCCGTCCGCGCCCCGGCTCGCCCGGCAGATCGGCCCCGAACTGCGCCGCCGCGCCTCCTACGCGGCCGAGGTGCGCCGCGGCCTGTCCGGCAAGGACGCCCTGGCCATGACCTCACGGCTGCTCGTCGTCACCGACGGCCACGGCGAGGACGCCGTCGAACTGCCGCGCCCCGACGACGCGGTGGGCCTGCGCGAGATGGGCGTGACCGTCCTGCACCTGCTGGAACAGCGCATCCAGGAGCCCGGACACGTCGGCGTGCGGATCACCGTCGACGGCGACCGGGCCGTCGTCGAGGACCTGCGCGAGGAGGAGCCGATCAGCGCCCACGGCACTGTCGACGAGGTCGGCGTGCCGTTCGCCGAGGGACTGGCCCGGATGCTGGCGCCGCTGCGCCTGTCCGCCGAGTCGCTCGCCGACGCCCCGCTGTCCGGGCCTGTCGACTTCGCCGAACTGCTCGGCATCGACGACGTGGCACGGCTCGACCTGGCGCAACTGTGGGCGCCGCGCGGCGAACGCGCCTTCCTCCGCGTTCCCATCGGCATCAACGACGGCCGCGAGCCGGTGCTGCTGGACCTCAAGGAGTCCTCCGAGCTCGGCATGGGACCGCACGGCCTGTGCGTCGGCGCGACCGGATCCGGCAAGTCGGAGCTCCTGCGCACCCTCGTCCTCGCCCTGGTGGCCACGCACCCGCCGGAGGACCTCGCCCTCGTCCTCGTCGACTACAAGGGCGGCGCGACCTTCGCGCCGTTCGCGAACCTGCCGCACGTCGCCGGAGTCATCACCAACCTGGAGAACCAGGCGGGCCTCGTCGAACGCGTCCACGCCTCGCTCGCCGGCGAGGTCAAACGCCGCCAGCAGGTCCTCAAGGACGCGGGCAACGTCGCCGACATCGGTGACTACGCCGCGCTGCGCGCCGAGCGGCGGCCCGAGCTCGAGCCGCTGCCGCACCTGTTCGTCGTCATCGACGAGTTCGGCGAACTCATCACCGCCAAGCCGGACTTCATCGACCTGTTCCTGTCCATCGGCCGCATCGGCCGCTCCATCGGCGTACACCTGCTGCTGTCCAGCCAGCGAATCGAGGGCGGCCGGCTCAAGGGCCTGGACACCTACCTCTCGTACCGGCTCGGCCTGCGCACCTTCTCCGCCGACGAGTCCCGTACGGTCCTGGACACCACGGACGCCTTCCACCTGCCGCCGCTGCCCGGCTTCGGCTACCTCAAGGTCGACACCAGCCACTACGAACGCTTCAAGGCGAGCTACGTCTCGGGTGCCTACCGCGGCCCGGTACGGCGTACGGACGACGAGGACGCCGGGCCGCTCGCCCTCGCGTACGACGCCTTCAACACCCTCGCCGAACCGGAGACCACTGGCCCCCAGGAGCAGACGGTGCGGCGCCGCGAGACCGGGCCGACCGAGCTGGGCGTCATGGTGGAGCAGCTGGAGCACGCCCCCACCGGGCCGGTGCGCCGCATCTGGCTGCCCCCGCTGCCCGACGCGATCGCCCTGGACCAGGTCGCGGGTCCGCTCGAGATCGGCCCGCGCGGCACGCAGCTGTCCCGGCGGCGCGGACGGCTCCAGGTGCCGCTCGGCCTGCTCGACGACCCGACCCGGCAGTGGCAGGGCCAGTGGTTCCTGGACCTCACCGTGGCGGGCGGGCACGCCGCCGTCATCGGCGGCCCGCAGTCCGGCAAGACGACGCTGCTGCGCACCCTCGTACTCTCGCTCGCGCTGACCCACACCCCGCAGGAGGTCGGCGTGTACGGCCTGGACCTGGCGGGCGGCGGCCTCCAGGCGGTGGCGGGCCTGCCGCACGTCGGCGGCGTCGCGGGGCGCGCCGACCGCGAGCGCGCGGCACGCACGGTCGAAGAGGTGCGGAACATGCTCGCGGCCCGCGAGGACCTCTTCCGCGAGCACGGCATCGACTCCGTCGAGCAGCTGCGCACCCTGCACGCGGCCGGCCGGCTGCCCGAGCTGGCCTCCGCCGAGATCGTCCTCGTCGTCGACGGGTTCGGGGCGCTGCGCGACGACTTCGAGGAACTGGACGACGCCGTCGTCGACATCCTCAAGCGGGGCGGCGGCTACGGCATCCACGTCGTCGCCGGCATGCTCCGCTGGAACGACGTGCGCATCGCCACCCAGTCGTACTTCGGCACCCGCGTCGAGCTGCGGCTGAACGACCCCACCGAGTCCAGCGTGGACCGCAGGCTCGCCGAGACCCTGTCGCCCGACGAGCCCGGCCGGGTCCTCACCGACGGCAAGCTCTTCGCGCAGGCGGCACTGCCCCGCACGGACGGGCTCACCGACGCCACGGAACTGGGCGCCGTCCTGGAGCGCACGGCCCGCACGGTCCGCGCCACCTGGAGCGGCGAGACCGCCCAGCCGGTACGGGTCCTGCCGCACGTCCTGGAGCCCCACCTGCTGCCCGGCCCGGCCGCCGAGCCCCACCGGGTGCCGATCGGTCTCGACCAGACGGCGCTCGCGCCCGTCCTGCTCGACCTGTTCGACCATGACCAGCACCTGCTGGTCATGGGGGACAGCGAGTGCGGCAAGACGAACCTGCTGAAGACCATCGCCGGCGGCCTCGTCGAGCGGCACGGCGAGGACGACCTGGTCTTCGCCGTCATGGACCCGCGGCGCGGCCTGCGCGGCGTGATCCCCGAGGAGTACCTGGGCGGGTACGCGTACAACGCCAAACTGTGCGCGGGCCTGGCCGCCGGCATCGCCACGGAACTGGAGAAGCGGCTGCCGGACGACAGCGCCAGGCCCGAGGACCTGGAGCCCGGCAGCTGGGGCAGCGGCCCGCGGATCGTGATCCTCGTGGACGACTACGACGTACTGACCACCGCGGGGCAGGCGCCGCTCGCGCCCTTCCTGCCGTACATACCGTCCGCCGTCGACATCGGCCTGCACTTCGTCCTGACCCGCCGCGTCGCGGGCGCGTCCCGCGGCATGTACGAGCCGCTGGTGCAGGGGCTGCGCGAGTCGGGGGCCTCGGCGATCCTCATGGCGGGCGACCGCAGCGAGGGGCAGCTGTTCCCCGGCGTGTACGCCTCCCAGCAGCCCCCGGGACGCGGAGTGCTGATCCGCAGGGGCCAGACGAACCGCCTGATCCAGACCGTTTACACCGCGTCATGACGCACGGGACGAGGCACCGGACGGCCCGCACCCGCCGCGTGACGCACGGGACGACGCACCGGACGACCGCGTGAAGGACCCGGACGACCACCAGACGAAGGACCGGACGACCACATGACCAAGGACGTCATAGCGCTCACCGAACGGATGCCCGACCCGCTGAGCGTGCTCGCGGGCCTGCTCTCCGGAGGCCCCGACAAGCTGGTGGGCACGGCGGGCGACGGCGCCGTCGTGCAGCTCTGCGACGAGGAGGGCAGACCGCTCGTCTCCGTCGAGGCACCTCTCCTCGTCCAGGTCGCGGGCGAGGCCGAGCGGCTGCTCGGGGCCGCGGCCCCGCCGGTTCCGTACTGGTGGACGGAGGCACGTGCCACCACGGGCGTCGAGGAGGCGGAGCGGCTCGCCGGCACCTTCGCCGCCCGGCTGGCCTCCCTGACCGGCGGTTTCGCCTGGCCGCCGCAGGCCGCGCGCTCACTCGCCGTGGTGAGGACGGAGGGGATGAACGTCGCGCCCGCGCCCGCCGCCGCGCAGCCCGCCGTGGACGTGCTCACCGACAAGGCCGCCGTCGTCATCATGGACCGGCCCGTGGTCGCCATGACGGCTTGGCTCTCGGATGCGTTCCGGGCCGCCGCCGAGGCCGGCATCGGCCTCCAGATCGTCAGCCCGGCGGGCAGCACGCTCTCGTCGGCCGTGCGCGACAGCCTGCCCGGCTGGCCGTCCCGCTGGATCGTGCGGGACGGGCGCGACGGCTACTACGACGGGCTCACCGGTGCCGTACTGCGCTGGCAGGAGGGGATGTTCGCGCCGATCGCGGGGGACGGCGCGACCGCCGAGGACCCGCGTACCCCGGTGGCGGCGGCGTTCAAGGAGACCGCGGACACCGGAGAGCGGCAGCTCGCCGTCACCTTCCGCACGGTGCACCCCGCGGACGACCGCCTGGTGCTCGGCGGGGCCCTGGAGTCGGTGTGGCGCGAGCTGACAGGTGAACCCCCGGCCGGGTGGGGCACGGCGGAACCCGCCAACCTGCCCTGGTCGGCGCGCCGGCTGACCGACGTCGCCCACGAGCGGGCACCCGAGCCGACCTGGATCGTGGTGGTCGGCGGACCGGACCGGCCGGGCCTCGCCACGGTCCGCGTCGGCCGGACGAAGGCGGGCGTGGAGGAGCACATCACCCTGGCGTTCGGCTACGGGCCGGGCGAGGAGCTGCCGCTCGGAGCCCTGCCCCGGGCTGCGGAGGTGCTCGCAACCCGCCACCGCCTCCAGTCGATGCTCGTACAGGTCCGCAAGGCCCGCCGCGACCTAGCGGTGCCGCCGCGCCTGGAGGGCCCGGGCGTCCCCGTGGCCTTCGTGCTCGGCGCGGAGGAGGTCCGCACGATGCCCGGCGACCGGGCGCGGCGCACCCCGCTGTCCGAGCCGCCGCTGCAACTCGGCCCGAGGACGCGGCCGGCGCTGTACTACCCGCTGCCGGGCGACCCCTCGGACCTGTCGGGCTGGCAGGACTTCGAGCGTCTGATGCGGCACCTGAAGGGCGCGACCGCGCAGGACGCGTAGTCCCGTTGTGGGGTCGCGCACCGCGCACCCAATCCGGTTGCGCTGTCAGTCAGTTGAGTTACCGTCAAAGTAAGGCGTGACATTGTCGTGCCTTGGTCACAGTGGTGCGCCTGCTGATTGCAGCAGTGACAAGGCAGTTGGTAGGGATGGAGACAGGAACGATCCACCAGTCACAGCGGGGGAGAGTCTGATGAAGTTCGACATGGGCACCCAGGTGCTGACGAACCTGATGTCGCAGTCGCGGGGATCGAGCGATGATCTCGGTTCGCTGATCCGGCAGTTGGTGCAGGCCGCGCAGCCGTTGGAGGGCAAGTTCAACGGCGCGGGCAAGGTGGCCTTCGATTCGTTCAAGGCGCGCTCGGACGAGATCACGGCGGCGCTGAACAGTGCGCTGGCGGCGATCCTGGGCGGTCAGTCGGGGATGGAGACGGCGTTCGGCTCGGGTGATCAGGAGCAGGGCGAGAACGCGCGGACGAACATGGCGGCGGCGAACTTCGACGCGGCGCGCTTCGGAGGCCGCTGACCGGCGGGTGCGCGCGGTTCACGTAAGCGGGTTTTCTCAACGGGGAGTTGATGGGCAATGGCTGGCGGTACCGATCGTCGTTCGTACGACACGGGTGCGTCGTCGGAGGCGCAGGGCAACATCCAGGCGGTGATCGCGCGTCTGGAGACGGTGATCGCGGCGCGGGACGCGCAGGTGAAGGCCGCGATGGCGGACTTCACGGCCGATGGTGTGGCGGACGAGTACCACGGCAAGGAGCTGCGCTGGAACCGTGCGTCGCAGGAGGTCAAGAACATCATCGAGCTCCTGAGGACGACGCTGGAGAAGAACGACGGGACGGCGCAGCAGACGCTGTCGCGGGCGAAGGCCGCGGTCGACAACATCGGCTGATCCACGGGTCGGCGCGCCCCGGGGTGAATCGTTCCTCCGCGGTGCGCCGGTCGGCCATGGCCGCCGCGGGGGGCTTGGCGCCCGCGGCGGGGGAATCCGTTCGCAGTTTCGCAGTTCGCAGTGTGCAGGGGGAGTCATGCCGTCGTGGGACATCCGACCGCAGGGGGTGCAGGGTCAGCTCCAGCTGACCGGCACCAAGGCGGGTGAGCTGGAGAAGGCGCTGAAGACCCTCGGCACGGATGTGTCACAAGCGGCGCAGGCCGCGGGGACGGCCGTGCCGGGTTCGCAGGCGGAGACGCGGCTGCAGGGTCCGGTGGCGCCGGGGCAGGCGCCTCTGTCGCAGAAGGCGATGGGGCCGGTGGCGGCGGCGCTGGCGGAGTATTTCAAGGAGCGGGAGAAGGATCTGAAGGCGATGGCCGAGCGGATCCAGGCCGCGGTGACGGGCGCGGCGTTGGCGACGCGTGAGTATGTCGAGGGTGATCTCGACACCGCCAAGCAGGCGCAGGACGCGGCGCGCGCGGTCGATCTCGATCTGCTGAAGGACCTCGGGGGGCGGAAGTGAGCGACGCACCGGTCGATCCGGCGGAGATACCGGTCTTCACCGGTGACGAGGTACTGCTCGGCCAGATGGTCAAGGCGCTTTCGTCGGACGGCGAGAAGGTCGCATCGGCCGCGGGCGAGGTGCACAAGACCTTCGGCGGCCTGCGGGCGTTCTATGAGGCGCCGGAGGCGGAGCAGTTGTTCGGCACCACCCAGCCCGTGGTGAAGACGGCGAACGACCTGAAGTCCGACATGAGTTCCATCGCGGGAGCGCTGGGCGCGTACGCCGACGAGATCCGTCCACTGGTGGAGAGGCTGAAGCAACTCAAGCGGGACGCCGAGGCGTTCCGTGCCAAGGTCGCCGACGACGACAAGTGGCGCGAGGACGGCGACCTGATCGATGAGAACCTCGCCCGCCGTAACGAGATCGCAGAGGTGTGGTCGCAGTTCCACGCCGCGGAACGCACCTGCCACGCCAAGATCGTGGGCCTGGTCGGCGGAACCGCGCTGAAGGTCAACGACGGCTCCAACGGCAAGGACATGTACGGCTACGACGCCGAGGCGCTCAAGCAGGCCGAGTCGCTGCCGTGGGGGGACGCTGTCAAGGAGTCCACGCCGTGGTGGCAGGTGTGGGAACACGCCTACGACTTCGGCAAAGGCATCGTGGTGGACGGCGTGTGGGGCACCATCCGCGGTCTGGGCACCCTGGTGGGTGTCGACGGCTGGGACGCGGCCGGGCAGGCCTGGACGGGTCTGGGCAAGCTGCTGACGGGCCTGGCCATCACCGCCGTGCCGGTCGCCGGCGCCGCCTTCTGGGCGATGCCGGAGGACAAGCTCCCCTCCTGGCTGCGGGACTCGCGCACCGCGATGAAGGAGACCGGCAAGGCCCTGCTCGCCTGGGACCAGTGGGGCGAGAACCCCTCCCGGGCGGCGGGCGCGGTCACCTTCAACGTGGTCACCACGATCTTCACCGGAGGCGCCGGAGGCGCCGCCTCGGGTGCCGGCAAGGCGGGGGCGGCGGCGAAGGCCATCTCCCTCGCGGGCAAGGCCGGGCGGGCCATCGACCCGACGACGTACCTGTTCAAGGGCGCCGGGGCGGGCCTGTCGAAGATCGGCGACGTGATGGCCGGCCTCAAGGGCATGGGCAAGATCGACATCCCGCCGATGCCGGACAACGTGGTGAGCCTGCCCGAGGGGTCGTTCAAGCTCCCCGACGGCACCCTCAGCCTCCCCGAGGGCGCGGCCGTCCCGCCCGGCGCGATCGAGGTCCCGGCCAACACGGTCAGGCTGCCCGAGAACACGCCGCTGCCCGCAGGCGCGGTCGATCTCGGCGACGGCATGGTCCGGCTGCCCGAGAACACTCCCGCCCCGGCCGGCTCGGTGCCGGTGCCCGAGGGCACGGTCAAGGTCCCCGAGGGCGCGTTCGTCCTGCCCGAGGGCTCGGTCCGGATGACCGACCTGGACGGCAACCCCGTCTACATGGACCCCAAGGGCAACCTCTACGACGGGGACGGCATCCTCCGCCAGGACGCCGGTGACGCACCCCGCGGCGCCGACGGCAACCCCGCCGCAGGCGCGGACAACCCCCGCGTCGACACCCCGGTCCGCGAACCGGCCCTCGTCGGCGCGGGCGCCAACACCGCGGACAACGCCGCCCACATCCGCCTCGGCGACGGCCTCGGCGACGTCGGCCGCGCCGGCGACGACGCCCTGCCCGGCCCCCGCAACCCGGGCGACAACCTCCCGGGCGGCACGGCGGCCAACCTCCCCGGCGGCACGGCCGACCACCTGCCCGTCAACAACCTCGACAACGGCCCCCTCGGCGGTGGACACCTGGGCGACAATCCGCCCGCCGGTGGCAACTTGGGGGACAACGCGCCCGTCGGCCGTACGGAGACCCCGGGCACGGGCCCCGCTACGGGTCACGATCTTCCTGGTGGTCCTGCCGCTGACAACGGAATCCCCGGCGGCCGCACGGACGTACCGGGTGCCGGTGGACTCGACGACCTGGGCCGAGGCGGCGACCACACCGCCGGTGGCGCGGGCAGGCCGGACGGTGATCCGTCCGGCCGGGTGGAAGTACCGCGACCCGACTTCATGCGCGAAGGCGCCAGCCCTTACGGACCTCGTGGATCGCTCACGCTGGAACAGATCGAAGACATCCAGGTCTACCGCGCCAATGAGGAGCCGGGGTACTTCGAGAACCACTACCGGAAGGACGGCACTCGCAAGAGTCTGGACCTCCACGACGAGAGCGGATTCACTCCGCCCCAGCTCACCCGGCTGTCGGAGGACGGCCCGTGGATCCGTGCCAAGGACGTTCCAGCACCCCCGAAACCGCACTTCCTCGACCCCGACTACATCCCTGTGGCGGCTGACACCGTCACGAGTGCCTCCAGGCTCCGGATTCTGGAAGAGGCCGCGCAGACGCGTCACTTCGCCATCCAGTGGGACAACATCGTCGCGGACTGGAAGGCCGAGGCCGGCAGAATCCACGATGCTCACGGAACTGCCGACTCCGCTGCGCAGTGGGCCGAAGCCAGGGGGACGTACAAGGAATCCCACACCGCGATGGGTGACGCAGCCGAGGCATTCGGCGAGAAGGCGGCCGAGCACCACTTCGTCGCCGAGCGCTACCCGGACTTCGACAAGCAGCCCCTCCTCGGTCCCAAGAACGGCAACGACCAGTTCGACCAGGTTTGGAAGCATGAGGACGGCCGGATGGTCGTCATCGAGGCCAAGAGTAGTCCCGGCACCGAACTCGGCAGGCGCACCCTTCCGGGCGGTCGACAGGTCTCCCAAGGCAGCCGGGAGTACTTCTTCGACATAATCCGCATGATGACGAAGCGAGGCGAGTTGGGGCTGGTGGCGGACCTGAAAAAGGCCCTCGCGGACGGCAAGCTGGATTACGTCGTCATCAAGGGTGAGAAGAACACCGGAACGTACACTGGTTATCAGTATCGAAGGTTCGACATCAGCAAGGGGACTCTTCCGTGACTGTGATTGTTGCCCGGCATGGTGCGCCACGACCCGGCGCCGAGCAGTTCGCGGAGCGGCTGAGCGAACACCTGGCCCAGGAAATTGATGGTCTCGAACAGTCGGTGGACATGATCGACTCTACGTTCAGCACCGCCGTCCTGACTCTGCACGCCCGGTGTGTTGTCGATCCCCGGGCGGCGGCGGTGGAGACCTGGGAGGCCGCGGTCACCGCGATGCAGTTGGGTTCGGCGCTGTTCGCCGTGACGGGTGCGAGCGAGGGTTCCGTCGAGTGCCGTATCAACCGGAAGATGCGGACGCTGCCCGCGATCGGCCGGCAGTCGTCCGCCGATGCGGGGAACTGGTTGACGGCGTTCTGGCTGGCGGTCGTCTGCCGTGAGCGGGAGCGGATGACGCAGTTGTGCGAGATTCCGCTGGAGCGGCTGCGTGCGCCGGAGGGTCAGTACGACGAGTACGTCTACCACTGGGTGGACACTTTGCAGACGTACTGGCTGCGGCGGCCGGGACTGGTGGAGAAGCTGACAACTGCGATCCAGGCGTCGGATCCGTCCGTGGCGCGGGTCACCCCACGGGACATGCTGCAGGGCCTGCTCTATCCGCCGATCAACCTCTTCTACCACTTCGTCCGCAGGGATGAGTCGGGCTTCGGCCCAGCGCTGGAAGAGGCGCTGAAGCTGCACAAGGCGTACTGGACCCTGGACGAGGACCGGGCGGCGGACATCGACGGCACCGTCGCGCTGGGCCCGCTCGCCATGGCATGCCTGGCCTACGACGGTGAGATCCCGATCGGCGTCGAGTCGGAGTACCTGCCCAAGCACCTCCTCCAGCACGGCTGGCTCGGCGAGTTCCCCACCTGAGAAATGCCGACGAACAGCGCACGCAGGCCATGCGGCCCCTAGCGGGGCGGGCGCGTCGGCCCGGATCAGCAGGAGGACAGGTGGTGCTCAGGGCATGCGCAGGCGCGGCGTATGAGGGCCTGGTGAACTGCCGGCTGCGCAAAGGCAGGTTGCGACGTGCACGCCCCCAGATGCTGACGAGAACTTCGACGACGGCGGGCTGTTTCCTCAGGCGGATGCGTTGTCCTGACCCACTGCGCCAGCCGCCCCGTCCCCCATACCTGTACGAAACAGGTGCGTGCGGCAGCAGGCGAGACGATCAGAGCGCCGATGTGTACGTTACGAAGGCAGCCCAAGAGTCCTGCGTGAGCGTGAGCTGAGGACCGCCCAGGTTCTTGGAGTCGCGGACGTGGACTGTACCGGGGGTAGCGGCAATCTCGATGCAGGAGTTGCCGTCGTTGCCACTGCTGTAGCTGCTCTTGAACCACGCCAGTTCCCAGGCGTCCCCGGCCGAGGTTTCGCTGATCATGACTCCCCTAGCAGTTGTTCGATGAAGGCCAGTGACTCCCGTGGCGAGAGGGCCTGGGCTCGGATGGTGCCATACCGCAGCTCAAGGATGCGGAGTTGCTTCGGATCGTAGGTCGGACGGCCGTTGAAGGCACCATCGGAACGCCCTACCGCCGTACCGTCCGCGAACTTCAGCACCTCGATTCTTCCGTCGAGGCCGGAGTGGGTCTCGGACTGCAACGGCATCACCTGGAGCGTGACGTTATGCAGTCGCCCTACTTCCAGCAGGCGCTCAAGCTGCTGCCGCCACACCATTCTGCCCCCGATCGGACGCCTCAAGGCAGCCTCTTCCTGGACGAAGCTGAGCGCTGGAGCCGGCAGGCGTTCGAAGATAGATCGCCGGGCCATCCGGGCAGCCACCATGCGTTCGCTCTCGTCCGGTGAGTAAGGGGGCTGCATCGCCTCGAACAACGCCCTCGCATGCTCCGGTGTCTGCAAGAGGCCGTTGATGCTGTGACTCTCGTACACCCCCATCTCAACGGCCTGGGCCTCCAACTTGGCAAGTTCCCGCACCTTCTTCGGGTACCGGACCTTCGCCACGTCCTCCTTCATCGCCGAGAGCAGCCCCTGGGCGCTCAGCACGCTGTCCGCCCTGTCCAGGTACTCGGGGCGGGGGATGCGCCTGCCGCTTTCGATTTTGTACACCATGTCTTCGCCGTACCCGACCGCCGTCCCGAACTCGGCGGCGCGCATACCCACGGCCTCGCGGCGGAGCTTCAACTGCCGTCCCACCGTGGCGACGACGGCCACACCCCAGTCGTCGTCCGGGTCCACCTCCCACCCCGGCTCGTCCGGGATCGCGTCGTGCGCCGCCACCGCCGTGGGCCCCGCCGCCTCCGCGGCCGGGGCCGCCGCCTGCGCCGGTACGGCCGGGTCGCCCGCCGTCGCGCCCGCCCCGCCGGTCTTCTTGTCCGCCTTCTCCGCCCGCACCCGTGCCACCTCCGACGTACCGCCGCGTCAACGTGTTGGGACGCCCTCACTCCGTACGGTCGGCCCGGCCCTCCACGGGACAGGCGTGACAGCGTCGGACAAGCCCTGGACAGTCACCGTACGTACCCGGGTCGTCGCTGTTCAGCGTAGGCACACGCCCACCACGCTGAGGGGCGTGAACCAGAAATCCACCCGACTCAGTGCACCGCCGCGCCGTTTCACCGTGCTGCTCTCACCCACCCGTCGCGGCGCCCGTCTCGCCCGCTTACTGGCCTCGGCCCACCTGCGCGAGTGGGACGTCCCCTGCGAGGTGACCGAGCGGGCGGAACACATCGTCGCCGAACTCGCCGCCAACGCCGCCGTGCACGGACGGGTACTCGGGCGGGACTTCCGCCTCGGGCTCACCGTGGCCGGCGACGGACGCACGCTCCGCATCGAGGTGGCCGACGCGCGCCACGAGCGCATCCCGGGAACCCACCCCCACGCGCCCGACCCGGACAGCGAGACGGGGCGCGGGCGCGTCCGCGGCCTGCCGCGGGTGCGGCGCGCCCAGGTGCCTCGGAAGCGGCTCCGGAGGCTCTGGGCCGCCTGTGGGGCGGCTGGTTCCCGGCTCACATCCGGCACCGCGGAGCGCGGACT
>NZ_JAAAXQ010000206.1 GCF_009916105.1 Streptomyces sp. GC420 | reverse complement strand
TCGTGCCGGGCTTCGAGGACTTCAACGACAAGGTGGCACGCCCCGGCGGCTTCGCCCTGCCGCACGCCCCGCGCGACGAGCGGCGCTTCCCGACCGCCACGGGCAGGGCCAACTTCACCGCGGCCGGACGACGCCCGAGCAGGGCGACGGCTGCCTGCGCCGCCAGCCAGCCACGCCGGTCACCCGCGGGGAGCAGGGCCGCCGCCGCGGGCAGCCATACGAAGAACGGCAGCCAGATGCGCTCCGTCTCGGCCTTGCTCATCCCCGACAGGTCGGCCACGAGCAGGGCCAGCAGCACCGCGGTGACCATGACGACCGTGCCGCGCACCGCCGCCGTCACGCGCGCGCCGCCTCCGTCCCGGGCACGCCACCGGTCCCGGACGGCCCGCGGAGCCACGGCCTGCGCCCGGCACAGCCCCGCGACGGCGGCCGGTCCGGCCGCCGTCGCGGCATTGGCCAGGTTGGCCCAGATCCAGTACCAGTAGGGCCGTTCCCTGGCGACGCCCTGGTAGTAGCGCTCCACCAGCAGGTCGTACGCCTCCCACCAGTTGAAGCCGGCGGCGGTGAACGCACCGGCCACCGCCGCCACGCCCACGAACGCGGGCACGAGCGGCCGCGCGGTGCGGGTGAGGAGCAGGACCGCGGCCGCCGGAATCACCATCAGGGTGAGCCCGTACGAAAGATAGAAGGTCCATCCGAACAGCAGTCCCGAAGCCAGTGCCACCGGGGCGGACCGCCGGACGGAGCGGGTGGCCGCGAGGGCGAGAAGGGCGACGGCCCAGGCGGCGACCGCGGCGAAGTAGCCGTCGGCCGAGGCCCCCGCCCAGACGGCGGCCGGAAGCAGCACCAGGAACGGCGCGGCGGTCCTTGCCGCCCGTTCGGAGCCCAGTGCCTTCAGCGTCACCGGTACGGCCGCGACCGCGGAAGCGCCGGCGGTGATGCAGAACGCCCCGGCCCAGCCCCCGCCGCCCAGCCCTACCCGGTCGAGCCCGACGAAGGTCAGGACCGCCGCGGGCGGGTGGCCGGCGACGTGCGCGGGCCAGTTGTCCGGCGTGTCCAGCAGGATGTGGCCCGTGTAGCCGCGCAGCGCGGCGCCGATGTCGTCGAACCGGTCGATCACCCGGAGGTATTCGTGCCGGTTCGTGAGCCGTTCGGCGACGCCCCGCTGCCACCCGTCGATCAGGGCGAGGGACCAGGTCCAGGCCGCTGCCGCGCCCCACGACGCCCAGAGCAGCTGCCGCCATCCCATGCGCGCGGCCAGGCCGGGCCCGTAGACGACCACGGCGACGGCGACCGCGAGGGCCGCGGGTGTGCCGGGGCCGGCGTGCGGCATCCAGAATCCCACCAGGGGCGGCCAGTCGACGTGCAGCGACCCGTCGGCCCGCTGGACGGCGGTTCCGACGACGGCCGCGGCGACGAGGAGGAGCACTCCGCCGAGAGCGGCCGCCAGGTCCCGGCGGCGTCCGTGCCCGGTGGCGGGGTCCGCCAGGGCGGCCGGGCCGGCGTGCGGGCCCGTGGCGGGCCCGGTCTCCGCCGCGGTGTCCGGCTCCGTGGCGGGCTCCGTGGCGGGCTCGCCGGACGGGGATGAGATCACCAAGTCATGCACCAGTTCTGTGAGTCGGCAGGTGGACGTGGGAGGCGAGGGAGTACCCCACGGAGTACCCGATGGGATTCTCGGGGCGCCGCGAGTCCCGCCGGAAGAAGCCGCCCCCTTACGGAACCCTGACATCGCGGCCGGACGTCACGCCCGGCCGCTCGTGAACGCCGCGTGCGGAACCGGCCCGGCAGCCCTTCCGCCGGACGTCACGGCCCACCGTGGGCAGGGGCGTGGCGGTGAGCGCCACGGGCCCCGCCCTGGCCTAGGTTTACGCGGAGCCGCTCACACCGGGCGGTGTCCGTCCCGCCGGGCGCCGTCGAGCCGGACGACGCGGCCGCACCAGGTACGACGGCGAGAGGACCCATCCGCATGCCCGGGCCCGGAGATCCCGCCGAGCGCGGGGGTCCCGACGAGGTCGTCCGGCGTACCGGCCCGTTCGCCACCCGCAGGAGCTGGCACCTGGCCGACGGCGGCAGCGCCGTATGGGAATCACGCCAGGCGCGCAGGCGCGGGACGCTCACCGTCCGGCCGGCGGACGGGACCGGGGCGAGCACCCGAAGGGCGGACGAGACGGCCCTGCGCCGCCTGCGCCTGCTCAACACCGTCGCCGCGGTCGCCTTCACCGTCGGCGGAGGCATGTTCACCCTGGGCGCCGCCCTCGCCCTGTCCGAGCGCGGCGGCACGGCCGGCAGCGCCTCGGTCTACTTCGCGGGCGGCCTGTTCTTCAACACCGGCGGATACGCCTCCCTCCTCCAGGAGATCAACGCGCCGCGCCACCGCACCGGCAGAGCGTCGCTGGCGGTCCCCCCGTGGCGCTGGTGGAGCTACGAACCGGACCGGATCGGCTGGCTCAGCACCTTCACGCTGTTCGCCGGAACCCTCGTGTTCGGCGTGAACCTGCTGAACTCCTTTCTGACCGGCCTGTCGGCGCAGCAGGCGGACCGGTTGATCTGGGCGCCCGACATGATCGGGTGCCCCCTGTTCCTCATTTCCGGGGCACTCGGTCTCGCCGAGGTGTGCCACGGCCGGCCGTGGCTGCGCCCGCGCAGCCTGGGCTGGTGGATCGTGGCGGTCAACGAGTCCGGCTCCGTCCTCTTCCTCGTCGCGGCCCTCGCGGCCTTCACCCGCCCCGCGACGGGCAGCCCCGTCAACGCCGTCGTCGCCGACTGGGGGACGCTGACCGGCGCGCTGTGCTTCTCCCTGGGGGGCGTCCTCCAGGCCTTGGAACGTCCCTGACCGCCCCGCGCGCCACGAGCCTCCCGGGGGGCGTCGTCGTGGGACCGAGGGCGTGCGTGGTCCGGGAGACGGCCGGACGGGTGACGCACCGGCGTGCATACACTCACGGGATGATCGGATCGCCTTCCTTACCCGTGCCGACGGTCTTCGAGTTCGACCGGCCGGTCAGTCGGCCCCCCGCCGGGGACGCCCCCTCCCTGTGGACCGTGGACGCCGTCGGCCAGCGGGCCGGTGCGGAACGGCTCGCGCCCGCCGTCCTCGACGCCGGGGAACTCGCCCGGGCCGGGAGCTTCCACCGTGACGAGGACCGCCGCTGCTACGTCGCCGCCCATGTGGCACTCCGCGTGCTGCTCGGCGATCACCTCGGAGTGGCCGCCGCACGCGTCCCCCTGGTGCGCGAGCCGTGCCCCAACTGCGGTGGCCCGCACGGCAGGCCCGCGGTGGACGGCAACGGGGTGCACTTCTCCCTCTCGCACGCCGCCGATCTCGCCCTGCTCGCGGTCGCCGGCACGGCCGTGGGCGTGGACGTGGAGCGGATCGCCGCGCCGCGGACCGTCGCGGAAGTCTCGGCATCCCTGCACCCGACGGAGATCGCGGAACTCGACGCCCTGCCCGAGTCCGAGCGCCCGGCCGCCTTCACCCGCGCCTGGGCACGCAAGGAGTCGTACCTGAAAGGCATAGGGACCGGCTTGTCACGGAGCCTCGCGCTGGACTACGTGGGCACCGGCCCGCTGCCCGCGCCCGGCCCCGGTGGCTGGATCATCACCGATGTCGCCGTGCCCGAGGGGTACGCGGCGGCGGTCGCCGTCCCGGGTCCCCGGCGTTAGCGGCCGCGGAGTCGGGAACGGATCGTCCCCCGAGGCGCTGCCGAGCCGCCGGGCGGACTTCTCGTGCGGCCCGGCAGGGTCCCCGACGGGTAGCGATACGCACCAATATGCCCACGTATGAGGCGAGTGAGAGGATTCAAGTACGTGAGCAGGGTGCGCGCAGGCGCGCGCCCGCACCGACACAGGACAGGCAGGCCAGCTCATGCCGAAGAAGCCGAAGCCATCCGAGCCCGCCCACGGCGAGGGTCCGAGCCGTCACAAGGGGACCGAGCAGCACGGCTGGGCCCCCGATGTGGACGCGACCCGCCAGCAGGAGAACCCGAGTGCCCACCGCTCCTTCCACCCCGAGGAGCACGCGCCCGGCAAGGGCCCCGGCAGGAAGAAGTCCAAGGAGGAGGAGAAGCCCGTCCCCGGCGACACCGTCAGGAGCGAGAGCGAGAGCGGCGAGGACTACGCCGGCAAGTCCGGCGAGGAGGGCATGCGCGACACCGGCCGCAAGGGCCGCTCGCAGCGTCCCAGCGGCACCAGGGACGCCTCGGCGTACACCGGCGTGGACCCCCAGGATCCCTCTTCCAAGGGCCGCCGCGGGTAACGGCCCACCCGGTCGCGGTGGCCCGGCCGACCGCCGGGTCCCGGCACGGCCGTGGCGCCGCGGTCCCCGGCCGTGAGGGCCGGGGACCGCGCGCCCGGCCTCAGCAGATCCGGGGCAGCTGCTCCCCGATCGGCATGTCGACCACCCGTGTGCCGCCCAGTCCGGTACGGGTCACCACCATCCCGGGGTGCTCCGCCACCGCCTCGCCGATCACCGTCGCCCCCGCTCCCCGCGGGTGCGCGCGCATCGCGGCGAGGACCGCGTCGGCGTGCTCGCGCGGGACGAACGCGACGAGCTTGCCCTCGTTGGCCACGTACATCGGATCCAGGCCCAGCACCGCGCACGCGTTGGCCACGCCGGGCGGCACCGGCACGCTCCGCTCCTGGAGCACGACGCCGGTCCCGGAGGCCGCCGCGATCTCGTTGAGCGCGGCGGCCAGGCCGCCGCGGGTGGGATCGCGCAGCACGTGCAGGTCGGGCGTGACGGCGAGCATCGCCTCCACCAGCCCGCCCAGGGCCGCGCAGTCGCTCTCGATCTCCACCCCGAACTCCAGGCCCTCGCGGACGCTCATGACGGCCACGCCGTGGACACCGATGTCGCCGCTGACGATCACGACGTCGCCGGGTACGACGCGCTGCGGGCGGAGGTCGACACCCGCCGGGATCAGTCCGATGCCCGCGGTGTTGATGAACATGCCGTCGCCGTGGCCGGCCTCGACGACCTTGGTGTCGCCGGTCGCCACCTCGACGCCCGCGGCGCGCGCCGCCGCTCCGAGCGCCTCGGCCACGCGCGCGACGACCGGCAGCTCGACGCCCTCCTCCAGGATGAACCCGCAGGACAGGTACGCGGCGCGGGCCCCGCTCATGGCGAGGTCGTTGACGGTGCCGTTGACGGCGAGGTCGCCGATGCTGCCGCCGGGGAAGAACAGCGGGCGCACCACGAAGGAGTCGGTGGAGAAGGCCAGCCGTACCCCGCCCAGGCTGACCGCGGCCGCGTCACCCATTTGCGCCAGCGTCTGTCCGCCGAAGGCGGGGGCGAAGACGTGCCGGACCAGTTCGGCCGACATCGCTCCGCCGCCGCCGTGGCCCATCACCACCCTGGGCTGGTCGCGCAGCGGGGCGGGGCACGTCCACCCCATGAGGTCGGGTGCCTCGGGCACCTCCGGCGCACCGGGTGCACCCGGTGCCTGTGCCACGACGGTGACGGCTTCGCGCGGTGCTCGGGTGGTCTCAGACAACGGGGCTCGCCTCCAGGGACGTCGTGGTGAGGTCCAGCCGCCGGTAGAGGTAGTAGGCGGCGCACGCGCCCTCGCTGGAGACCATGGTGGCGCCCAGAGGGCTACGGGGTGTGCAGGCGGTGCCGAAGGCCTCGCACTCGTGGGGCTTGATGAGCCCCTGGAGGACTTCGCCGCTGCGGCACCGGGCCGGCTCGCGCGTGGCGATGCCGCTCACCGAGAAGCGGTACTCGGCGTCGTACTCCCGGTAGCGCGAGGACAGCCGCCAGCCGCTGTCGGGGATCACGCCGATGCCGCGCCAGGAGCGGTCGGTGACCTCGAAGACGTCCTGGATCATGCGCTGCGCGGCGGGGTTCCCCGCTTCCGTCACAGCGCGGGGGTAGGCGTTGTCCACGGTGTGCTCGCCGCGTTCCAGCTGCCGCACGGTGCGGCGCACCCCTTCGAGGATGTCCAGTGGTTCGAAACCGGTGACCACGATGGGCACCTTGAACCGCTCGGCCAGCTCCGGGTACTCACCGGTGCCCATCACGCTGCACACGTGTCCGGCGGCGAGGAAGCCCTGCACGCGGCAGCTCGGCGACCGCATGATCGCCTCGATCGCCGGCGGGACCCGCACGTGCGAGACGAGCAGGCTGAAGTTCCGGATCCCCAGCCTGCGTGCCTGATACACCGTCATGGCGTTGGGCGGGGCGGTGGTCTCGAAGCCGATGCCGAAGAAGACGACCTCGCGGTCCGGGTTCTGCCGGGCGATCCGCAGCGCGTCCAGGGGCGAGTACACCACGCGTACGTCGCCGCCCTCGCCGCGGACCTGGAACAGGTCGCGGCCGGTTCCGGGGACCCGCAGCATGTCACCGAAGGAGCAGAAGACGACCTCGGGCCGGGACGCGATCTCCAGCGCCTTGTCGATGACCTCCAGCGGGGTGACGCACACCGGGCAGCCCGGGCCGTGGATCAGCTCCACCTCCTCGGGCAGGAGCTGGTCGATGCCGTGCCTGATGATGGTGTGCGTCTGCCCGCCGCACACCTCCATCAGTGCCCAGGGCCTGGTCACCGTCGCACGGATGTCGTCGAGCAGCCGCCGCGCGAGGTCGGGGTCCTGGAACTCGTCGATGTACTTCACCGCTGCGCCTCCTGCGCTGTGCCGTTGCCGCCGCTACCACCGTTGCCGCCGTGCCCCGGTGCCCCGCCCGCCTCCTGGGCGGCCAGTTCCCACGGATCACCGAACTCCTCCTGGAGCATCCCGAGTTCGGCGAACAGCTCGAGCGTCTGCTTGGCCGAGGCCTCGTCCAGGCGCTGAAGCGCGAACCCCACGTGGACGATGGCGTATTCGCCGACCTCCAGGTCCGGCAGATACTCCAGGCACACCTCCTTGACGACGCCGCCGAAGTCGACGTTGGCCATACGTGTGCCGTCCCGTTCCTCGATGTCCAGGACTCTCCCGGGTACCGCCAGGCACATGGGCTTCTCCTCGTTGTGGTGATCCGTTGGGCGTTTCCCGGCCTGCCGGGCCGTGGTGTCAGGCCTCGGCCGCGTGCCCGCCGCCTCCCGCGCGGGCGGCCACCATGAGCTGGCCGAGGGCCAGTCCCCCGTCGTTCGGGGGGACTCGGCGGTGGCGCAGTACGGTGAACCCGTCCTCGCGCAGCACCCGGGCGCAGGCCGAGGAGAGCAGGACGTTGGCGAACACACCGCCGGTCAGGGCGACGGTGTCCGGTCCGTGCCGCTCACGTGCCGCGCCGCAGACGGCGCGGACCATGGCGGCGACCGCCGCGTGGAACCCGGCCGCGACGAGTGACGGGCCCGCGCCCGCGCGCAGGTCCCGGACGGCCGCGGCCAGTACGGGTGCCGGGTCGGCGGTCAGCGGGCCGGTCCCGCCCCGCTCCGGCGGCCGCAGCGTGAACTCGTAGCCGTCGCACGCCGGTCCATCCGCCCCCGGCACAGCTGCCCCGAGTGCCGCCGCCTCGAGTTCGACGGCGGCCTGCGCCTCGTATCCGGCCACTTGGCACACACCCGCCAGGGAGGACACGGCGTCGAACAGCCGGCCCATGCTCGACGTGGGGACGCAGTTCAGGCCGCGCTCCAACTGGCGTTCCAGCAGGCGGCGTTCACCCGGCGGGCAGGCGGCCGCGCAGGGCAGGTCACCGCTCCAGGGGATGCCGGCCGCGCGCAGGTGTGCCAGGGCCATGCGGTATGGCCGGCGCACGGCGGCGTCGCCTCCCGGCAGGGGGACGTAACGCAGGTGCGCGAACCGGGTGCAGCCTTCGTAGTCGGCGAGGAGGAACTCCCCGCCCCATACGGCGCCGTCGTCGCCGTACCCGGTCCCGTCGAACGCGACACCGATGACCTGGTGGGTGCCGTCCAGTCCGTGCTCGGCCATCGCCGCCGCCACGTGCGCGTGATGGTGCTGGACGCCCGTCACCTCACGCCCGCCCGCGTGCCGCCGCGCCCACTGCCCGGAGCGGTAGCCGGGGTGCCGGTCGGTGGCCAGCAATCCCGGACGTACGCCGGTGATGGCCTCCAGTTGCCGCTCGGCATGTTCGAAGGCGTGCTGGGTGGCGAGGTCGTCCATGTCCCCGATGTGCGCGGACAGCCAGGCCCTGCGACCCTCGCCGAGGCAGAAGGTGTTCTTCAGGTCGCCCCCGACGGCGAGGGCGGGCCGTACCGGCACCGGCAGGGTGACCGGCAGCGGGGCGTGGCCCCGCGAGCGCCGCACCACGAGCGGTTCGCCGTCGACGACGCGCACCACGGAGTCGTCGCAGGGCACATGGATGGGGCGGTCGTGGCACAGCCAGCCGTCCGCCAGGTGCGCCAGCCGCTCCAGTGCCTCGGTGTCGTCCGTGACGATCGGCTCGCCCGCCACGTTCCCGCTCGTCATGACGAGCATGCGGGGACCGTCCGGGTCACCGGGCAGGCCGAGCAGCAGGTGGTGCAGGGGCGTGTAGGGCAGCATGACGCCCAGGTCCGGGCTGCCGGGGGCCACGGCGTCCGCCGGCCGCGGCGCGCCGGGCGCGGGCGGGACGCCCGTGAGACGGCGCAGCAGCACGATGGGCCGGACGCCGCCGGTGAGCAGGTGGCGTTCCCCGGGGCCGAGCCGCGCCAGGTGCGCGATGTCGGCGAGGTCACGGACCATCAGCGCGAACGGCTTGTCCCCGCGCGCCTTGCGGCGGCGCAGCAGGGTGACGGCCCGCGTGTTGGTGGCGTCGCAGGCGAGGTGGTAGCCGCCGAGTCCCTTGACGGCGAGGACCGCGCCGCCGGTGAGCAGCGCGCGGGCCTCGGTGACCGGGTCGGCGCCGGTGGACTCCTCCGGCGGCGCGCCCTCCCGGCCGGAGGCGAGGAGGAGACGCAGGCGGGGTCCGCACCCGGGGCAGGCGACCGGCTGCGCGTGGAAGCGCCGGTCGGCCGGGTCGGCGTAATCACGGGCGCAGTCGGGGCACATCGGGAAGCGGGCCATCGTCGTGTTGGCGCGGTCGTACGGGAGGCCGGTGACGATGGTGAAGCGGGGCCCGCAGTGTGTGCAGGTGATGAAGGGGTGGCGGTGGCGCCGGTCGGCGGGGTCTGCCAGTTCGGCGAGGCAGTCGGCGCAGGTGGCCACGTCGGGGGAGACGAGTGTGCGGGCGGGACCCGCCGGCTGCTCGGAGGCCACGATGGTGAAGGCGGTGCCGCCGGCGGCGGGGACGTCCCGGTGCTCGACCGACTCCACCGCGGCGAGGGGCGGGGCCTGGACGGCGACGGCCTCGCAGAACCCGGCCACGGCGGCGGGATCGCCCTCGACCTCGGCGACGACCCCTTCCGCGGTGTTGGTCACCTGGCCGACCAGGCCGAGGCCGGTGGCCAGCCGGTACACGAAGGGCCGGAATCCCACGCCCTGGACGACGCCCCTGACGGTGACCCTGCGCCGCAGGACGGTCCCGGTGCCGGCCGGGTGCGGCGCGGTCGTGCTCACGGGTGGGTGTGGGTGAGCTGTCCGGCCATGACCGGCGTATGGACCGCGGTGCCCTCGGCGGCGGCCAGGGCACGGTCCAGCAGGGCGCCCGTTCCCACTCCGCGGCGTACGGAGGTCAGGACGATCTCCACGCCGGGGTTGACGCGTTCGACATGGGCGCGGAAGGCCGCCTCGTCGAACTCGACGGCCTCCGCCAGGTCGGTCTTGGTGACGACGACGAGGTGGGCCAGGCCGAAGGCGGTGGGGTACTTCAGCGGCTTGTCCTCGCCCTCGGTCACCGAGGCGAGCACGACGCGGAGGGATTCGCCGAGGTCGTAGGAGGCGGGGCAGACGAGGTTGCCGACGTTCTCGACGAAGAGCAGCCGTGTGCCCGGGGGCAGCCAGCCGTCGAGGTGGCCGCCGAGCATTCCGGCTTCCAGGTGGCACAGCCCGTCGGTGAGCACCTGTTTGACGGGCGCTCCGGACCTGGCCAGGCGTACGGCGTCGTTCTCGGTGGCGAGGTCGGCGGTGAGGGCCGCGACGGGCACCCCCCGCTCGCCCGCCAGCAGCAGTTCGCGTTCCAGCAGGGCGGTCTTCCCGCTGCCGGGGCTGGAGAGGAGGTTGACGATCGTGGTTCCGCGGGCGGCCAGCCGGTCGCGCAGGGTCTGCGCGGCCGCGTCGTTCCTGGCCAGTACCGCCTGTTGCAGGTCGACCACACGGCACATGGTTCGGTGCTCCTCGTCAGTTCGGATCGCGGGTGCGGGTGCGTTCGCGCGCCGGGGCGTCGTCCCCGCGCACGCCGACGATCTGCAGCTCGCGGCCCGAGAGCAGCTCGGCGGCCGGTCCGCCGCACACCGGGCAGCACAGGCTCGGTGGCATGCCGACGGCCCATTCGTCCGCGCACGGCGCGCAGCGGGCCCGGGCGGGTACGGGTTCCGTGACCAGTTCCGCGCCTTCCAGGACGGTTCCGGCGCAGGCCAGTTCGAAGCAGAATACGAGGGCGTCGGGGACCACTCCGGCCAGCTCGCCCACCTGGAGCCGTACGGAGGTCACGGCGGTGACGCCCGTGGACCGCGCGGCCTCCTCCACCTGGCCGACGACGGCCATGGCGATGGACATCTCGTGCATCGCTCTCCGTCCTGGCTCAGCCGGTCGCGGTGGGTCGCGGAGGGGCCGGTGTGCTCGGCGTACGTCCCGTGGGGGCGGCCGCGCGGTTGTCCGCGGGCGGCCCGTCGGGCTCCATTACACGCCTGCCCCCGGGGGCCGGCGGGCTTGGCACGCCGACTCCGGGGGCGGTGTACGCCGTTCGGTGCAGCCTGGGGGCCGCAGGCCTGATGGCGTGTCACATCCTGCGCATGCGGAGGTAGCGCCTGATGTCGGGCAGCACCATCTTCACCACGGAGGCGAGGAGGGTGGCGGCGGCCGCGCCGCCGATGACGGACTTCTTCATGGTGTTCTCCTCAGTTGGCGGCCGGGCCGGCCGTGGCCCGCGGCGCCGGCGCTTCCCGCCCGGCGTCCCGCAGGATGTCCTTGATGATGCGCACCGCCCCGGGTACGGCGGCGGCCACCGGCGGGCTCAGCCCGATGCCCTCCTCGACACGGGCGGGCTCGCAGCCCACCACCAGGGTGCGCCGCGGCGGGACACCCCCGGTGCCGGCGCACAGGGTTCCCAGCAGGGCGAGGACGGCGTCGGGGGACATCCGGTGGCCGTCGAGCGGAACACCGCCCTGCGGCCCGGGACCGGCGGGTCCGGCACCGGCGTGTGCGGCATCGGCGGGTTTCCCGGGGCCGGCGCTTCCGGAGCCCGCGGCCCGGCCGCCGCGGGGTTCCGGGTCTCCCGCCGGGCCGCCGGCGGGGAGGTCGGCGGTGGCGTCGGCCTCGATCACGTACAGCGTCCCCGGGGCGCCGCCGCGCGCGGTGGCGTCGACGAGGACGAGCGTGTCGTACCCGTCGAGGAGCTGGTAGGCGAGGTGGACGCCGCGGATGCCGATGTCCGCCACCTCGGCGTGGCCGGGCAGCGGCTCCGCGGCGAGGGCGCGCACCGCCTCGACGCCGAAGCCGTCGTCGCCGAGGAAGATGTTGCCGACGCCCGCGACGAGCGTCCGGGGGCCGGGGCCGTCGTGCGCGGGCCGGTTCACGCGTCCTCCAGGGGGGCGACCTCGTCGGGCTGGAAGTACAGGAACCGTCCCTGTTCGCGGCGGATCTCCGCGCCCGGGTCGCCGTCGACGGTGACGGCCAGGTGCACTCCGCCGTCGACGTCGTGCAGGACCGCCTCGACCTGGGCGGTGCGGCCCTGGAGGAACAGGTCCTGGGCGTCGCTGCGGCGCCGCCCGGGGCGCAGGACCACGCGGCTGCCCGCGCCGACCGGGCGGCCGCCGACCAGGACCCGGTCGCGCGCGGGGTCCACGCGGTCGTCGCTCTCCGGGTCCCACCACGGGGTGGCGGGACGTTCGACGCCGTCTGAGCCGGTGGCGTCGAGGAGATCCCAGCCGCCGGAGGCGTCGAGAAGGTCCCGGCCGCCGGGGGAAGGTGCGGCGGCCGGGGGCGGTTCCGTGACCTCCCGCAGGGCGCGTACGGCGCCGTGCAGGCGGTCCAGGACTTCGGGGGGCATCGAGTCGGCGAGGTCGATCACGGCCGCGGCCCGGTCGTCGGTTCCGCGGGCCTCGCGCTTCTCCTCTTCGGTGAGCGCGGCGGTGCGCAGGGCGAGGATCTCGTCGATCTCGGTGGCGTCGTAGAGCGCGCCCGGACTCTCGGGGGCGATGGCCGGGTGGTCCTCCAGGATGATCGGGGAGGACAGCACCAGGTCCGCGCGGCCGGGTTCGCCCGCGAGGACCGGCCAGGTGTGGAGGTTGCGGCAGACCGCGACCGCGTCCTTGGCCCATTCCGGCGGGTCGGTCATGGACAGGAAGGAGCCCGCACTGAGGCAGAGCAGGAGGTGGGTGGCGACCAGGGACCGGGGCAGTGCGGCGTCGCGGTCGGTGCCGGCGTCGCCGTCCGGGCTCCAGGTACTGGTGTTCTCGACGACGGCGGTCAGCCGCATGGTCCGGTAGGGCCCGGCGAGTTCCCGCGCGGACAGCCGCACGGTGCCGGTGACCTCCTCGCAGCGGCGCACCAGCCGGCCCACGGGTCTGCCGTCCCCGTCGGATACGGCTTCGGTCTCCTCGCGCGCCGGGCGGGTGAAGGGCACGGTGACGCCGTCCCCCGCCAGCTCCGCCACCGGCGCGACCACTTCGACGCGCTCCTCGACGCCCTCGTCCCAGGGGACCAGGACGCGGTCGTCGAGGGGCAGTTCGGGCACGGTCTCGTACCCGCCGCCGGAGCGCAGCCTCTGGACCGTGCGCCGCCGCGCGTGGAGGAAGCGCAGCTCGACGGAGAGCGTCGCGCCCGCCCTGGGCTCCATCAGGCACTCGGTGTGCTGGAATTCGTGCTCCTCGCGGTCCGCGCCCCAGGCGGGCGGCACGAGGACGCCGAACTGCCAGCGCAGCCGGTTCTTGGCGGCCGACGCGCGGTAGGGGTAGAGCACGTAGCCCTCGAACAGCACGGCGTCGGCGACCTGCCGGGCGACGGCGAACCGGGACTCCGTCTCGGAGGTGAACACGGCTGTGGTCACGGCGCCATCCTCTCCGCGGCGCGGCGCAGCAGCGCCGCACCGGACGGCGGGCGGTCGGCCGCCGGTACGGGCGGTACGGCGGATACGGGCGGTGCGGGTTCGGCCGCGTCCAGCAGCGTCCGGACGGTGGCCTCCCAGGACGCGAGGGCGTGGCGCGAGCGGAAGCCCAGCAGGGCGTCCATGGTGGCGCGGGGCAGCCGGATCCAGCCGCAGCCGGGGAAGTGCTGGTCGACCATCTCCCGCCACACCTCCACCGGCATGCGGAAGGTGGTTTCGCGGTCCCAGGGCACCGGTTCGACGCGGAAACCCGCCTCGCCTGCGAACACCGTGCCGGAGAACAGCATCAGCAGCGGTACGTGGCCGTTGTGCAGGGCGTCGAAGTAGCGCGTGGCGGCGATGTCGAGGTCGTAGGTGCAGGGCACCACCAGGTCCACCTCGGTCTGGCCGGTGAAGCCGGGGACCATCAGGGGGACTTCGGCGAACTGCACGGGCTGGAGTGTGGTGCCCCAGCGTGAGCGCTCGCCGAACAGGTCGGCGAGGGCGTCGGCCTCCCTGGGCTCGTAGCCTCGTCCGGCGGGCTCGATGCGGATCTGGCAGCGCAGCGCGAGGGCGTGGACACGCTCCCCTCCGGCGTCGGTGACGCGCAGCCGGAAGACGAGGGTGGGCCCGGCGGCGTACTGGTCGGCCCGTACGCCGGTACAGCTGAAGGAGAGTTCCGTCACGGCCGGTCCTCCCCCGGTGCGCCCGGTGCCTCCGGTGCGCCCTGAGCGGGCCTGGCGCGTCGGCGTACCTCGTCGAAGAACGCGTCCAGGTCGGCCCTGGCCTCGGCGCCGCCGTCGAAGCCCTGCCACCTCAGGCGCATCCGGCCCACGAGCGCGTAGCAGATGTCGATGGGCACCAGGTAGCACTCGGTGCGGCCCTGCGAGCGGCGCAGCAGCAGTGCCTCGACGTCCGGTTCGAGGAGTCGCGCCAGCCGGCCGGTGCCGAGGACCGACTGCCAGGTGTCGGCGGCGAGTTCGCTCTCGGTGGCGCCGGCCGGGCTCGGGTAGAGCGCGACCAGCCGGTCCAGTGCGGCGTTGCGGAAGAAGAAGGCGACACCGACGGGGATCTGGAGCCGTTCCCAGGCGGTGTCGTCGAGTCGGTGGCCCGGGTCGGCCAGGTAGCGGCCGGGCACCGAGCGGAAGCGTCCCCGGGCGGCGCCCGGCCGCTCGAAGAGGAAGGCGCAGGAGGTGCACGCGCAGGCCAGGGCGCGCTTCTCGGTGTCGACCAGGTGGCGGTGACCGTCCTCGGGGACCACCACCCCGCACAGTTCACACCTCTCCGGCTCCCGCTGACGCAGTGTCACGAAACGCCGGAGGCCGCGCGGTGCCCGGGGCTGCGG
>NZ_JAAAXQ010000205.1 GCF_009916105.1 Streptomyces sp. GC420 | reverse complement strand
GAGGTGACCAGGGAGCGTTCGAGGAGCTGTACGGGCAGGTCTCGGGACCGGTCTACGGGCTCGTACTGCGGGTCGTGCGCGACCCCGCCCAGTCGGAGGAGGTGACGCAGGAGGTGCTTCTGGAGATGTGGCGTACCGCGGCGCGCTTCGACCCGGCGCGCGGGACCGCGCTCGCCTGGATCCTCACGCTCGCCCACCGCAGGGCCGTCGACCGGGTGCGCACCGCGCGGGCCGCGAGCGAGCGCGAGCAGCGGATCGGACGGCGCGACCAGGGGCCCGCCTTCGACCAGGTCGCCGAGGCGGTGGAGGGCACCCTGGAACGCGAATGGGTGCGCCGCTGCCTCGACCGGCTCACCACACTCCAGCGCCAGTCGGTCACCCTCGCCTACTACGACGGCTACACCTACCGGGAGGTCGCGGACCGGCTGTCCATACCCCTCGGCACGGTCAAGACCCGGATGCGGGACGGTCTGATGAAACTCAGGGAATGCATGGACGGTGCGTCGGTATGAGTCTCCTGAGGCGCTCGACCCACCAACTCGCCGCCCCCTACGCGCTCGACGCGCTGGACCACGGCGAGGCCCGCCGCTTCGAGAAGCACCTGGCGCGCTGCGAGCGCTGCGCCGCCGAGGTGCGCGTCCTGCGCGCCGGCGCGGTGCGCCTCGCGCACTCCGTGGCCGTGCAACCGCCGCCCGAGATGCGCGCCCGCGTGCTCGCGGCGATACGCACCACCCCGCAGGAGCCCGCCCCCGGCGCGGAACGCGCCCGGCCGTCCTCCTTCACCGACCCGGTGCTCGGCACCGACCCCGGCCGCCCCCGCGGCGCCCGGACCTCCTCGAACAGGCCAAGGCCGGGGCGCAGGCCGCTGTTCGCCCCGCTGGCGGCGACCGCCACCGCCTTCGCGCTGACCGCCGCCACGGTCCTCGGCGTCCTGTACGTCCGCGCCTCCGACGATCTCGACCGGCAGCGTGCCGCGGCCCGGGAGATCTCCCAGGTGCTCGCCGCGCCCGACGCCCGTACCGTCACCGACCGGGACGTGCGGGGCCGGGGGATCAACGCCGTCGCCTCCCCATCGCTGGAGCGGGCCGTGGTGACCGTGACCGGACTCGCGCAGCCCGCCGGCGGGCGGGTGCACCAGCTGTGGCTGATGGAGGCGGACGACGAGATCAGGTCCCTGGGACTGCTGGACGCGGACTCCCCGGTCGTCGCCTCCGGACTCGGGGCGGACGCCGAGCGGCTCGCGGTGACGGAGGAACCCGCCGGGGGTTCCGCACAGCCGACAACCGAACCACTTGTCCAAGTCGCCCTGGAATCTGCCGGATTCGGTCAGTAATCGTCAACACCCTTACGGGGAAGGTGAATCGCGCGGCCGGGATACCCGGGTGTCCGCGCGGGGCGATAGGGTTACCCTGCCCGGGCCGAGTGCCCTCGTACGGGTGGGGAGTGACATGGAACAGATAACGGTGCGGAGCAGGCCACGGGTGCCTGCCATCACATGCGGGAGCGGTGCGAGCAGTTCGCGCCTCGACCGTCACCTCGCGGTGCTCGGCGGCCCCGCCCTGCCGCAGCGGGAGACGGCCGAGGCGACCTCGCTGATGCGTGAGCTGACCACGCGTGACGTGACGCACGCGCACACCGGCAAGGGGGCGCGCGTCTCCCTCTTCGCCCCGCTGCGCAGGCTCCGCCGTTCGCTGTTCGGCAGCCGCGGCTGATCCTCGCCCGGGGAGAGCCGCGGTACGCGCGACGGGCGTGTACCGCGCCCGGAGACGGACGTCCCCGGGACGACGGCACCGCAGGTGCGACGGCAGGCTGCACAGGCAGCAGCGGCCGGACAGCGGCACTTCAGGCAGCGGCAGTACAGCAACACGGCAGTACAGCACGGCAGTACAGGCACGGCGCACCACCGCAGGCACAACAACCGCCTTCGCTCAGGCGATCACACCGTCCCGGCGCAGTTCCGCGATCCGCCCCTCCGTCACCCCCAGGGCGCGCAGCAGCGTCACGGTGTGTTCGCCGAGCGCAGGGACCGCCCCCATCCTCGGTTCCTCCCCACCCGGCAGGACCACCGGCGGCAGCAGCGCGCGCAGCGGCCCCACCGGCGTGTCCACATCCCGCCACCGGTTCCTGGCCGCGAGCTGCGGGTGCCCGGCCAGGTCGCGCACCCCGTTGAGGCGCGCACACGCGATCCCGGCGGCCTCCAGCCGGCGGATCGCCTCGTCCGTGCCCAGGGCGGCCAGTGCGCGGCCCACCAGCGCGTCGGTCTTCTCCCGGTTGCGGGTGCGTGCGGCGTTGGTCGCGAACTCCGGATCGTCGGCCAGGGCCGGGTCGCCCAGCACGTTCTCCGCCAGCCGCCGCCACTCGCGGTCGTTCTGGACCGACAGCAGCACCTGCCGGCCGTCCGCCGTCGGATACGCGTCGTAGGGGGAGATGACGGCGTGTGCGACCCCCGTGCGCGCCGGGGCGGCGCCGCCGTGCATCACATGGTGCAGCGGATGCCCCATCCACTCGGCGAGCGCGTCAAGCATCGACACCTCGACCGGGCCGCCGCGCCCCGTCGTGCCGCGCCGCAGCAGCGCCGCGAGCACCCCGGAGTAGGCGTACATGGCGGCGGCGATGTCGGCCGCCGGGATGCCCGCCTTAACCGGCTGCTCCGGTGTCCCCGTCACCGAGACCAGCCCGGCCTCGCACTGCACCAGCATGTCGTAGGCCCGCTTGTGCGCGTACGGTCCCTCGGGCCCGTACCCGGAGATGTCCACCGCGACCAGCCGCGGATGACGTGCGCACAGCGTCGCCGCGTCGATCCCGAGCCGTGCGGCCGCGCCCTGCGCGAGGTTCTGCACGAAGACGTCGGCGCCCTCGATGAGCCGGTGCAGGAGTTCCAGGCCCCGGGGATCCTTCAGGTCCAGCGCGACGGACTCCTTGCCGCGGTTGCACCACACGAAGTGAGAGGCGAGCCCGGCCGCCGCGGTGTCGTAGGCGCGGGCGAAGTCACCGCCGTCCGGGCGCTCCACCTTGACCACCCGCGCGCCGAGGTCGGCGAGCTGGCGGGTGGCGAAGGGCGCGGAGACCGCCTGTTCGACGGCGACGACGGTGATCCCGTCCAGGGGGAGCGGCTCGGGGACCCGGCCGGGCGCCGGGTGCGTGGCAGGTGTGTCCATGGCGGTGATCCTGCCTCACGCGGGGTGCCACCGGCCCTCCGGCCCAGGCCGGGCCCGGCCTGGGGGCGAAGAACCCCGCCGACCGGAACGAGCGCGGACTGCGCCGGGCCGCCCCCGAGGCGCCCCCGACGGGCGAACGCCGCTCTCTCCGGGCGCGGCCCCGGCCCCTGCGGCGGACCGCCCGGGCCGGCGAGCACGCGAACATCACGGGCAGCACCCCGGTGACCTGGCCGGCGCTCCCGCGACGGGTGGGCCGCCGACGGGTGAAGTCCGGCGTCCGGCGTCCGTTCGACGGAGCGGTGCGGCCGCCCGGTCCGGCGGGCGGCGCATGCCCCGGACTCCTCGTCCTGGCCCCGGACTCCTCCGTCCCGCCCCGCGCCGAACAGCCCGGGCCCGGAGCCCCGCGGGCCTTCGGGCTGCCGCCTCGCCGTCGGCCCGCGGGGCCGGACCGGGGTCAGATCAGTGCGAACTGCCCCCCCGGCCCCTCCTCGTGGTGGTCGAGCACGGACGCGGGCCGGCGCGCCGCCCGCGGCACGGGCAGCACCCCGGCCTCCCGCAGCTCGTCCCCGGTGATCAGCGGGCCGGTCGCCAGCTCCTCCTGCCGAGGGGCGACCTCGGCGAGCAGCGCGAGCACGGTGATGAGTTCGAGCAGCTCCGAGGTCCACTCCTGGAGCCAGGCCTTCGGCCGTATGGCGTCCAGGGTCCCGGGCGCGGCCGGCGCGCCGAACGCGCGCCGCTCGAACCACGACTCGAGTACCCGGACCCCGCAGACGCGGAAGTCCCAGGCCTCCGCCGGTGTCGGCGCGATCCTGCCCTCGCCGAGACAGAGCGCCCCGCTCTCGTCGTCGTACGCGATGGAGGCGGGCCGCGGCGGTATCGCCGCCCGCACATAGGGGCGGCGGCCGCCGGGCAGCCGGGGCCGCTCGGCGCTCCGGGCGCCGCGGGTGTGCAGCCACAGCATGCGGCGCCCCAGCGCGACGCCCCGGTCCCAGCGCTCCGGGTCGGCGGTGAGCGGGACCGCGCAGCCGGCGGGCGTGGGACGCGCCGCCGCCAGGGCCCAGGCGAGCACCGCGCCGGCGTCCGCCTCGCGGCCCAGGCGCTTGCCGAGGAAGTCCGTCAGACCCGGGGCGAGATTGGGCTCCGCGGCTCCCGGACGGCGGTAGAGCGGCCGGATCCTGCCCGGCCGCCCGGCGGGGGAGTGCCCGTCGGGCAGCCACGCCGACGCCACAAGACCGGGCCCCGCCGGCGTCCCCGGCACGGAACCCGGTTCGACGGCGAACAGCTGCCACTCGTCCGCGACGCGCCACAGCTCGGGACGCGCGCCGTCGATCAGCCGGTGATCGGGGATCAGCCACTGCGCATCGAACGCGCCGTGCAGCACCCGCACCGGCTCGGGGCAGGGGCCGCTCTCCCGGGCCAGTCTGCCCGTGCCGGTGGACTGCCCGGGCAGCGCGGTCACGGCGCTGAACGGCGTACGGGCCCTGCTGGGCCGGAACAGTGCCTCGCGCTCGGCACCCATGGCCCCCACGAGCGCGTTCCAGCGGGCCTTCAGCGAACCCCGGTCCGGAGCCGTGATCCAGCCGCGGCCCAGCCGCAGCGGCGCCACGGACCAGGGCATGAGGTCGTCCAGTACGGGCACGTCATCGCTCACCGTCGGCATGCTAGGCGGTTCCCGCTGCCGCGTCAGCGGGCGGCCTCGACCGTCACCGAGAAGGAGAACCGGTCGCCCCTGTAGTGGATGCGCGCCACATCCACCACCCGCCCGTCCTCGTCGTAGGTCACGCCCGTGTAGTGCAGGATCGGGCTGAGCAGCGGCACCCGGAGCAGCCGTGCCGTCTCCGGGTCGGCCAGCCTGGCCTCCACGGTGTCCGTGATCCGGCTGATCCGCACTCCGACCACGTCCCGGAGCACCTTCGTCATCGGCCAGCGCTCCAGGTCCGCGGTGTCGATGCGGGCCGCGAGCTCGGGACGGACCGCGTTCTCCGCCCAGTTGGTGGGCTCGCCGCTCCCGCCGTCGGCGCGCAGCCGCCGGTACGAGACGACCGTCTCCGTGTCGGGGAAGAACTCGGCGAGCTCCCCCGGCACGGGACCGGTCTCGGCCTGGCCGAGCAGCGTCGTCCGCTCGCCCGACTGCTGCGCCACGATCGCGTCCACCGAGCCCAGAAGCCGTACCGGGGCGCCGCGCTGTGCGGTCGGTTCGATGAAGGTGCCGCGCCGGCGGTGCCGGCTGATCAGCCCCTCTTCCTCCAGTTCCTTCAGCGCCTGCCGCATGGTGAGCACGCTGACGCCGTAGTGCTCGGCGAGATCGCTCTCGGTGGGCAGCCGCAGCGATTCGTGCGGGCGCCGGCCGAGTATGGAGGCCCGCAGCGACTGCGAGACCTGGTACCACAGCGGCAGCTTGCGGTTGAGGACCAGCGAATCGGGCGCGAAGGTCACCGGGGACTCCAAGGACGAAGGACGCGGTACCGGGTCAGGACCGGAAGTGCCGCTGGAGACCCTGCCACACCTCGTCGTAGCCGCGCTGAAGGTGGTCGGCCTCCATGGCCTGCCGGGTCGCCGTGACCGGCCACCGTGTCTCGAACATGAAGGCCAGCCCGTCGTCGACCTTCTGCGGCTTCAGGTCCGCGGCGCTCGCCCGGTCGAAGGTCTCCCGGTCCGGACCGTGCGCGGACATCATGTTGTGCAGCGAGCCGCCGCCCGGGACGAAGCCCTCGGCCTTGGCGTCGTACGCGCCCTCGATGAGTCCCATGTACTCGCTCATCACGTTGCGGTGGAAGTAGGGCGGCCGGAAGGTGTCCTCCCCGACCAGCCAGCGCGGCGCGAACACCACGAAATCCGCGCCCGGCGCCGTCAGCACCGTGAAGATCGACGGGTCGGGGTGGTCGTAGCTGATGGTGCCGAGCACATTGAAACGGCGCAGGTCGTAGATGTACGGAACATAGTTGCCGTGCCAGGCGACCACATCCAGCGGCGAGTGGTCGTAGTCGGCCGCCCAGAGGTTGCCGCAGAACTTGTTGATCACCTGGACCGGCCCCCGCCGGGCCCCCTCGGCGCTCTCGGCCCCCCCGGCTCCTTCGTCTTCGTACGCCGCCACCGGGGCGAGGAAGTCCCTGGGATTGGCCAGGCCGTTCGCGCCGATCGGTCCCAGGTCGGGCAGCACGAACGGCTCGCCGTAGTTCTCGCACACATATCCGCGGACGAACTCGTCGAGCAGCTCCACACGGAACCGCACCCCGCGCGGGATCAGCGCCATGTGGCCCGGCTCGCACCGCAGCAGGCCGAACTCGGTGCGCAGCAGCAGCCCGCCCCGCTCGGGCACGATCAGCAGCTCGCCGTCGGAGTCGCTGAACACCCGGTCCGTCATCGAGGTGTCGGCGGCGTACAGGTGCACCGCCATGCCCGAGCGCTGCGTGACGTCGCCGTTGCCGCCCAGCGTCCACAGGCCGGCCACGAAGTCGGTGCCGGGCGCCGGGTCGGGCAGCGGGTCCCAGCGCAGCCGGTTCGGATCGGGCGCCACCTCGGTGAACGGCGCGCTCCTGATCGCGCCGTTGCCGGTCCGGGTGAACGGCGGGTGCGCGGCCGAGGGCCGGATGCGGTACAGCCACGACCGCCGGTTGCGCGACCGCGGCTCGGTGAACGCGGTTCCGCTCAGCTGCTCCGCGTACAGGCCGAGCGGCGCACGCTGCGGAGAGTTCCTGCCGTGCGGCAGCGCCCCGGGCAGGGCCTCCGAGCTGTGCTCGTTGCCGAAGCCGGACAGATGCTCGAGCCCCTCCGCCGTCTTCCGCGCCCGCTCGATCGCGTTGCCGCTCATCACCGCTCCAGTCGTCGTCGACAAGGCCCACCTGATTTCTATGTAAGACCATAGGAATGGTGAAGGGTGACGTGCAAGAGGTTGGGCGTCAGGGTCGGCTGAAAGTCGTCATCACGTCGTGATCGGTGTGCGTACGGGAGGACCGACGAACGTGGCCGTGTTCCTGCTCGGGGTCGGCGCCGCGTGCTGCCTCGGGCTCGGCTTCGTGCTCCAGCGGCGCGCCGCCCAGCGCGCCCCCCTCTCTCCGACTTCCTGTCCTTCAGGCTGCTGCTCGACCTCATGCGGATGCCCGAGTGGCTGCTCGGCATCGCTGTCATGGTCGTCGGCATGACGCTCGGCGCCATCGCGCTCACCCTGGGTCGAGCCCCTCACCGCCACCAGTCTGGTGTTCGCGATGCTGCTCTCCCGGCGCCTCACCGGACTGCGGCTCGGCGTGCAGGGCCGGTCGGGGGCGCGGCGCACCGAGCGGCGCCCGCGCCGGGAGGCGGTCTCCGGGCGGGCGCTGCCGCGATGCGGCGGGCGCCGGGTCCGGCGGCCCGCCGCGCTCGACGCGGGCGCGGAGTACACGCCCGCCCGACCGCCGGACCGCCCGCCCGCCGGATCCCAGGGTGGTGTGGCGTCCCCCACGTCGCGGGATGCCCGGTGGCGGCCCGCCGGGGGACCGGCGGGCCTCGCTCGGGCAGCGTCCTCCCGCGGATGCCGCCCCGGAGCAGCGGGCGCCGGGTGCACAGTGCCGGGCCGCGGGGGGACGGGCGTCCGGCCGCCGCGGGTGGTCCCGGCGGGGCACGCCCGCCGTGCCCGTGCGGGCGAGCGGTGCCCCGAGCCTGCTGGATCCCGGGGCGTGGCACGGGCGTTCGTCCCCACCGGGCACCGGTGCGCGGCGAGCGAATCCGCGTCGCGCATCCGCTCGCCGCGTGCGGCGGCGAGTTCCTGAGCGGGCCCGAGGACGGCCGGGCTCTGTCGGAAGACCGGGACGGGCCCGGCGGCCGCCGGCGGCGCCGACCACAACAGGGCGCGCGGGTACCCGCCGGAGTTCGCGGCCGCGCGCGGGGGTCACGCCCCGGGGCGCCCGCCGGAGCGGGTCTGGACCCGGATGGGGTCGTTTACCGTGTTGGGAGGCGGTCTGCGTCCCCACCGAGCGCGAACACCGACCCGGCCGCCGGTCCGGAGTGTCATGTCCCCCCGTCGTACCGCAGTCACCGCCCTGACCGGCGGGCTCCTCGCCGTGCTCGTCGCACTCGCCGGATGTGCCGCCTCCGGCGACTCCGGCGGCGCAGTCGGTGGGGCCGCGTCCGACGCCCGCGCGGCGCTGGTGCCGTCGCCGTCCCGGGCCGTCATCGACCCGGTAGCCGGGTCGGTCTCCGACGCCTCGCCGACACCCACGCCCGACGCGACCAGGGCCAGGAGCGAGCCCGCCTCGCTGAGCATTCCCGCCATCGGGGTCAAGGACCTCCGGGTCGTCCCGTACGAGGGAACCACCGACGACCGGCCCGGCACGCGGATCCAGGACACCGGTGTCGCGGCCAGTCCGTACGGCGAGAAGGGCGGGGTCGGCCCGGGCGAGACCGGCAACTACCTCGTCACCGCGCACCGCCTGTCCGCCGGCGGCCCCCTGCGCGATCTCCCTCTCCTCGACGCGGGCGACACCGTCACGGTGACCGCGGGGGACACGGTGTACACGTACCGGATCACCGAGACCCGTAAGACATCGTTCAGGTCGGAGCGTTCCCTGGCCGAGCAGAGGGCCGCGGTGCCGGGGCGCCCCGGGGAGGAGCCGACCAAGGCCGTGATCACGATATCCACCTGTGCCACGCCCGAGGACAACGCCGCGGGGAACTACTGGCGGGACGGGAACAACAACCCCGAGCACCGCATCGACAAGATCGGCGCCCTCGTCTCCACCGCGCAGACGCCGCCGGACGGCACCGCCCCGGCCCCCTGACGGTCCCCTCGCGCCGGCGGCGGCCTCCGCGACCCCGGCGCCCTCGGGGACCTCGTGCGGCGCGACCGCCGGGGTGCGCCGGGGGCCGTCGCCGCCCGGTGGGCGGCGGTCCCGGGCGGCGGGGCCGCCGATGCCGGGTGTGCGCACCTCTCCCCGCCATGCGTACCGGTCGGTATGCTCGGGCCCGATCCGCGCGCCACCGCCGCCGCCGTACCGGGAGGACCCGTGTCCCCGAACGACACCACTCGCACCGCCCTGCGCATCTGTCCGCTCTGCGAAGCCACCTGCGGCCTCGCCCTGACCATCGGAGAGGGCCGGGTCACCGGAGCCCGCGGTGACCGCGAGGACGTGTTCAGCCGCGGTTTCATCTGCCCCAAGGGGGCGGCCTTCCCAGAACTCGACGGCGACCCCGACCGCCTCGCCCGTCCCCTCGTCCGGGAGAACGGCAGGCTGCGGGAGGCGAGCTGGGAAGAGGCGTTCGACCTCGTCGCCGCCGGGCTGCGGCCGCTCGTCGAGGAGCACGGACCGCACACGGTCGGGGTCGTCCTGGGCAACCCCAACGTCCACACCATGGCGGGCGCCCTCTACCCGCCCGTCCTCCTCAAGGCACTCGGCACCCGCAGTGTCTTCACCGCCAGCACCCTCGACCAGATGCCCAAGCACGTCTCCTCGGGCCTGCTGTTCGGCGACGCGCTCGCCATTCCCGTACCGGACCTGGACCGCACCGACCACCTCCTGCTCATCGGCGCCAACCCGCTCGACTCCAACGGCAGTCTCTGCACGGCCCCCGACTTCCCGGGCCGGCTCAAGGCGCTGAAGCGGCGCGGCGGGCGCCTCACGGTCATCGACCCGCGCACCACCCGAACCGCCCGTCTCGCGGACCGCCACGTCGCCGTCCGCCCCGGCACCGACGCCCTGCTGCTCGCGGCCCTCGCCCATGTGCTGTTCGAGGAGGGCCTGACCGCCCCCGGCCGTCTCACCGAGCACACCGAGGGCTTCGACGAGGTCCGCGACGCCGTACAAGACTTCACGCCCGAGGCCGTCGCCGAGGCCTGCGACGTCCCCGCCGGGGAGATCCGCGCCATCGCCCGGGAACTCGCCGCCGCACCCACCGCGGCCGTGTACGGGCGGGTCGGCGGTTCCACCGTCGAGTTCGGCACGCTCACCAACTGGCTGGTCGACGTACTCAACGTCCTGACCGGCAACCTCGACCGGCCCGGTGGCGCGATGTTCCCCCACTCGGCCACCGACCGCGCCCCGCGCCCGGCGGCACCCGGCCGCGGCTTCCGGCTCGGCCGGTGGCACAGCCGCGTCGGCGGGCACCCCGAGGCCAAGGGCGAACTCCCCACCGCCGCACTCGCCGAGGAGATCGACACCCCCGGCGAGGGCCGTGTCCGCGCGCTGATCTGCGTCGCCGCCAACCCCGTGCTCTCCGCGCCCGACGGCAAGCGGCTCGACGAGGCGCTCGCCGGACTGGACTTCATGGTCAGCGTCGACCCGTACCTCAATGAGACCTCGCGCCACGCCGATGTCGTCCTGCCCCCGCCGCCGCCCTCGCAGAGCGCCCACTTCGACTTCGCCTTCAACGCGTTCGCCGTACGCAACCAGGTCCGCTACACCAGGGCCGCCGTGCCCCTCCAGCCGGGTCGGCTCGCCGAGAGCGAGATCCACTCCCGGCTGATCCTCGCCGTCTCCGGGATGCACGGAGCACCCGCCTCCGCCGTCGACGACATGGTCATCGGGCAGACCCTGGGCAAGGCCGTCGCCGACCCGCACGCAGGCGTGCACGGCCAGGACGCACAGCGGTTGGCCGGGCTCCTCACCGGGGTCTCGGGCCCCGAGCGGCGGCTCGACATGATGCTGCGCCTGGGCCCGTACGGCGACGGCTTCGGCGCCGATCCCGAGGGGATGAACCTGGAGAAGCTGCTCGCCCACCCCCACGGCCTCGATCTCGGACCGCTGAGGCCCAGGCTGCCGGAGCTCCTCAAGACGCGCAGCGGCCGGGTCGAACTGCTGCCCGCGCCCATCGCCGCCGACCTGCCGCGGCTGCGCAGGGCCCTCCAGGAACGCCCCGGCGGCCTGCTGCTCGTCGGCCGCCGGCATCTGCGGTCCAACAACAGCTGGATGCACAACGTCCCCGCCCTCAAGGGCGGCAGCAACCGCTGCACGCTCCAGGTCCATCCGCAGGACGCCGAGCGGCTCGGGCTCGCCGAGGGCCTGCCCGCCCGAGTCAAGGGCGACGGCGGGGAGTTGGAGGTGCCGGTGGAGATCACCGACGCCGTGCGGACCGGCGTGGTGAGCCTGCCGCACGGCTGGGGCCACGACCGGACGGGCGCCCGGCTCACCGTCGCCGCCGCGGAGCCCGGCGTCAACGTCAACCAGCTCCTCGACGGCACCAGGCTCGACCCGCTGTCCGGAACCGCCGTGCTGAACGGCTTCCCGGTGCAGATCACGGCGGTGCGGCCGACGCCCGCCGTCTGAAACGGAGTTGCGTACGAACCCCGGCCGACGCGGGTGCCGTCGGGGTGAGTTCCCGCCGGGGCGGCGGCGCGCGGTCGCACGCGACCGCCCCGGCCGGGCAACACGGCCGCGTGGCGCGGTACTTCGGCGGGCGCCGTGCCGTCGGCTCCCCGATGGTCCGGGAGCGCCGCGCCCGGCGCCGCGGACGGCAACCCGGCCTGCCGGGACCCGTCCGGCCGGCGGTGGCCGGACGGGCGTCCGTGCCCGCCGCCGGGCTGTGGCACCGGGGCGTCCGTGCTCGCGCCGACGTGCTTGGCCACCGTGGCGTGGACGGCTGCGCGCGGGCAGGTTCAGGGGCGCGGCCGACGCCGCGTTCGTGGGCCGTACGGGGGATATCCGGCGAGCCGTGCGGCGCTGCGCCACGGATTGCGCGGTCGGACATGAAAGACAGTCAGGCGAAGGGCCGATTTGTATGAAAATCGTCTGACTCGGAGGACCTCGCATGACTGCCTCAGTACTCCCACGCCTCGTCGGCTCCCGAACCGGGGCCGCCGCGGCCGTCGCCGCGCTCGCCGTCGCAGGCACCACCCTGATGGGTGCGTCCGCCGCGTTCGCCCAGGGCGACAACGGCGACGTCAAGATCCACAGCGTGGGCACGCGCTACCAGGACCAGCGGGACGAGTCGAACGTCTGCAAGTTCTACCTCGCCGCCGACAACTTCGACGTGGCGACGGAGGTGACCTACCGGATCGAGCCGAAGCCCCCGCGGCCGAACGGGCCCGCGCTGGAGGGCACCATCACGCTGGCCGGCGGTGTGGGACAGACCAGGCCGCTCTCCCTCATCGACGGTCAGTACAAGCTGGCCTGGGAGGTCACCGCCCCGCCCGCGACGCCGCCCGACGTCGCGGCCACCGGCTCGAAGGTGTTCACCGTCGACTGCAAGAAGGACCCCAAGTACGGCGGCGAGGAGCGCGAGCACGGCCAGTCCGGCTCGAAGTACGAGGGTGAGTCGTCGGGGAAGCACGGCGACGACTGGACCCCGAAGGGCGGGGTCCCCGCCGGCGGCGGCGGCCTTGCCGTTCCCGCGGGCCCCTCGCAGATCGGTGGCGCCGCGGCCGCGGGAGCGGTCGGGGTGGCCGGACTGGTCTACTTCCGGCGGTTCCGCCGCCTCGACGGTGCCGCGTAAGGCCGGCAGCGGCCCCGGCCCGGAAGAGGTGCGGGGGCCCGGCCGGTCCGGGCCCCGCACGGGTCCCGCCACCACGGCGGGGCTCTGGGCCGACCCCGGCCCCGGTGGGATCGCCGACTGGGGCCGTCCCGGATCCCGGCCGCGTCACGGCGCGGGTGCCGCCTCCGCACCGGCGCGCCGGCCGGCGCCCGGACAGGGCGCCGGCCCCGGGGACGCGGCGCCTGGACCTGCCGGTGTCCGGCGGCCCCCCGGTCCGGATGCCGCTTCCGGGGATCCCCGGCCCGGTCGGGACCGGGCGCCCGCGCCCGGCTCCGGCACCCCGGGGCGCCGGGCGGTGTCCGGTCCGGATTCCGGCCGGCCGGAGGATCGCCGGTCCGGTGCGGGTGAGGCGGCCGCGGGTCCGGACGGTGTGGCGAGTGCCGGCTCCTCCGGGCTCCGGGCGGTGTCCGGTGCGCACTCGGGTTCGGCCTTGCGCCGGCCCGAGGGTTCGCGGTCCGGTCCGGGTGGCTCGGGGACGGGGGCACCGCGTGGTCGGGACGCGGGGGCCGGTTCCGTTGTGTCGGGTGGATGCGTCTCGTGGTCCGAACGTGACCGCGGCGCCTCCCGGCCTCAGGCGGTGTCCGGTGCGATTTCCGGCCGGCCGGAGGATCGCCGGTCCGGTGCGGGTGAGGCGGCCGCGGGTCCGGACGGTGTGGCGAGTGCCGGCTCCTCCGGGCTCCGGGCGGTGTCCGGTGTGCACTCGGGTTCGGCCTTGCGCCGGCCCGAGGGTTCGCGGTCCGGTCCGGGTGACTCGGGGACGGGGGCACCGCGCGGTCGGGACGCTGGGGCACCGCGTGGTCGGGACGCTGGGGCCGGTTCCGTTGCCGGGCGTTGGTCCGTCTCGCGGCCTCAGGGTGACCGTCGCGCGGCGGTGTCCGGTCCGGCCCCCGCCCGGCCGGAGGGTTCCCGGTCCGGCCAGGACGGTGCGCGCGGCCAGAGCTCATCCGGCGGCCGGGCGCCGCTCGGCGCGGAATCCGGCTCGGCCCCCGGCCGATCAGGCCGGAGTGTTGACGTCGGCCATGTCGTCCCGGCAGGCCGCGCGGCGTCCGGCGCGGGTGGGGCCGTTTCCGGTCACGGCGGCCTCCCGGGCGGCCGGGAGCTGCCCGACGCGGAGTTCGTCCCCGGGGGCGGCCAGGCCGCCGGGCGTGGGGGTGTCTCCCGCGCCGACCGGGATGCGGGCGCGGATGTCCGTCCGGTGCGGGGGCGCCCACCCGTTCCGCGTACCGAGGGCGGGCCCGGTGGGGATCGGGTTGTCACGCGTCCGGGCGGAGCCGTCCCGTCCGCTTCCCCCGCGGGCCGGGCGCCGCTCGGGGCGAACTCGGTTTCCGGCCCCGGACCGGCGACGGGGCGCGAGGGCGGCTCCGGTCGCCGCGACGGCGCCGGCCGAGCCGGGGACGGATCCGATTCCAGGGGCAGGGACAGGGGCAGGGACAGAGCCGCGGGCCGACACTCCGACGGTTCCGCCTACCTGCCGGAGAGCCGGCGCCGGGGAGAGCCCGCAGCGGGTGTCCGAAGCCCGCAGGTGCCGTCCGACCCGCGCCGGTCGCCCAGGCCGAGCCCTCGTCCGCGCCCCGCGTCGTACCGTGGGGCCGGTCCCGGCCGCCCCGTGGCCCGGCCGGGACCCGGTGGTTCCGGCGGTGGTTCCGGCCGTGGTTCCGGGGCGTGGCCCCGGCCGCCCGGCACATCGCGGCGTCGGCGCAGGCCGACCCGGGCGTACCGGCTGACTCGCACGGTGCTGGTCACGCTGCTGGTGGTGATGGGCGGCGTCTGGTGGGCTCGGGACGACGCGCCGGCCGGAGAGCCGGCCGTCGCGGGCGCCGCCGCCGAGCGGGAGCGGCACTCCGGGGGATCCTCCGACTCCGCCGGGGCCGACGCGGGCCACGCGGGCGACGAGAAGGCGAACGACCCCGCGA
>NZ_JAAAXQ010000204.1 GCF_009916105.1 Streptomyces sp. GC420 | reverse complement strand
CCGTTGCCCCCTGCCCGGGCCTTCCCCCGCCCCATACGGGAGAATCGAGGTCATTGGACAGAAGCCACGGGGAGGAACCGTGTCCGGATTCGTTGAAAAGCCCGAACCGGTGGAGGTGCCGGGCCTGGTGCACCTGCACACCGGCAAGGTGCGCGACCTGTACCAGAACGAGGCCGGTGACCTCGTCATGGTCGCCAGCGACCGCATCTCCGCCTACGACTGGGTGCTGCCCACCGAGATCCCGGACAAGGGACGGGTGCTCACCCGGCTGTCCCTGTGGTGGTTCGACCGGCTCGCCGACCTGGTGCCCAACCATGTGCTGTCCGACGAGCTGCCCGAGGGGGCGCCCGAGGACTGGGCGGGCCGCACCCTGGTGTGCCGGTCTCTGAGGATGCTTCCGGTGGAATGTGTCGCCCGGGGCTATCTCACCGGCTCGGGGCTCGCCGAGTACCAGCAGACCAGGACCGTCTGCGGCCTCGCCCTGCCGGAGGGGCTGGTCGACGGCTCCGAGCTGCCCGCGCCGATCTTCACCCCGGCGACGAAGGCGGCCGTCGGCGAGCACGACGAGAACGTCAGCTACGAGGAGGTCGCGCGGCAGGTCGGCGCGGAGACCGCTGCCCAGCTGCGCCAGACAACCCTCGCCGTCTACAGCCGGGCGCGTGACATCGCCCGCGACCGCGGCATCATCCTCGCCGACACCAAGTTCGAGTTCGGCCACGAGACCACGGCGGGTTCCGCGGGTTCCGAGGCCTCCGGGGGCGAGGTGCGTCTGGTCCTCGGCGACGAGGTGCTGACTCCGGACTCGTCCCGCTTCTGGCCCGCCGACGAATGGGAGCCGGGGCGCCCCCAGCCCTCCTTCGACAAGCAGTTCGTCCGTGACTGGCTGACCTCCCCGGCCTCCGGCTGGGACCGCAGGAGCGAGCAGCCGCCGCCCCTCCCGCAGGAGGTCGTGGACCGGACCAGGGCCAAGTACATCGAGGCGTACGAGCGTCTGACCGGCACCTCCTGGCAGTGACCCGAGAGGTTCCGGACACGCGAAAGCCCCCGGCCGTTCAGGCCGGGGGCTTTTCGTTCCGGAGCGGACGACGAGGCTCGAACTCGCGACCTCAACCTTGGCAAGGTTGCGCTCTACCAACTGAGCTACGTCCGCAGGCGCCGAAGCGCGTAAGCAACTATACCCAACCTCGCACGCGAGTGAAGCGGACCGTGGCGCACCGGTCTTCCGGACGGGGGAGGACGGGCGGGCGTGCCGAATCCGGCGGCGTGGGGCCCGCTCCGCGCTCCGTGAGCCGGCCGGCCGCCGTCCAGCGGGCGTACGCGGTCCTGTTGAGGGAGCGCACAGCACGGCGCCGTGTGCGAAGCCCCATCGTGATCACCGTCGCGCGCAAGGAGCGGCCCCACCGGGGTGTGGTGTCTCTCACACCCGGAGGCTTCTGTGGAGACGGAAGTGGAATGCGCGACAAGCAGAAGGCCCCGGTCGCATTGACCGGGGCCTTCATTCCTGAGCGGACGACGAGATTCGAACTCGCGACCCTCACCTTGGCAAGGTGATGCTCTACCAACTGAGCCACGTCCGCATTGCATCCGACTGGCTCTCACCGGTCGGCGCGTTCACCACTCTACCTGATCCACTCTCGTGGTCGGTCGAGCGGTGCAGAGCGGGTGACAGGAATTGCACACTGCGCCTCCCTCTTGGAAAGAGGGTGTTCTACTACTGAACTACACCCGCAAGCAGCTTCGGGATCCGGCCCTTCGGCCTCGCCCCTCGGCGTGCTCCAGACTTTAGCCGATCACCCCGGGTCGGATGCAAATCGGATCCCGCGAGCGCGGATCGGCGCCGGCCGCTCAACCGGTTGCGCCCGCGGCCTCGTTGTAGGCCTCGTAGACCTTCTTCGGGATCCGGCCGCGCGGCGGCACGTCGAACTGGTGCGACCTGGCCCAGGCGCGGACCACCGCCGGGTCGGGCGCGAGGGAGGTGCGCCGGTAGGTCCTGCCCGACGCGGACTGCCTGCGGCCCGCCGCCACATAGGGCGCGAGAGCCTTGCGCAGTTTCTTTGCGTTGGCGGTATTGAGGTCGATCTCGTACGACTTCCCGTCGAGACCGAAGACGACCGTTTCCGCCGCTTCTCCGCCTTCGATGTCGTCGGAGAGTGTGACCACTACGCGCTGCGCCACGGATATCGGTCCCTTCATGCGGCTACTCCGCCGTCCACAGCTTCCTGACGTGCGGTGATGCCGACTGTACGGCTGTTTTGGTCCAATGCCATTTCCTTTTTACAGCCGTCGGCATTGCATTGGGAAGCCCTCCCAATTACCTCAGCGTGTCCCGCGGCTATCGGGTGCGGGGGTTTTCCCCGGTTTTTCGTGCCGCCGATACGTGGATGTGATCTGCCCGCGGACATATCTACCCGCGTAGAAATCCCGGCCGGGTACGCTGAGAGGACCGCCTTCGCACCGAACCACCATGGGAGTGCCAGTGGCACGCGTCGTAGTCGACGTCATGCTCAAGCCGGAGATCCTCGACCCCCAGGGACAGGCGGTGCAGCGCGCACTGCCCCGACTGGGTTTCGAAGGCATCGCCGACGTACGTCAGGGCAAGCGCTTTGAACTCGAGGTCGAGGGGCCGGTCGACGACGCCGCCCTGGCCCGCATCAATGAGATGGCAGAAACCTTCCTCGCCAACACCGTGATCGAGGACTACGTAGTAAAGGTCGAATCGTGACCTCCCTCCCGTCTTCCGTCACCGCCGTCGACGGAGGCCCTTCGGGCCGCAGCAATGCCCGTATCGGAATCGTCACCTTCCCCGGCAGCCTCGACGACCGCGACACCCAGCGGGCCGTCCGGCTCGCGGGCGCCGAGCCCGTCGCCCTGTGGCACCGGGACAAGGATCTGCACCAGGTCGATGCCGTGGTGCTGCCCGGCGGCTTCTCCTACGGCGACTACCTGCGCGCCGGAGCGATCTCCCGTTTCTCCCCGGTCATGGAGACGGTCATCGAGCAGGCGAAGGCCGGGCTGCCGGTCCTCGGCATCTGCAACGGCTTCCAGGTCCTGACCGAGACGCACCTGCTGCCGGGCGCCATGCTCCGCAACAACCATCTGCACTTCGTCTGCCGAGAGCAGAAGCTGAGGGTGGAGAACGCCGGGACTTCCTGGACGGCCGACTACGAGCAGGGCCAGGAGATCCACATCCCGCTGAAGAACATGGACGGGCGGTACGTCGCGGACGAGCGCACCCTGGACATGCTTGAGGCGGAAGGCCGGGTCGCGTTCCGCTACCTGGACGTGAACCCCAACGGGTCCCTCCGGGACATCGCGGGCATCACCAACGAGGCGGGCAACGTCGTCGGTCTCATGCCGCACCCCGAGCACGCCGTGGAGCCCGGCATCGGCACCGGTGGCACGGACGGCCTCGCATTCTTCACCTCGATCCTCAAGAGGCTGGTCAGCGCATGACCCTCGACACCCGAACGGCCGAGGGAGCAACTGAGCGCTCCAGCACGCGACAACCGCACAACATCGCGCGAAGGAGCGACCGAGCGTGACCCTCGACACCCGAACGGCCGAGGGAGCAACTGAGCTCTCCAGCACGCGACAACCGCACAACATCGCGCGAAGGAGCGACCGAGCGTGACCCTCGACACCGTCAAGCACGCCGCCGAGACGCCGGACACCGAGCAGCCCTGGTCCGAACTCGGTCTGAAGAAGGACGAGTACGAACGGATCCGTGAGATCCTCGGCCGCCGCCCGACCGGCGCCGAACTCGCCATGTACTCCGTCATGTGGTCCGAGCACTGCTCGTACAAGTCCAGCAAGGTGCACCTGCGCCAGTTCGGCGAGAAGGCCCCCGAGAACGACGCGCTGCTCGTCGGCATCGGCGAGAACGCGGGCGTCGTCGACGTCGGCCAGGGCTACGCCGTCACCTTCAAGGTGGAGTCCCACAACCACCCGTCGTACATCGAGCCCTACCAGGGCGCCGCGACCGGCGTGGGCGGCATCGTCCGCGACATCCTCGCCATGGGCGCCCGCCCGGTCGCCGTCATGGACCCGCTGCGCTTCGGCGCCGCTGACCACCCCGACACCAAGCGCGTCCTGCCGGGCGTGGTCGCGGGCATCGGCGGCTACGGCAACTGCCTGGGCCTGCCCAACATCGGCGGCGAGGTCGTCTTCGACCCCTGCTACCAGGGCAACCCGCTGGTCAACGCCCTCTGCGTGGGCGTGATGAAGCACGAGGACATCCACCTCGCCAAGGCGTCCGGCGCCGGCAACAAGGTCATCCTCTACGGCGCCCGCACCGGTGGCGACGGCATCGGCGGCGTCTCCGTCCTGGCCTCGGAGACCTTCGAATCAACGGGCCCGGCCAAGCGCCCCGCCGTCCAGGTCGGCGACCCCTTCCAGGAGAAGCTCCTCATCGAGTGCACCCTGGAGATCTTCAAGGAGAACCTGGTCGCCGGCATCCAGGACCTCGGCGGCGCCGGCCTGTCCTGCGCCACCAGCGAGCTGGCCTCCGCGGGCTCCGGCGGCATGCGCGTGGAGCTCGACACCGTTCCGCTGCGCGACGCGACCCTCTCGCCCGAGGAGATCCTCATGAGCGAGTCGCAGGAGCGCATGTGCGCGATCGTCGAGCCCGGCAAGGTCGACCGCTTCCTGGAGATCTGCGAGAAGTGGGACGTCATCGCCACCGTCATCGGTGAGGTCACCGACGGCGAGCGGCTGGAGATCTTCTGGCACGGCGAGCAGATCGTCGACGTACCGCCGCGGACCGTCGCCCACGAGGGCCCGGTGTACGAGCGCCCGTACGCGCGCCCCGAGTGGCAGGACGCCCTCCAGGCCGACGACGCGGGCAGGCTGCCCCGGCCCGCGAGCGCCGGGGAACTGCGCGAGCAGGTCCTGAAGCTGGTCGCCTCGCCGAACCAGGCGTCCAAGTCCTGGATCACCGACCAGTACGACCGCTTCGTGCAGGGCAACACCGTGCTGGCCCAGCCGGAGGACTCCGGCATGGTCCGCGTCGACGCCGACACCAACCTCGGTGTCGCGGTCGCCACCGACGGCAACGGCCGGTACGCCAAGCTCGACCCGTACGCGGGCGCGCAGCTGGCCCTCGCCGAGGCCTACCGCAATGTCGCCGCCTCCGGCGCCAAGCCGCTGGCCGTCTCCGACTGCCTGAACTTCGGCTCTCCCGAGGACCCGGCCGTCATGTGGCAGTTCGCCGAGGCCACCCGCGGTCTCGCCGACGCCTGCCAGATCCTGGGCACGCCCGTCACCGGCGGCAACGTCTCCCTCTACAACCAGACGGGCGACACGGCCATCCACCCGACCCCCGTCGTGGCGGTCCTCGGTGTGATCGACGACGTCACGCGGCGTACGCCGATCGCCTTCGCGGAGGAGGGGCAGCTGCTCTACCTCCTCGGCGAGACGCGCGAGGAGTTCGGCGGTTCCGCCTGGTCGCAGGTGGTCCACGAGCACCTCGGCGGTCTCCCGCCGCGGGTCGACCTGGAGAGGGAGCGCCTGCTGGCCGAGATCCTGATCTCCGCCTCCCGCGACGGCATGATCGACGCCGCTCACGACCTGTCCGACGGCGGTCTGATCCAGGCAATCACCGAGTCCTGCCTGCGCGGCGGGCACGGCGCCCGGCTCATCGTCCCCGACGGCCTCGACGCCTTCACCCTCCTGTTCTCCGAGTCCGCGGGCCGCGCCGTCGTCGCCGTCCCGCGCAGCGAGGAGCTTCGCTTCAACGACATGTGCGGTGCCCGCGGCCTGCCCGTGACCCGCATCGGTGTCGTCGACGGAGACGCGATCGAGGTGCAGGGCGAGTTCAGCGTCCCGCTGAGCGAACTGCGCACGGCGCACGAGGAGACCATCCCGGCGCTGCTCGCGTAGCCCGCCCGCCGGCGAGCCCGCGCTGCCCTGCCCGGTCCCCGGGCGGGGCAGCGGCGTTTGCGGCCGCCGCGGAGCCGCCACACGGTCCGGATGTTCACCCGCCGTCAGCCGCGGGCGTGGGCCCGCGGACTGCGTACGGGCACTGCCGCGGCACGGGGCGTGTCGGCGAGTGCCGCTTGCGAGTGCCGCCGGAACCGCTGTGCGCGGGCCGGTCACGGCGAGTGGGCCGTCGGCGGAAGGCGGCACGGAAACTGCATACTCTCCCCATGCCACCGGCCAGGAAGCGCACCCGCAGCTACGACCCCGCCAAGATCCGTGCGGCCCTCACCGCCCAGTTCTCCCTCGCCCACGACCTCGTCAGGGACCTGACCCCGGAGCGGCTCGCGCTGCCGACACGGCTGGGCGACTGGACCGTACGGGAGCTCGCCGCGCACATCGCGCTGGCCGTCGGCGCCGTCGCCCGGCACCTCGACGAGCCCGAGCCGCCGAAGCAGGAGGTCACGCTGCTCCAGTGGCCGCTCTCCACCGCGGCGCGCGCGGAGGGGATCGACGAGCGGACCCGGGAACTCGCCGTGAGCGCCGGGCCGGACGAGCTCTTCGAGCGGGCCGGGGGGCTGCTCGCCGCCTGCCTGGACGCGGCGCCCGCCGAGCGGCTGGTGTCCACCCGGGTCGGCGCGATGCGGCTGGGCGACTTCCTGGTGACCCGGTGCGTGGAACTGGTGGTGCACACCGACGACCTCGCCGCCGCCCTCGGTACCGAGCCCCGCTTCGACCGTCAGGCGCTGGCCGCCTGCACACGGCTGCTGGCCGACGCGCTGGCCGCCGTGGCGCCGGGCGCCTCGACGGAGGTCCGGGTGCCGCCTTTCGCCGTGGTGCAGTGTGTCGAAGGGCCCCGGCACACCCGGGGCACCCCGCCGAACGTCGTCGAGACCGATCCGGCGACCTGGATCAGGCTCGCCACGGGCCGTACGGCCTGGGCCGACGAGATCGCGGCCGCCCGGGTCCTGGCGAGCGGCGAGCGGGCCGACCTCTCCGGGCTGCTGCCGATCATGAGATGAACGGGCCCCGGCACGGAAGCAGGCGCCCGGGACGGAAGCAGGCCCCTGGCACGGAAGCAGGCCCCTGGCACGGAAGCAGGAGGGCCCGCCCGCACGAAAGCGGGCCGCGGGGAGAGGGAACCCCGCAGGCGCCGGGTACGTCACATCGCCGTGAAGCGAGTGATGAACGTGACGTACGCCGCCGTGGCCCTGCTCGGCACCGCCGCCCTGGCCGCCTGCGGCACGCAGACGAAGGACGGTGGCGGCAGCGCCGGGACCACGGTCGCCACCTCCGTGACCGGCACCCGCTGGGTCCCTGAGAAGATCACTGTGGACGGCAAGGACCATCCGCTGCCGGACAAGGCCGAGAACGCCTTTGTGAAGTTCGAGCCGGAGGGGGCGAAGACGGACGAGACCGGCGGCGGGACCGCCGCGTCCGTGGGCTGCAACCACATCGGCGCCGACGTGGAGATCGAGGGCGACACCATCAGGGTGACCGATGTCGCGATGACCGAGATGGCCTGCGCCGATGAGCTCATGAAGTACGAGGAGCGGTTCGCCGGGGTCTTCAGCGGCGAGCTCAAGGCGAAGATCGACAAGGGTGAGGGCGAGGACGGCAAGGCCGTCGAGACCCTCGTCCTCACCCGAGAGAACGGCGACTCGATCACTCTGCGTGCCCAGCCCGCGCCGCCGCTGGAGGGCACCAGGTGGACGGTGGACGCCTTCGTGACGAAGGGGCAGGACGGCACCGCCGAGTCCCTGCCCGAGGCCGCCCGTGGCAGGGCGCACCTCACCTTCGCCGAGGACGGCGGCAAGGTGAGCGGCAACCTGGGCTGCAACAACTTCAGCGGCGAGGTCACGATCAAGGGCGGGACGATCAGCTTCGGCGATCTCGCCACCACCCGCAGGCTGTGCGCCGGTCCCGTGATGAAGACCGAGGACAGGCTGCGCAAAATCCTGTCCGGCGAGGTCGACTACGAGCTGAACGACGGGACTCTGACCCTCACCGCGGACACCGGAAAGGGCGTAACCGCGGTCACTGAGTGAGAAGGCCCACTGTCCTCAATTCGGACCAGTGGTCGATCTCGCCTACACTCGGTTGCGTGCCACGTGGTGACGGACGACTCAACCACGACCTGCTCCCCGGTGAGAAGGGCCCCCAGGACGCTTGCGGCGTCTTCGGAGTCTGGGCTCCGGGTGAAGAGGTCGCCAAACTCACCTATTTCGGGCTGTATGCGCTGCAGCACCGTGGACAGGAGTCCGCGGGCATCGCAGTGAGCAACGGCTCCCAGATCCTGGTCTTCAAGGACATGGGGCTGGTCTCCCAGGTCTTCGACGAGACCTCCCTGACCAGCCTCCAGGGCCATATCGCGGTCGGTCATGCCCGCTACTCCACCACCGGAGCCTCGGTGTGGGAGAACGCGCAGCCCACCTTCCGCGCGACGGCCCACGGCTCCATCGCGCTCGGCCACAACGGCAACCTCGTCAACACCGTCGAGCTCGCCCGGATGGTCGCCGAGCTGCCCAGCGACAACGGCCGCGCCACGCAGGTGGCGGCCACCAACGACACCGACCTGGTCACCGCGCTCCTCGCCGGCCAGGTGGACGAGGACGGCAAGCCGCTCTCGGTCGAGGACAGTGCCGCCAAGGTGCTGCCCGACGTGAAGGGCGCCTTCTCGCTCGTCTTCATGGACGAGGGAACGCTGTACGCCGCCCGGGACCCGCAGGGCATCCGCCCGCTGGTGCTGGGCCGGCTGGAGCGCGGCTGGGTGGTCGCCTCGGAGTCCGCGGCCCTCGACATCGTCGGCGCCAGCTTCGCCCGGGAGATAGAGCCGGGCGAGATGATCGCCATCGACGAGAACGGCGTCCGCACCCGCCGATTCGCGGAAGCGAAGCCCAAGGGCTGCGTCTTCGAGTACGTGTACCTGGCCCGCCCGGACACCGACATCGCCGGCCGGAACGTGTACCTGTCGCGGGTCGAGATGGGCCGCAGGCTCGCCGCCGAGGCCCCGGTCGAGGCCGACCTGGTGATACCGACCCCGGAGTCCGGGACCCCGGCCGCCGTCGGCTACGCCGAGGCCAGCGGTATCCCGTACGGCGTGGGACTGGTGAAGAACGCCTACGTCGGCCGGACCTTCATCCAGCCGTCGCAGACCATCCGCCAGCTGGGAATCCGCCTGAAGCTGAATCCCCTGAAGGAGGTCATCCGCGGCAAGCGCCTGGTGGTCGTGGACGACTCGATCGTCCGCGGCAACACCCAGCGCGCCCTGGTGCGGATGCTCCGCGAGGCGGGCGCGGCCGAGGTGCACATCCGGATCTCCTCCCCGCCCGTGAAGTGGCCGTGCTTCTTCGGCATCGACTTCGCCACGCGCGCCGAGCTGATCGCCAACGGCATGACGGTCGAGGAGATCGGCAAGTCGCTGGGTGCGGACTCGCTCGCGTACATCTCCATCGACGGCATGATCGAGGCGACCACCATCGCCAAGCCGAACCTGTGCCGCGCGTGCTTCGACGGCGAGTACCCGATGGAACTCCCGGACCCGGAGCTGCTGGGCAAGCAGCTGCTGGAGACCGAGCTCGCGGCCGGTCCCGCCGGTACCGCGGCCGCGGACGCGATCCGCCGTCCGTAAGACCGGCTGTACGAGCCGTACAGGCGTCACGACAGGAAAGTTCTCCTCACCATGTCTGAGACCACTGGTGCCAGCTACGCGGCAGCGGGCGTCGACATCGAAGCGGGCGACCGCGCCGTCGAGCTGATGAAGGAGTGGGTGAAGAAGACGCAGCGCCCCGAGGTCCTCGGCGGCCTCGGCGGCTTCGCCGGCCTCTTCGACGCGTCAGCACTCAAGCGCTACGAGCGGCCGCTCCTCGCCTCCGCCACCGACGGTGTCGGTACGAAGGTGGACCTGGCGCGGCAGCTGGGCGTGTACGACACGATCGGCCACGACCTGGTCGCGATGGTCATGGACGACATCGTCGTCTGCGGCGCCGAGCCGCTGTTCATGACCGACTACATCTGCGTGGGCAAGGTCCACCCGGAGCGGGTGGCCGCCATAGTCAAGGGCATCGCCGAGGGCTGTGTGCTGGCCGGCTGCGCCCTGGTGGGCGGTGAGACGGCCGAGCACCCCGGCCTGCTCGGCCCGGACGACTTCGACGTCGCCGGTGCCGGTACGGGCGTGGTGGAGGCCGACCGGCTGCTGGGCGCGGACCGGATCCGCGAGGGTGACGCCGTGATCGCCATGGCGTCGTCCGGTCTGCACTCGAACGGCTACTCACTGGTGCGGCACGTCGTGTTCGACCGGGCGGGGATGAGCCTGGACGCGCACGTCGAGGAGTTCGGGCGGACGCTCGGCGAGGAGCTGCTCGAGCCCACCAAGATCTACTCCCTGGACTGCCTGGCGCTGACCCGGACCACCGAGGTGCACGCGTTCTCGCACATCACCGGAGGAGGGCTCGCCGCCAACCTGGCGCGGGTCGTCCCGGACGGGCTGCACGCCTCCGTCGACCGCTCCACCTGGACGCCGGCCCCGGTCTTCGACCTGGTCGGCAGGGCCGGACAGGTCGAAAGGCTGGAGCTGGAGAGGACCCTGAACATGGGCGTCGGCATGATCGCCGTCGTCCCGCAGGGTTCGGTCGACGTCGCCCTGGCCACGCTGGCCGACCGCGACGTGGACGCCTGGGTGGCAGGCGAGATCACCGAGCGTGGCGAGCACGCGACGGGGGCGACCCTGACCGGCGACTACGCGGCGGGCTGACCGACAGGTCGCTCGTGGGTAGCACAGAACCCGGTCCGGGGGCAGCCCCGGACCGGGCGTGAGTGCTCAAAACGAGCGAGCTGAGCGGTCAAGCACCGCGACGCTGCGGATGCGAGGAGTCGTCCTCTTCCTCGTCATCGTCGTCGTTGTACAGCTCCGCGTAGCGGGCGTACGGGTCGTCGTCCTCCTCGTCGTCCTCGAACGGTTCCCCGTTCGGAGGCTGACTCGAAATCGGACTCGCCGTTGATGCGCCCAGCTCGCTGGCCAGGCGTGAGAGGTCCGTCCCACCGCTGTTGTACTTCAGCTGGCGGGCGACCTTCGTCTGCTTGGCCTTGGCCCGGCCGCGCCCCATGGCTCGACCCCCTCGGATACGGGGCTCGATGGCCCCAGAGTCTTGACACGCGTTCATGAGTCGGAACGGGCTCTCATCGGAGAGACCGTGTCCGTAGGGCTTCAACGGTACCTGCTTCCGGGGCCATACGGTACGCCGCCCGCATGACGCGCCTTGTCACACAACCATCGGGATGCCCTGTACCCGCTGGTCAGCTGCGATTTTAACCCTTTCTCGAGGACGACCCGCCGACAGGCGTGAGTCTTGTCTCGCCGGCCGGCGGACCGCCCTCCCCCGGTACCCGGCGCCGCGCCGGGCCCTGTCAAGCGCCTCCCGCGGCCCCGCACCGGGCCCGCCCGAGCCTTTCCGGCAGCTTTCGAAGGGCTTTCCGGGGGATTTCGGGACGCTGTACGGCAGGCTCAGTAACCGCGTGCCGCCCGTGCCTCCGCCATCCGCTGCTCGGCGATCCTGTCGGCCGCGGCGGCCGGCGGAATCCCATCGTCCTTCGCACGTGCGAATATTGCCAGCGTGGTGTCGAAGATCTCCGCGGCCTTCGCCCTGCACCGTTCGAAGTCGAAGCCGTGCAGCTCGTCGGCCACCTGGATGACACCGCCGGCGTTCACCACGTAGTCGGGCGCGTACAGGATCGCGCGGTCGGCGAGGTCCTTCTCGACGCCCGGGTGGGCGAGCTGGTTGTTGGCGGCGCCGCAGACGATCCGCGCGGTCAGGACCGGCACGGACTCGTCGTTCAGCGCCCCGCCCAGCGCACAGGGGGCGTAGATGTCCAGCCCTTCGGCACGGATCAGGGCGTCGGTGTCCGCGACGGCGGTGACGCCCTCGGGGTGCCGCTCCAGGATCCGGCGCACCGCCTCCGGCCGTACGTCCGTGACGACGACCTCGGCGCCGTCCTGCCGCAGGTGGTCCACGAGGTGGTGGCCGACCTTGCCGACGCCGGCGACGCCGACCCTGCGGCCTCGCAGCGAGGGGTCGCCCCACAGGTGCTGGGCGCTGGCCCGCATGCCCTGGAAGACGCCGAAGGCGGTGAGCACGGACGAGTCGCCGGCGCCGCCGCTCTCGGGGGAGCGGCCGGTCGTCCAGCGGCACTCGCGGGCGACGACGTCCATGTCGGCGACATAGGTGCCGACGTCGCAGGCGGTGACGTAGCGCCCGCCGAGCGAGGCGACGAAGCGGCCGTAGGCGAGCAGCAGCTCGTCCGTCTTGATCAGCCGGGGATCGCCGATGATCACGGCTTTGCCGCCGCCGTGGTCGAGCCCGGCCATGGCGTTCTTGTACGACATGCCGCGGGCGAGGTTCAGGGCGTCGGCGACGGCCTCCTCCTCGCTCGCGTACGGGTAGAAGCGCGTGCCGCCGAGGGCCGGGCCCAGGGCTGTCGAGTGGATGGCGATCACGGCCTTGAGGCCGCTGACACGGTCCTGGCAGAGCACGACCTGTTCGTGTCCGCCCTGCTCCGATCGGAACAGGGTGTGCAGAACGCCGTCGGTTACGTCGGTCACTGTGGTGACTCCTGAGGTGAGTAGCCGAGGATGGAGCGACCCTCTGCGGGTGGGAGGGTGGTAGCAGCGTAGGACCTGATCCGCCCCGGAGCCGAGCGGGTACAGAGGATCACCCTCCAGTGGAGTAGGAGCATGGGACGATCCAGAGCATTCCGGCCCATCGGCAGCGCCTGCCGGCGCAGGGGGTAAGTGTGGCGATGACGACGTCGGTGCTCGTCCCGTACGCGACCTATCTGCGGGTCTACGAGCCGCTCGCCGCCTTCCCGGAACCGGAGCGCACCCACTGGGCCCGCTACGCGCGGCGCCAGGACCGCCCCACCTACCAGGACGAGCTGCGCCGCTCCCTCGCCGATCTGCTGCCCACCCCGCCGGTCGCGGTCCCCGTGCACGAGAGCGGCGACGCCTTCGTGACCGTCGTGGACGGCGTCACGTGCGTCTGCCCGTGGCGGACCAGGCTGCGCGGCTGGCAGGCCCTGGGCGCCCTCGCCGAGGAGTTCCCGCTGCCGGTGCTCGACGCGGTGCTGCCGCCCCTCGTGCGCCACCAGGCCACCGCGGACTACGAACGCTGGATGGAGCGCAACCCGGACGCCAGGCCCTGGATCCGCTCCGCTGCGTGGCACGTGCCGGTGCGCTGGTTCGCGCTCTTCTCGGACGCGGAGCGGCGCTATGACAAGGGGTACGAGACGGAGCCGGGCGAGCGGCCCGTGCCGCCGGCGCTGCGCTACCGCACGCCGATGGTCGAGGCGCGGCGGCGGGTGGCGCGGGCGCTGAAGACGCTGCGGGACACGATGGGGGAGGGCGCCCTCATCGACGGCCTGATGGACGTCGGGCGATGGCTGGAAGAGTTCCATCCGCGGGCGTACGTGGAGCTCGACTACGGCGGTCTGGTGCATGTGCTCCCGGAGGAGCGGCTGTCGGAGGACCACTCGGCCGCGGACATGGCGGAGGGCCTCCAGGCGCTGCGCGAGGGGGACACCGACCGGGCCGGCGCGGCCTACGGGCGGCTGACGCGGCGGTGGCAGGCGGTACGGGCGATGCAGTCCGCGAGCTGACCGCCGGGCGGGTGTGTGTGCATGATGGGTGGGGCCTGTGCGACGGCTCGGGGGATTGGTCCCGATCCGGGCCTTGTGCCCGGCACGCGCCAAGCGTGACGGAACGCACTAACTTCCCTCTTGCCCGTAACCCCCGTCCTCGTGCCAAAATAGGACAAGGAGTCCGGGGAGGATTCTGTCCGCCCAACTCTGGGCGGATTGTTTGGCTTTGCACTCAACTGGGGGGTCTGGTGGCTCCTGATTACTGTGTGACTGATCGTCACGGCGGCGTGACTGTCCGCTATGGCACGGTCCATCGGCTTCCGCCGAGGTTGAACACCTGAGAGGGCAATTCCGTCGGTTTGGCCGACGGGGCTGGACAGATGGTGTAGTTGTAGTGCCGAGGACAAGCCGTTCGTCCTATAACCGACTCGGCCCGCGTCCGCCATTTCGGGCAACGCGGGTCAAGGTGCAGAATTTAGAGGAAAGAACCGTGATGGTTCGGTTCTCCCGAGGAGGCCGCTCATGACCGCTCGCACCCCTGATGCCGAGCCGCTGCTGACCCCGGCTGAGGTTGCCACCATGTTCCGCGTGGACCCGAAGACGGTCACACGCTGGGCCAAGGCCGGCAAGCTCACGTCCATCCGAACGCTCGGAGGACACCGGCGTTACCGCGAGGCAGAGGTCCGCGCACTGCTTGCGGGTATTCCGCAGCAGCGCAGCGAGGCCTGATCGCCTGTACGACCGCAACACCAGCACCACCGGGCATATTCCGGGTCCCCCAATCCGGAGCCGCCCACAGAGCTCGACACGACGGGTGCCTGCCCCAACAGGTCCCACGCCCTGGCAGCTTCGAGGGTGAAGTCGTCGATCGCGCCGGACTCCGCCGGGTCCGGCGCGATCTTTTTTGTGCGTTCGCGGGCGGCGGCGGTGGGGTGTGGTGGAGCTGTCTCTTATACACACCTGACGCTGCCGAC